>QBWD01000017.1 GCA_003283685.1 Prochlorococcus sp. AG-315-D17
ATTTCATGGAGATTTGCAAAAGATTGGGCTTCAGGTGTCGCTGGTTTTCTATATGGTGGAATGCTTTTCTGGGTGATTCGTTTAGTAGTGCATATATTTTTTATAATAATCCCACACTTATTTGATCTATTTTTAATGTTCTATATAATATATCCATGACGCTCAATCCTTATATGACAAACAGAATTTATATCGCTGTAACAATGTGATAGTTCCTTTGTTTAGATAATCTAGAGGCATTAGCTTATTACAGAAAATATTGATAGATAGATAAACTGGAAATAAAGTAATTTCAAGAATTGATTAATTTTTTAGTTTGTTTCTATTTCTTTTTGTTATTTGTCTGGTTTTATTCATTATCATGCCTTTCGTTGATAGATTCTTGCCTGTGTATAAAGTACTAAATAAACTGTTTAGATAAATGGATCTTCAAAAAGCTAAAATCCTAGCAGAAATTTTGAAAGGATTTGCTTGTAAAGGATGTACTGAAGGTTGGTTGAATGAACATGATAATTTGACCGATCCAATCCAAGATATAAAAGACTGTGCCGCGTTTGGATTGATTACCCTTGAACTTCAGGAAAAATTAGTCAATGAAGTTCAAGAAATAAAATCTTGATATAAGAGATTAGGACTATGTCTTAAGAAACTAATCATAATGTATTAGCTCGAACTACATAGCACTATTAGATTATATATACTTTAATTACGTTCAGCTAATCCAGCCGCAGTAAGACTCAAGCCATGGAACGGGGACTTGAGCATTACAAAACAGAACAATGACTGTTCTTACTTACAGAGGCAAAGAGTATCTTCAACATAAAGAAGTTGCTCACAGAAAAATAGTAGAGCTCAGCTACAGAAACAGTATTTATACTGCTAGGCAAGCTGAAGCTAGAAAACAACTTCAACCTTTTTTAACTTATCGTGGTATTAAATACTGAAGTTAACTAAAAGACTATGAAAGAGGCCATAAGAAGCCTCTTTCATCATGGCGAAAGTTAATTATATTTCTCTATAGATAGACCAATCATCTTTATCTTTACTATTTTCCGAACGGACTGCGTAAGCTATATTAGTTTTGTCAGGTCTTCATAGTGTGACTTCTTTGCAATTTGGGTAAGGTTCTTTTATCTCAGATGCATACTTATTAGCTTCTTCTCTTTCTAATGGTGTTAAAGCTTCTAGTATTTTCATCCAGGTTTCTTCATCATTTGAAAAGGTAGGAACAGAAAATTTGCTCGGCTTTTATACCATTTTAAAATATAACTCAGCTATGGATAATCCAATTATTAAAGAAGCAAATAGTTAATGTTGGATAAAATTTATATTAGTATGCTTTCCATTAGTTTAAGAGTACACGATTAGGAACTCTTAAGCTACTGTGTTTGCAGAAAGCTCACTAAAGATTGCCACAGCTGCATAGAAAAAAGGAATAAATTCATTCGATTTGATTTTTTGATATATATATTTTGGAGTCTTCTTTAACCAAATGTGGAAGCTAGAGGTGCTGTAAACCGTTGTTTTGGTTTAATAGCTCATATCATTCCCATAACTATTATTTATCTATAACGAGAATTAGTAAGTAATACGGATGGAAAATATTTATCCAGATACTAAAATTTAATTTAATACACAGGATTTGATCATGAATACCAATGTAAGAAAAAATGTCCCAGAAAGGCAAATAGACCCAATAGATGATTATCTTGAATGTGTCACCTTTTGCTCTGTTTCAGACCGAGCAGAAGAGAATGATTGTCAAACAATTTGTATGGAAAGACATCTCAAGAAGAGTTATTTTTAGAGCTTTGTGAATGAGTAGTTAATCCTTTAACTAAAAACTTTAAATAGATCTAGCTATTTTATTACACATTGAAGGCTTTTAATAGTGAGGTGGAATTGATTGTTCTTGTGGATAATACTCTTCACTTTCTTGATCTTCAGATTCATCCTTTCTCTTGAAATATTCTTCAGATGGATCAATACCATCATTATCATGATTGATTTTTGCTTGCATTACTAGTTAGTTCTTCATAAAGGATCGAAAACGTTCACTCCAATTCTATTAATAATATCCGGAGCGCAAAAGTGTCTTTTATCTTCACTCTTATTGGTACTTTTAGGTTACTTGATCAGTAATTGGATTTAGTGTCTTTGGATATATAGAAACAACTTCTCCTTTTTATCTCCTGTTAAGACTTTCAATGATTTCACCTTACTAATCAAACAACCGTCTATTAATTTTATTTGGATACCTTCCTTTGATAATTACAATTGGTTGGATATGAGATGAGATTCTTTGTACTAAAACCTGCAGAAATAGGAACTAAAATAATAATAAAGAACAATTTAGCTCTACTACTTAAAAAAAAGTCTCTACATAAGTTTATTTTAGTTGTATTAAGACTAGTTAAAATTCGAATTATATTGCTATTTTCCTATTAATAGATTTAATAAGAATTGACTTTTTTATCATTTTCTTCCTGGCCCACCTTCAGGCTGTTTTAATCCCTATATTTATTGGCATTAAATCTAGAAAAGAATTTAGACAGATTAAATTCCCTTTCCTTAATATGTTTGCTTTTGTGTTTCTTGGGATAGATTCTCTTTTCGAGATGATTGTTCATATATCATCTGACTTTATATTTATAGATCATTTATCAGTATTCAATGGCTATTTTATTCCTTTCTTGCTAAGGGTTGTCCCTGTTTCAATCTCAGTTTCAAAAAGCTAGTCGATAATACTTTTAAATCTATTATTGCTTTTATTCTCAATATGTTCTTATTGGACCTTTGGTAAATCTTATGAGCTTTTATTACAGATTCTTATCAGTATATTATTAATACACAATGGTGGCAAAGATTTAAAGATTGGCTCTTCTTTATACATCTTATTAGTGGCATATTTTTAACTAGATTCTTTGGGCATATTCTTTCTAGTTCTGGCGGTCAAATTTGGCATGTCTTTATAGGTTCTTCAGGAACTGTAAGTTCTTTAGCTCTTTATTTAGTATTAAATAAATCATAAAAAAAAGAATCTCTCAAATCTACTAAGTAATTAAATGAAATTTTTTACGTAAATCAAAAATAAATCTGATTAAGAAAAAAGATACCTTCATAGGCTCTTTTTTGTTAATTTAGTAAATCAACCCATTTCGGCTTTCATGGCTTCATGAATTCTTTTACTCATTACATCTAAACTAGGATAGTTGATAATTATAGGTTCTTTCCTAGAAATCTCTTTGTTTTGGATATACTTTTTCCCAAGAGAGGTAAGAACGGTCATGTTAGTTAATCTTGGATTGCTCAAGTCCCCGTTCCATGGCCTGAGTCTTGCTGCGGCTTGATTAGCTGAACTTTTATATATTATATATTGATTTCTTCAAAAAATATGGTTATTTTTTGAATCTGCCATTCTTTTCAATTTAAATTAATAATTTTTCTTTTCTTTGAGTTTAGTGTTTAACGTTCAAATTCCTGAGTGAATCCTGGAGTTTTCCACGGATTCGATGAAGAAGTTAGATTAGGACAAAAATTTGATGCTCTTTCAATAAAAAAGACCCTAGGTATGGTGTCCTACGGGCCTGGGTGATGGGGATACTATTTCTAGCTCCATTTCCTCAAGAAATCAACCCCTACTACCTGTGGTGGGTTAATAGAATTATTTATTTAGGGTTTTAATCTCATGAGGTTCTGAATTGTCTGTTAGGACAATTGGTTTACCATTTATCCATGATGAAGGACATTTGGTCTTAGACACTATCTCTCAGTTTCAGTGAGCTTCTCATGGAATTTGTTGTTTACGAAGAAGTGCTGTTCTATTTTGATCGGCTTTGTTTGAAAGACTTATAGTCTTTTTTTTTTACTACTTTTTCCTCTTTGGTCATGATCTTGGCATATACATTGTTCAATTGTTCTTTGATCATTAAACAATGTGTAGTTTTTTCGATAAACTTGTCTTCCCAAAGATCTTTTGCATTCTCAATTTGAGTTGATTTATTCTATGCATTATAGATAATTCATCAGGCTTGTTAACGTCCCATCTCAATGGCTGTTGCTATTGCTTAACTAATTTAATTGATTTAATAAATGTAAAGGTGCGATGAAATCTCCTCATAACCTTCAATTTGTAAGCCAACTAACAACTTTAAGAGCTGTGAATCGCTTCATCGGTGAATGGATCTATTTTTTTTTGTATATTTATATGAGTCATTGTCTATATTCCTTGGTTGTTATGTTGAGAGATAATCTCTATCTCAAGACATATTTGATTTCTTAATATGGATTCAAAGCTATAAAAGAATAGGAATCTTTAAATGGTTTCGTACTTACTAACCAACTGTTGATCAATGGTTTCATTTGCCAGGGCAAGAACTAAATCATGGATTTCTAGACTATGGCCTATGCCTATGCCTATGCCTATGTCATTTCATTCATTTAGGAGTAATACAATACAGCAGGATGAAGAAAACGAGCTTATTGAGAAACAATCGAGACACAATAAGCGTTTCTTAGAATTAAGTGAAAATGGTGGAATGTGGTTCTCTTGAATCTCAGACTGATGCTCTTAAGACTTTTCTTTCGTTGATGCCCTTCAGTGATATTTAATTAAATATCTCGCCTTTATCCCAAGGGAAGTTATATATCTAATGGACCCGGTGAAGATTTTCTTTATTTGATAATTAGTGAATAGATCGCTCTTTTGATTTTTCTATCGTTGATACATTGATCCATGGCGCATAGGTTGAGCTGTGTTCTTTTACTGAATGTCCCATAAAAGCAGCAACTTTACTAGCACTCATTTTGTAAATTTGATGAGCTCGTTTGCTATATGAATGTCGGAATGAATAGGGGACTACATCGTGTTGATCCTTTAGTCGTTTCCAAACTTCGTTAAATCTCAAATAATTTTTAAAAGTATCTGTTGCAGAAATTTTCATTTGAGGAAGAGGGGCTTTATTTTTAATTCTTTTAACTAAATGCCACTCTTTTTCCCATTTTGGGTGAATTGGCCACAATCTTCTTGGTTTTGTTTTATGACTACCAACTTTTTTACAATAATTACACCATATGAATTCTTTTTCTTTCTTTTTTACTCCTAGATAGTCGTGACTTACTTCACGTGGTCTAAGTCCATAAACAATGGAGAGCTTAATTGCTAAGTCCCATTCCATTGCTCGATCTCTAAGGCGATGCTTCTTTTGATCTTTGTCAACGTCAATGGGTAATGAGTTAATTAGTTGAAGAAGGTCTGTTTCTTCTATGGCAACAGTTTGGGCGGCAGTTTCTACGTTTTTTTGGGCTAGTTCTATACCTATGTAATTTCTTAATTCATTTTTGGTAGGAGGAGTCCATTCTTTCTCTGGCAATAGAAATCCTGATTCATTCGACGTCGCCCATTTTAAAAAAGCTGAAATATGTTGAACTCTGATATATCTGCTTTTTGTTCCATATTCAAATTTCTCAGCAATTCTATGAAGTAATTCATTGGCATTGTTTGCTTTGACTTGCTTTAGCTGTAAATATGTTTTTCCTTGGTTTTTTTTACGTGGAGGTAGGATTCCATGATTAGGTTTTCCTCCATATTCTTGATTCCATGAGCTTTGAGTTATGTCCTTCGCAACATTAACTTTGTGATTTTCATATTTTACCCAAGCATTTAGAAGTGATTTTGAAGTAGGTGTTGCAGAAATACGTAGTGCCTTCGCGTGTATCTTTTTAACTTGTAGTATCGCTTCTTCTAGTGGAACATTGTTTTTGATAGTTAAGTGATGGATCTCTTCTACTGTTCTTAGGATTTTTTCTGCATCTGATTTTGACCAATTAATTCCAATTATTTTTTCAATGCGTGTTCCATCATCAAGTCGTATTCTAAGTTTTGTTTTTCCTTCGATTGGTTTGATCTGCCAGTTTGGCCCAATAGAATTTTTGATTAGTTTTCTAAGGCTTTGCACCCAATTTTCTGAATTTGACGCTGCTTTCATCAATTACTAGATTGCTAATGGTCCTGTAATGGGTCCTTGTATACAATTATAAGTTAAAACAATTAAGAATTACAAATATGGGAAAACAAAGAGGTTATTAACTTTGCCTCAAATAATATTTGCCTTAGGTTTGAAATTATTTCTATTGATGAGGAGGGACTGTCTATCTGTTTTTAACTTTCTCTTTTCTTGTTTGATTAAAATAAATAATCATTCCACAATACATAATTAATCTAAATATGCTTTAATTATTCCGCCAGTTAGTTAAAATTCAGTAAAGAAATACAAAACATTTTTCTAACATATTTGTAAAATATCAAAAATCAATTTAATAGTCTGAGTTGATTATTAATTCTTTTAACCAGCTAATTAATTGCAGATAACACCAGCTTTAGACATTGAAAATAAAACAAAATGATGGAAGCTGGGCACCGCTTTGTCCAAAGCTACTAGGAAAATTAGTAAAGACATTGATGTCATTGAAAGGTATTGCATCCAATGAATACCTGCTTTATCAAGTCCATTTTGATCAAAACTAGTGCTAGTCATATTATTAAAAGGATGGTCGGTGACCATAACGCATTAATTTGCTAATTGTTGTTTTTGTAACTGAGCATTAACTAGATTATTGTGGTTTTTGTATGACATTCGTTATTGACTTCCATTTTCTCTAGGACTTTAGGGTGAGTTATATTGCTTTTTAATTTTTATTCCTGGAATATGTTCTTTAGAATATGTTTTTATTTGTTCTGCCGTCAGGCTATTTTCTTGAGAATTATTGAAATACGTTAATCGGATGTTCTGATTCAACTTTTAAATCAGAGGCATTAATATTTAAATCTATCAAGTAGGCAACATATGAGTACTAGTTTTATGTAGAACTATCATTAAATAGATCATTTAGATATCTCAAGCCCCCAAATTATCAAATAATTTATTTAATAATGTCAATCTTGATTGAACAGTTTTATCCCCATAATCTTTTTGCTGTTGTTTTAAAATGGACTGTCCCTCTAAACCTAGAGTTGCTGTGATGAATTCAATATCTTCTTCAATCCATCTATTAACCATTCCCTCATCTATTTCAATATGAAATTGAAGTCCATAAGCTAAAGGCCCAATCTTAAATAATTGTTCTTTACATCTATTGCTACTAGCTATTAATTCAGCTGTTGGTGGTAATAAAATTCTATCTCCATGCCAATGCAAAACAGGTAAAGGAAGTTTAAAAAAAGAAATCAAATCATCATTTTTGTATATTCCATTCGAGAAAATAGCGGACCATCCTATTTCTGGTAATGGTTTTGGAGGTGAACCTCCTTCTAAACTTTTAATATCACCGCCAGCGGCATAAGCCAAGAGTTGAGCTCCTAAACAAATACCAATTATGCCAATCTTATGTTTTAATGCATTCCTTAAAAATTCAATTTCTTTTAGGAGCCATGGATAAATTGGATTATTAATATCTCTTATACCCATAGGTCCACCTAATACTAAAAGTAAATCTCCTTCAATTAAATCTGGCAGAGATTCTCCTAGATCAAGACGAAATACTTTAACTTCTAGTTCTCTTTCTTCGGCTAATTGGCAAAACAATCCAGGACCTTCTCTCTCTATATGTTGTAACACTAGTAATCGTCTCATCTACTCATCATGCTTTATTAGGGCTATTGATGTACTTATCATTAAATAAATATTATTCTCTAATAAAAGTGTTTGAATTTTATTTAACCAATTATTTTATAATTTGAAATCAGATGTAATTACTTGTAAGCCTCTTTTGTATATTTCGTTAGCATAGTCGGTCCATTTACCTTGTCCCCAGTATCTGAAGCAGCTTGTTTCAAGTAATAAAAGGTGAAGGAGAGCTTCTTTATACTCGTCCGTTTTCGTTTCTAATGGATCTTGATTTACTAAATAGTCAAATTTCTTGTGAAACTTTGAACTTAGAATTCTAATAGGTTCAAGAACATTTTTATACCCTTCTTCCCAATTAAGGTTGTTTGTCCAGCTAGCTCCGTTCATAGAGAAGGGTTGATCTGAAGAAGTTAATTCTTTGATTCCTGTCTCTATCGATTCAGGTGTGATGGAGTTTCCTATTTTTTGCCAGAGTTTGTGTTGATTTACAGCCTGTATTACCGGAAAATGATCTGGCTTTATCTCTATGGACTCTAAAAACTCTAAATACTCAGTTCCGTTTATTGGAGCAGTTCTAATATCATTACCTTTAAGATTGATTTTCTTATAAGCTTCAATAAAGGCTTGAGGAAACTCATTCATCATTACTCCACCATTCTCTCCATCTGCTATTTGGACGACTATGGATGGAATTGTTTTGGTACTTAATGATTGTCTACTTCGGCCTAGTGCTTCGTAATAAGGTTGCATTTGTCCAACTAGTTTGGTATCTGAACCTTGAGTCTTTATCAGGACAATAATAGTTGCAATCTCACCATTGGAATTTCGAGCCTTAAGTAGATTAGGTATATATTTTTGTTCGTCCCTAAGAGTTGAGCCATCTATGTTCTCTACTGTATGTTCTTGAACAAGTAGCCAACGGTATCCACATTCATTCAGTGACTTTACTAATTCATATAGAGCCTCTGGATGATTAGGTAAGTGCATTTCAGGTAATGAAAATCCTTTCACTCGTTTCAAGGCTTGCTCTCCAAATATTGAAGAGTAGTGATGTTGCCAGGCTAATATTTGTAGTTTAATGTCTGCTATAGGAGTTGAGGATGCTACTGCATGACTCCAGAATGTTCCAAGCCATTCCACATGTGGTTGAATAGTTTCATCACATGTTAGGAATTTTAATGATGAAAGAATATCTTTACGATCCATTTGTTCAATTCCCCAGAGTAAGTTTCCTGAGTAATCCAGCATGATTCGTGGATTGTATCCTTCTTTAATTAAGTCAGGAATTATTTCTGCAAGACGTTTATAACATTGAGCAAATGGTTCAGCATTATGGTTATCGCCCTCAGAGATATTCTCAAACATGTATTCCAAATGTGATATGAACTTTCCATCTTTTCCTGCAGGTATTGTTGGCTGATGCATGTGTAGAGCACATGCAAAAGTTGATTGGATGTTCTGTAAATTCAACCTTGTGTTGTTTTGATAGAGTTTATTGGTTTGATTAACTAATGAAAGAATTCTACTTTCATTACCAGAGATTAGAGGCATACTGTAATCGTGCATTTTTAAGCCTATTGTTCAATTGACGTTTGAATAATTTTATAGCTATTAGATAGACTATATGTACTGAAATAACTAAAACCTTTTTTTAGATACTTTAAATATCAATATAAGTAAATAAATGTAGGATTTATTTTCTAGAATATTTCGAAAAGATTACCCTTCTTACAAGTTGTCCACCTTCAAATTAGTGAAATAGGTAAAAAGTTCCTCTGAAAAAATAAGGTTTAAATCAGTTTATTCTTTTTCTTGATAAGTAAAGTTCGGCAATGCTATTTTTAGCTTCACATATTTGTACTAAACGCTTTTCTGCAAAACATACTTTGAGAGTAAATACGATTAATTTCTCTAGTCGAGACACCTTTCTGCACAAGGAAGCCAGATATGGCAGCTTGAATTAATCGATACTGATCCCAGTTTGGATGTTCATCCATAAAAATAGACATTGCATCATTTAAAGGAGAAGGCACCTCTTCTATGAAACTGACTACATCATCATTTGTAGATAGAGTTTCTGAAACCTCAGTTTTGCTTTCGATAAACCTTTCTTGTTCAGGCTTTTGCATGCAATCTCTGCTGATTTGTCTATCTATCTTCCTCTTATTTTCAATAGAGTCAAGGAGTTCATGAAAATGATTCTTACATGATCTCAACCCGAGATCCTTTGCGCTGCAACCATGTCAAGAGTTTTTGCGATTTCCTGTAATTAACTAAGCATTTAAGGCAGTTTACTTCCTGTTTTCCACTTGTTTCAATGATAGATATAAAAATAATGAACTCTCTGTTGAAAACCTGTAGAAAAAAAAATGATTTAACTTGTGAAAAAGCGTAGTAAAATTTAGTGATTAGTTTATCTTATTGGGCACATAAGAATCTCTGTTGCTCTCATAGATTGCCCTCAGAAAGAAAATTTTGACTTTTTGCTCTAAAAAGAAAGTATTACTTGTGGGACTCAAGGCATTGATTACACATTCTTAACTCAATAAAGCTGTTGAAATGATTTGGTTCTGTAAGGATAGTAATTTGATATCTTTTTCCTGTTTTTGCTTATTACACTTGCTAATAAACTAGAGAGCCCTTTTTGTTACTGAAGGAAGAGTTGTCTTGACTTTATATTAATTATATGATTTCTCACTTAAAGTAATAAAAATCATAATTGAGACAATGGATATCTTGAATTGTGGAGAAGTAACAAATCGTACACAAATAATACTTTTACAGTTATATGTTTTTAGTGTTAACTTTCCTTTTCTCTATGATTAGTTAATGGAGTATCAGGGCTTGATGAGGAATTATTTCTCTGGCCTCAGCTTTAACTTTTTTTAACGCATTTCACATTTTCCCTCTGGGGATGGAAAACAATAAGCATAACCTTAAACTTGCTAGCTAGTTGTAAAAATTCTACTGAACGTCTAATGGAGTCTTTGTCTCAAAAGATATGAAAACCTGCTTATTGATTAATACTGCACGATTTAATGCAATTTCTATAAAATCTTTTTTGAATAATTTACGATTGTATAATTAATTATATGTGTTTTGTAAATAAAAGCTTTTAATAGTAGTTTAAATAGATTTAAATCAATAGGTGTTTATTTATTTAAGCTTATCATTTGATATGTATTAAGTTCTCTATACCTGCTTATCTAAATATAGCAGAGTTGTATTAAGTTTACTAATAATATTAGGATCTATATCTTTATTTGGTTTGTTGACATTAAGTAAAGAATTCTTATTTCTCTTTATGGCGATGCATAGCGAATTATCCTTCAATATTGAGAGATGATTGGCTATATTATTAATAGGTATTGAATAGTTCTTTAATTGAATGCTTAATAATGTTCCAAGAAATGAGTGGCAATATATTTTCCCTTGTTTGATTTGCACAATTTGCTTTGCTGCTACAGATCTTTTTGGATTGATAGATAAGTCAATGTTAGCTTATTGGTCTGGAGCCTTAATAATTGAGCCATATAGAATTGTCACATCTCATTTCATACATGCTGATATCAATCATTTAGGGACAAATATTTTTGGGATTGTAGTCGCAAGATATTTCCTTAAAACACTAGGACTCAAAAATAATTACTTTTTCTTGTTACTTATAAGTTTGTTGATTCCATTGCAGACTTTCATCTTTTGGTTTATTGATGTTTTTCTCTTTGGCAATCAAATGTCATTAGCTATTGGTTTTAGTGGGGTTCTTTATGGTGTAAATGCTTTTATACTTTTCACCTCGATTTATGGAAAGCGCCAAATTCTTGGATTGTTATGTGGATTGAAGAAAGAAAAAGGAACAACTAAATCGATGTTTCTTTTAAATGGGGTAGGTATAATTTGCTCGCTAATTCCTGGTATAAGTTTAGTAGGGCATTTTTCAGGCTTTATAGCTGGATCGTTATTGTTTCTTATTTGAAATGATACTCAATTTGTAATGATATTAGAAATCCTTACAAAGGTTCGATTAGTGCTTCAATTACAACTTTTAGAAGAAAATCTGTATGTTTTGGCATAGCTAAAAATAGTGAACCTTCGCTTATTCTTAATCTTTTAATTGGATGAGGCAGTCGCACTTGTTTTCTTTGAAAGGTATATCACATATAAGCTTATGAGAATCTTCAAATAAAAAATAAGATAAGGATTATTCACTTGAGTAAAAGCTACTCATTGAATAGAAGACAAGCAGGTGATGAGGGATGCAGTGAACATTCGGTGTCCCAAAAATTAACAACTTTTCTACTTTACCAATGATTAATCATTGTTTGGAGCTCTCTTATTCTTTCTTTGGCTACATTAATTTTCTCAAGGATTCTAGAAAAAGTTTGATTCTTCATAATTCTCCTTAACGATTTTGTTTTATTAAACTCGATTTATGAGTTAAATCTATCGATATAAGTACTGACGTATTTATTACTATTTTAATGCTTTTCTCTCTGTTGAAGAATAGTTACGCGTCTTACAATATATAGGTTTTTGAGTAGTTTTAGTATTAATGATTTAGACATAAACTATCTTTGATTAAAATAGAAAGAATTACAGAAATTCCCAATATTATTAGTCTCTGACTTTAGTCCTGTTTTATTGGCAATGGTTTTTATCTTTTGAGCTTTTTCTTTTGGTGAGTAAACTTCCTGGTTTAGATACATTGCATAATATTCTCTGCATAGATTTGATAGCTCTTTTTCCCTTGAGAAAGGAATACGCCCTATAGCCATTACAACTAAAGTAAGAGCTATGACGCCTGTAAATGCTTTGTTAAGTGAATTAGTCATAGGTTGGATCTTTCTTCTTTACTCATCATGCCGCCTTAAGTGCAAGATATGTTTATTAAAAATAGATACTCCTCTTATCAATGATGAAGGAAGGTTTTTTAAGAACAAGAAGTAAAAAAATAATGACAAAAAATATGAATCCTACTAATACAGCGACTATTCCGAAATCTACAACAAAATCTTTCCAGCTGTAAGAACGTTTATGTGTGATTTTTTATCTACCATAAACTAGTTTGAATATAAATTCTAGAATTTTTAGTCTGGTTTTGGGAATAGATTTAGGTACGTTGTACAACGAATTTCTAATTGTTTATAGGCCTAAATCCTTTAGAAGGTCCTTTGAAAAACTGGTCCAAGAATTG
Source organism: Prochlorococcus sp. AG-315-D17 (assembly GCA_003283685.1). Next base: position 12,820 of record QBWD01000017.1, read on the forward strand.
TATTGGCTGTTTATGCCCCACTGGCGGTAACTGGTGGTATACCGATACCGGGGAAGGTACTTGACCCGCAAAGGAATAGGTTCTTTATTGGAGTTTTATTCCCAGGAAAAAGTCCCTCGGCTGCTGATAATGCTGGCCATAACTTCCATTTGTTGTATTTAAAAACTTTCTATGAGTCAGGGGTGTTCTTAACATTTTCATTTCGCACCGTTCTTTTATATCCGGAATTAAATTCTCAAGTGGTTTCCAAAAAATTGAGCAATGTTCTTCTTTTAAGTTTTTATAGTTCTCATCTTTAGTTCGTAGATTTTCCGAAATTCCCAGCGTTCATTAGCTGTGTGTATCCATGAAGAATATGTTTGTTTGGTTATACCATAGAGGGATCCGCGACGGATGGGATTGATAAAACCACAACATTTCTTTCCGCCGTATACCTAAGTCCAATCATCAACCCATATTGAGTTAATAGGAATATTTTCAAGTCTCTTCATTTAAACCGAGGTGAATGTTGAGAAATGACTCACATTTAGGAGTTTTAGATCTTTCTCTTTTCCATCTCTTAGCGACTTCTTGTGGAAGAAGCTTAATTGTGTTCCAAATATCAGTATTATTAACAATATATTCTGCAGTTAGTCTTTCTCAATTTTGTAGTTTTACTCCGCTAGCCTTATTCTTTTCAATAATAATTTCATCAACTTTTGAATTAAGTTGAAGTTCTCCGCCAAAAGAATAAATCCCATTTAAAAGTGCTTTGACGATAGATTCGCTTCCTCCTTTGGATACTCCAAGTAGGCATTAGGTTTATACCAATCTTAAAAAAGAGTTGCCATTGCCGCTGCATTTGTTTCATCTTTAGTTAAACCGCTTATAAGAAAACAAAGTAAGTTAACCCAATTTGGCAAAAAAGGATCCTCAAGATGTTCATCTGCCACCGCTGCAAAGGCACCTCCAAGATATTTGAATGAATTTAAGTGTGGCATTATTTTTTTACTCCTTTTCATGAGATCAAGGATGCCAGTTTTGTTTGGATTGAAAGCCAACAAAGGAATTGCATTCAAAAACACCTCTTATGCCTTTATTGCTTTATCTCCACTAATGGCTTTTGTTTTTTCGTTAAACCGTTTATCTCCTACTCCAATTGTGAAAATACCTTCAGGAACCTGTACATTCCAATCTTGATATTTTACCAACTCAACTTCTTGTCCTAGTACCTTCAGTATTTGACCCGAAGGATTTGTTGTTAGCCAACTGCCTATTCCACTCCAAAGTGAAGGACCAGATTCAAACTTATAGCCATTTTGATTGAAAGCATGGGCAGCTCCTCCAGGTTTCGTATGAGCTTCAAGAATAAGTACTTTTTCCCAAGCTTTCGCTAACAATCCTGCACAACATAAACCTCCAATACCGCTTCCAATTACAATGATTTCTTGATTTCTCATTGAGTTTAGTTCTATTCAAAAGATAAATCAGCCGTCTTGTTTCTACAACACATTTCAAATAATTGATTAGAAATATGAATTAGACTTAGTCAAATTCATATTAGATTATTGTTGCTTAAATCAAAGATATCGATGGACGTACATAGATAAATAGGGCCCCATACATATCTCTGACTATGCGTGTATCCTCGTCAATATAGACAATTGTCACTTCACAATCGGGATTTTTCTTATTCCAAGGGAGGAGTTTCCATACAGCATGTACGGGATACCACTTTTCCATCAAGATGCTATTAAGTAATGGGATCTTTCCTAACCCAGGTACAGTGGATACCTTTGTTTTCTCCAGTTCCATAGTCAACTTGTTGTCCTGAGTAAGTTTTAATTTCTTGGATAAAGTTATGACTCGTCCGCCAAATGTTGGTAATAGTTTGAACCAACCAAGTATTGGGATAGTTGTGAGTCCGAAGATAGTGGTATCGAAGGTGGAGACAAGTTCTTCATTTTTGAAATCTAGATTTTGTCCTACCCTACCCACGGTAGATAAACCAAATGAGCCCACTTGAAGAAGGTGGAGTTTGAAAAAAAGATCACTTTTCCCTTTGTTGTTTAAAGCTTTTTCTATCGCCAGGAAAAAAGGGGAGCTTCTAAAAAGTTCTACCGACGAGTAAATCAGTTCCCATTCACCTTCGATAGAACTCTTAGTAATATTTTTTGATAAAGGTACAATTTTATCAATAAGCCTATCCATTTCTATCAAGTTTTCCTGATACATAGGAGCAATCAGAGCGTTCATTCTCTGACCTCTATCAGTGACAGCAGAAATTTTGTATATCAGTGCCTTCAGGTCATTTTTTTTGTCAATGAAATCACCCATTTAAATTCTTATGTGAAATTCTTCAGCCTATTGAATAGTTTATTGGAAACTCTAACTTTTATGTTCGATTACTTTTTTTATATTGAAGTCTTTTTTATTAAACTCTTTGTTGTCTGTTGTTTATCGTTTGTTTTATATTACTTTTTGAATGTTTTTAAGATGTAATATTCCAATAATTCACTTTGTATTTGTTCATCACATTGAATGATTGAGACTAAAAGCCTACTGCTTGCAATATTCGTTCCATTAGCGTGCCTAAAAGTTTTTGGATTTTATAAAAAGATCCTAAAAGTTTCATCTCCTTCTTTAAAACAGCTAAAGGCCAAACTTGAGAAGACTTTTGCACTTAAAAGTTAGGTAGACGATCTCATTTAGAGTTGAAGTGATATATTCCTTTGATTTTCCGTTGAGCTGACTAACTAACTCTTCTTATGAATAATATTGAAAAATCAATGTTGGGACAAATGTACTTAGGCTCTTTTCTCCTACTATTTTTTTATTATATCAAGTAGTTTTGAAATTGTAATATGATCTCACTAAATCCTGGTTGACTAGCTTAATTAGTTGATTAGAGCTAATACCCCAACCCAACATTACCTTTGATGTACCCCTGACAGTAATATTTGGAGTGATAATAGTGATTAGTGATTTTTGTAGTATCTCCTATTTCTGTCTCGATTCTTTTCTTTCCTAACCCTAGTGCTTTAGATGCTTCTTTGCCTGTAATTAGATCTGCACTTAAGCGACCACAAGTATTTTTAACCTTAAAGTCTTTTGCTGAGGGGCCTCTAACGTATCCGGCAGATAGAGCAATAAAAATTCCCAATGTTACAAATCTCCTATGGTTTCTCCACCATTCATAACTATTGATGTTTAGTTTCTGTTTCAAACCCATGTTTTTATGTAGCTCTTTATTATCTTAACTTTGATTAAAAGGAGTAAATCGAACACCTTGGACTGCTTATTCAATTGTAGATAGTAAAAAATGAAAGAATTTATTTACTTATTACTTAACTTGATAGACCTTAGATCGTCCGTTGCATTTTCTAACTGCCCATTCGATGGGAGATTTTTTGCTTTCTTGTTCGACACAAATGCTTTGATAATTGGCCCATTTAGCTATTGGTCCCATTCTAATCGCGATTAGTGCAAGGCTAAAAGCGCATAAGAAAGCGCATAAGACTAGGGCGAATCCAGTAAAAAGATCATTAATATTAAATTTCATTTGTGTCCAATCAACTTTCTTTTTAGTTTTAGTCTCGTTCATAGCACTGATGATTCGAAAGAGTAATTATAGTGCTTATAACATTTGAAAAGATCATATATCCAAAGTGGTTAGATTTCCTTTTTCATTTTTTTACTATTAATGACATGCATCTCTTAATAGCTTTAATTGTCTTTTTATAATTTTTGATCCTTATTTGCAGGGGGGAGTTTAAACATTATTTTTTCTCCAATGATAATTGCAAGCCAGCCAAGTGCTAAAAGACCTCCTGATTGAAACTACTCTCCCTTTGAAAAGTCAAGAAGAGCAAGAGTGCTTGCTGATATAGCAAATGTTCTCACTCGCATCTTGCTAAGGTGATTTTCTTCTTTTCTATTGGGTTATCCATAAGTCCACATTGCCTATATTTATAGGCTCAAACAAAAAAATATTATTAAGGGATCTTCTTTATTGTTTGTTACGAACGCATTTTGTTATGAATAATAGATCAATTATTTCTTCTTTATCATAGGAAGATAGATCTTTTCCTGAAACCCCACTTCCTTCTTTTAATCCTTGAGCAGTCAACTTTTTCTAATCAATAATTTTCTTTCGTCACTTTATAAAGCTCTGAAACGAGCTTTTCTTTCTTCTGGCGTTTCTTTTATTCCCATTGTTCTTTTATGTTGGAATAACGAGAGAGATTTGCTATTTCTTTAAACTTACAAGGTTCATTTCTAACTTTAATTTCTTTCTGAATAATCATGTTCAAGAAACGTATCAAAGACTTTGGCACCTATTGCCTTCTTCCCTAAAGATGGAGTTTTAGATTTATCCAACAAAAGATAAACATTAGATCCAGCTACTGCCTTCCCAAACAAGAGAGGTTTTGCAAATATGTTTCGGGAACTAATTAGCACCCCTTTCATTCCCAGATGGTTTCAATTTGTGTATCAAGCTCTATCTCTAGCATTTGTAATGCTTCTTCTCTAATGACAGCTTCTGAGGCTTAGTTCTCAAGCAATATTTGATAGTTCATACCATTTATAAGGCCATTGACCTTGAATACTTAGGATCGAAATATCTTTTCCAAATCTTTTTTTGTCTTTTCAAGTTCATTGTCTTTTTTCTGAATTGTTTTTTGCCCCCATTTATCAACTTCTCCGGTGCGACCATTCTTAATTGTCATTCTTATCCACCAGAATTGGAGTGTAAGAAAGGCTACAGCAAGAAGAATTAATTCAATCGTTCCTTGTCTCATAGTCAAAAAGCAATATGAGAAGAAATAGTCTTTATTTGTTTTTTAGATAAGTAATTGTTCATTCTTATTCATTTGGATCTACTTCTGTAACTCTGATATTTAATCCAACGTAAAGAAGTATTCCTCCTATGATAGGAGTCCAAAGTCCCCATTGATACTCATGTGATTGAAGAAATTCCATTCACTCCTCATCTCTTCTGATGATGTTCTGGTCTGTTTTATATGGTGATGCTACTCGATGAGCTATTTCATCAATAAATGAATTGGGGCAATCCAATGCTTCTTGCAACTCTGCTAATTCATCAGCGATGAATTCAATTGTTCGTGCAATTAAAGGGAGTTGCTCTTTTTTGGGCTCCCATGTCTTAGTCATTATTCTGAGTAATAAAGAACTGCCATTTCTTGAAGCATCTTTGCAACGTGTAATTCTGTTGCGTTCTTTGCCTCTTTTAGTTTTTCACATGCAACTTTAATTTGCATCGAGACATCTTCCATTATTTTACGCTCTTCATTTGTCGGCCTCATCTTTTCTGTCATTTTAAATATGCGTCAAGCCGAACATGATTCCTTTTGAGAGAGCCCATCCGATCCCAAGACATACTCCAACGGAAAAAAGTGTTTTAAGTAGGTCCATTTTCTTTAGTCCCTCCCATAAGCACTTCTTAAATCTCCTTCAATCTTGAATTGAATTCCATTATTAGATGATCCTAAATTTTGAATAAGTTTTGAAGTCGATAAACTGGGCTGGATTGCAGCAGAAATTGATTGAGGCTTAGAGGGTGATGCTTTCTTTTTTGTTGGTTTTCTTTCTATTGGCCTTTTCGATGTGGCTACTGTCATTAGATCAATGTTATTCACTATAAACTAGATAAAATACATCAACTGGCTGATAGTTCTTAACTTTTTAAAACTTTAAAATTATTGCCCATATAGGGATTGTTATAAGGGCTGCCAGGGTGCTGAAGATTACTAGTGATGTAGCTTTTTCTTCCTCTTGAGATTGGGCTTGTGCTATTAACAAAATTGAAATAGCTGTAGGCGCGGCTGCTTGAAGAACTAAAGCGTCTCTCATAATGTTTGGTACTCGAACAATTAAACATATAGTGAACATCAAAGATGGAAGACCTATCAATTTGACAAATAAACTGGTTTTAATTGATCTCACTTGAGATTTGATTGTTGAAAAAGTTGATGTTTTTAACCAACCGAGACGCATCCCAACAACTACTAGTGCTAATACAATGACGATTCTTGAAAGGATCCAAACTAACGATGTTATTTGTTCACTCCAGGGCATTGAACTAATTAGTATTGCGCCTATCAAGCCCTTGATAGCTGGACTATTAGTGAAGGCCTTTATTAAACTTTTCCAATATTCTTTTCCTTTCAAGTCTCCTGAGTTATTTGATAAAAGTAATGGACCTAAGCTCCAGATTACTAATGTTTCTCCAAGGTCAAAACCTATGCTGTAGATAAGTGCTTGATTTGGAAGTAAAGCCAGAGTTACTGGTATGCCGAAATAACCTGTATTCCCGAAGCTACTTCTTATTTCAATATTTGACTAGGAATATATCTTCTTAATATTGGAATGTAATTCAATATTGTCATTACTAATCCTATAGCTACTAATGCTATAGCTGATGCCTCTAATAAGGGTAAAGCTAGACCGGCCTTGAGTAATATCCCCATCAGGCTGATTGGAATCCCAAAATTT
>QBWD01000018.1 GCA_003283685.1 Prochlorococcus sp. AG-315-D17
ACAATCTTCGATATGCGAAATCAATGGAACAGAAGGCAATCTTAATTATCGAGGCTATCCAATAAGTCAACTTGCCCAGAAAAGTAGTTTTCTTGAAACTGCTTTTTTACTTATTTGGGGGGAACTCCCTAGCGCTAAAGAGCTACAAAGATTTGAAGAAGACGTACAAATGCATCGCAGAGTGAGCTTTCGTATAAGAGACATGCTCAAATGCTTCCCAGAGTCAGGTCATCCAATGGATGCTCTTCAAGCTAGTGCTGCATCACTTGGACTTTTTTATTCTCGAAGAGTAATCGATGATCCAAAATATATCTATGACGCAGTAGTAAGGCTGGTTGCAAAAATCCCTACAATGGTTGCTGCTTTTGAACAGATCAGGAAAGGAGATGACCCTATTCAACCTCAAGACGATTTACCTTACTCATCCAATTTCCTATACATGCTCACAGAGAAAGAGCCAGATCCGCTTGCTGCAAGCGTATTTGATCGATGCTTAATTCTTCATGCTGAGCATAGTCTCAATGCAAGTACTTTCAGCGCGAGAGTAACTGCAAGCACTTTGACTGATCCATATGCTGTAGTTGCATCAGCAGTAGGGACTTTGGCAGGTCCACTTCATGGTGGTGCAAATGAAGATGTAATAGCAATGCTTGAAGAGATTAAAACACCTGATAAAGCAGGTTCATTTCTTGATGATGCAATAGAAAAGAAAAGAAAAGTAATGGGTTTTGGGCATAGAGAATACCGCGTAAAAGATCCAAGAGCATCAATTCTGCAAAATTTGGCAGAAGAACTTTTCTCTAAATTTGGCAAAGATGAAATGTATGAAGTTGCTAAAGCACTAGAAGAAGAGGCAATTACAAAATTAGGGCCTAAGGGTATATTTCCAAATGTTGACTTTTATTCTGGACTTGTTTATAGAAAACTAGGTATTCCTAGGGATCTCTTTACTCCAGTTTTTGCAATTTCAAGAGTTGCTGGTTGGCTAGCACATTGGAGAGAACAACTAGGTGCTAATCGAATTTTCAGACCATCCCAAATTTATAAAGGTGAAGGAACAAGGAATTGGCAACCACTCAAAAATAGATAAGTAAAAAAAGTAATCTTTTAAAAATTTATGAATACTCCGAAATCCAACTAATCTATTAGAAGAATAAATAAAAGAAGTGAATTCAGGCTTAGATCTTGAAATGAGTTTCACCCAAGGGATCCAAGGCCTTGGATTATCGCCTGAATTAGCTCATCTGCTATGGATCCCGTTCCCAATGCTCCTTGTATTGGTCTCCGCCGTTATCGGGGTTTTAGTAACTGTTTGGTTAGAACGAAAAATTTCTGCTGCTGCTCAACAAAGGATAGGGCCAGAATATGCAGGGGCCTTAGGAATTCTGCAACCTATGGCAGATGGATTAAAACTTCTAGTAAAAGAAGACATAATCCCGGCTAGGGCAGACAATATACTTTTCACAGTTGGTCCAATATTAGTTTTAGTTCCAGTAATTCTATCTTGGTTAATTGTCCCTTTTGGACAAAATCTTTTAATTAGCAATGTAGGGATTGGCATTTTCTTATGGATTTCGCTTAGTAGTATTCAGCCTATTGGTCTACTTATGAGTGGTTATTCATCTAATAATAAATATTCCTTATTAGGGGGACTTAGAGCAGCTGCTCAATCAATAAGTTACGAGATCCCCTTAGCTCTAGCAGTATTGGCAATTGTCATGATGAGTAATTCATTAAGTACCGTTGATATAGTTGAACAACAAAATAGTGCTGGGTTTCTAAGTTGGAATATATGGAGACAGCCCATAGGTTTTATTATTTTTTGGATATGTGCACTTGCAGAATGTGAAAGGCTTCCTTTTGATCTCCCAGAAGCAGAAGAAGAGCTTGTAGCTGGTTATCAAACAGAATATGCAGGCATGAAATTCGCACTATTTTATTTAGCTGGTTATATCAATCTTGTCTTATCCGCATTATTAGTATCTGTTCTTTACCTAGGAGGTTGGGGTTTTCCATTCCCTATTGAATGGATCTCATTTTTACCCGGAATATCTATTGATAACCCTGTAATTCAAGTTTTCACTGGAGCCATCGGGATCATAATGACTGTTCTCAAAGCATACTTACTAGTATTTTTAGCAATCCTAATAAGATGGACAACTCCAAGAGTGCGAATAGATCAATTACTTGATTTAGGATGGAAATTTCTTTTACCAATATCATTGGTGAATTTACTTGTAACAGCTTCACTCAAATTGGCGTTTCCTAGTGCATTTGGCGGATAAAAGAAAAGCAACACAATTGAAGTTTCGCCTGGGTAAAAGTACCTACATTTAGTTGAAAAAAGTTATAAGCTGAATTAATGTATTAATTAGGCCACCGGCAATAAAACCATATGCTTGGTTTCCTCAAAAAAGTCGCTGATTACACGCAAGAGGCAGTAAGCGCAGCAAAATACTTGTCTCAAGGACTAGCTGTTACCTTCGATCACATGCGACGAAGGCCAGTAACCGTTCAATATCCTTATGAAAAATTAATCCCCTCAGAAAGATATAGAGGGAGAATTCATTATGAATTTGACAAATGTATCGCCTGTGAAGTTTGCGTAAGAGTTTGCCCAATCAATCTTCCAGTAGTTGATTGGGTTATGAATAAAGAAACAAAAAAAAAGGAATTAAGAAATTATTCAATTGATTTTGGGGCCTGTATCTTTTGTGGAAATTGTGTCGAATACTGCCCGACTAATTGTCTCTCAATGACTGAGGAATATGAACTAGCTGCATTTGATCGTCACAGCCTCAACTATGACAATGTTGCTCTTGGAAGATTGCCTACAAGTGTAACTTCTGACCCATCAATTCGCCCTTTAAGAGAGTTAGCATATTTACCACAAGGAGTAATGGACCCTCACCAAGTTTCCTCAAGTAAAAAGAGAGCAGGAAAACTACCAAGTGAAATCATTCAAACACTTCAGGAGGAAATGAATACCAATAAAAACAACGAATCATCTCATGATTCTGAACAGTTACATTCCTCGGATTAATGAATATAGCTAATTCATCAGAATTAATTTGTTTTTTAATTCTTAGTTCTGTCATCATTGCTGGAAGTATTGGAGTTGTTCTACTTGAAAATATTGTTTATGCCGCCTTTTTACTCGGTGGGGTTTTCATGTCAGTCGCAGGATTATATCTTTTGTTAAATGCTAGTTTCGTTGCAGCAGCACAAATTTTAGTTTATGTAGGTGCAGTGAATGTTTTAATATTATTTGCCATAATGTTAGTTAATAAAAAAGAAGATTTACAATCAATCAAAGGACTTAAAACTCGTAAAATATTATCTGGAGGAATTTGTGGAGGACTGTTAATATTGTTATTAAGAGTAAATATTACTACTAATTGGTCAATCCCTGGTCCTAAATCAATTGGAGAAGAAGCAACTGAAAGAATTGGGGAACATCTATTCACTGATTATTTATTACCTTTTGAGCTTGCATCTATTTTATTATTAATGGCACTAATTGGTGCAATTGTATTAGCGCGAAGAGAAAAGCTAATACAAACAAGCAATAAAGGTGGTATGAACAGTGATTTATTGAAAGATAAACAAATACCTCTTTTAATCAAAAATACTTCGAAATAGATACTATAATATTTATATATTTGTAATTGTAATATGTTAGAAAGTTCTGCTGGTCCTATCCCTCTCCAAGCATATCTTATAGTTGCATCTATTCTCTTCTGTACTGGAGTGTGGGGCCTTATAAATAGCAGGAATGCAGTTAGAGTTCTAATGAGTATTGAATTAATGTTAAATGCTGTAAATATAAATCTGATGAGCTTCTCTTCATATATAGATGGGGCTTTAATTAGAGGGCAAGTATTCTCTATTTTCGTAATCACAGTTGCAGCTGCAGAAGCAGCTGTTGGGCTTGCAATACTACTTTCTTTATATAGAAATAGACTTACGATTGACATGGAAAACTTCAATCTACTTAAATGGTAAGGATATAATGAAGTTGAATCTGATCTGGGTCTTATTTAGATCAGATAGTCAATCAGCCTTTAAAGAAGCTTACGATTGCAAAAAGAACATTGAAAGTTATGGCTCAAAAGTTGTAATTGCAGAAATTTCTTTAGAAAATAATAATCTTTCTGATTTATTTTTAAAGACGGAAGAATTACCACAAATAGCAATAGTTCTTGGAGGAGATGGGACTGTTTTAAGGGCTGCTAGATATCTATCTCCCAGTAAAATTCCTATTTTAAGTTTCAATGTTGGTGGGAATCTAGGATTTTTAACACATGATCGCCGTCTATTAAATCAAGAAAGACTATGGGAAAAAATTTCTAATCAAAATTTCAAAGTCCAGAAAAGAATGATGCTTGAGGCGTCAGTATTAAAAACTAATAAAGATCAAAAGAAAAAAATATTTTTTGCCCTTAATGATTTTTATTTTAGATCTTATAAGGATGAGATATCACCAACTTGCAGCCTCGAACTTGAAATTGATGGAGAATCAGTAGGCAAATACAAAGGTGATGGCCTGATATTTTCAACAGCTACTGGATCAACAGCATATTCAATGGCAGCAGGAGGACCTATTCTTCATCCTTCAATAGATGCAATTATAGTGAGTGCAATATGTCCTATGAGTCTAGCAAGTAGGCCTATTGTTGTGCCTGCTCAATCACAATTAATTGTTACTCAAACAAGCAATAAAAATCAAAAGATTAAATTATGGCAAGATGGCTCTGGAGGATGCCTAATTGAAGCTAAAGATAAATGCATTATAAAAAAGTCTAATCACTCAACTTATATTGTTATTTTAAATGAAAGTTTATCTTATTATAGAACTATTACTCAAAAGCTTCATTGGGCCAGTAGCCTAAATAAAAAAGTTAAATAATATTCTATGGGAATAGAAATTGAAAGAAGATTTTTAGTAAAAAATGAAAGCTGGAAAAGCCTAACAATACTTAGTGAAGATTTTATTCAAGGGTATCTAAACTCTAATCCAGAAGATTTGGCAGTCAGAGTCAGAATAAGTAACAATAAAGAAGGTTTTTTAACTCTTAAATCTTCTATTACTGGCCTTATAAGTAAAGAGTTTGAATATCCAATACCTATTGAAGATGCTTATGGATTAATGAAGTTGTCAAAATACAAACTTTCGAAAACACGCTATCAACTAAAGCTTAACAACAAAGATTGGATAGTTGATTCATTTAAAAATTTAAATTCTCCTTTGGTTTTAGCAGAAATCGAATTAGATTCTTCCTCGGAAAAGGTTCAAATACCATCTTGGTGTGGACGCGAAATCACAGGTATTAAATCGTTAAGCAACGCTTTTCTTGCGAAAACACCAATATCATCTCTTTCTTTAAATGATCGATTGAAAACTAAAGGTCAGTAACAAAAAGGCACCCAGTCCTTTAGATTGTCTTTATACTTCCAGCTGGTAAATACCAGCTGCTTATGAAGTCTATTTCCGAAGATACTTATGTATGCTCTGTACGATATTGAGGGAGTCCTTCGCTTTACTTGTACTGATAGGGAAGCTTGCATAGCATATGCAAAGCTGTTTAATCTTTCTTCGATTGAATGTTCTTTAATGCCTTTGTCAGAGATTAATGAAGAGAGAAAAAATTAAATTTACTAACTAGCTGTTTCATCAGGCAATGAGCAGCAGTTAAAACCGTCTCTACAAATTTTCCCATGATCCATAGCCCAATTTAATAATGCTACTCGGTTTTTAGAACCTGTTTTTGTAAACATATTGCTCACATGATTATCAACTGTTCTTTTACTGATGGTTAGTTTTCCAGCAATTTCTTGGTTTGTCAAACCATCAGCTACAAGTTCGATAATCTCCATTTCCCTCGCTGAGAGGCCCATATGAGACGAATTGGTGATTTCTCCTGCAAACATTCCCCTCTCTATCAACTCATTAATTAATACTACTTAGATTAGGGCCTTTAATCACCGATAGTAATTATCTAGTAAAAAAGAGATGTGAAATCTAAACTTCAAAATCGACTCGAATCAGGGTCTTCAACTATCACTGCAGAAATAATGCCTCCGAGGGGAGGGGAGTCATCAAGTGCAATAGCAAAAGCTCTTGCACTTAATGAACTTGTCCATGCTTATAACGTTACAGATGGCAGCAGAGCCATCATGAGAATGAGCAGTCTTGCTTTATGTAAGCTGCTTTTAGAGGAAAATCTTGAACCTGTACTCCAATTATCATGCAGAGACAGAAATCGAATTGCCTTACAAGCTGAATTACTTGGAGCACACGCTCTGGGTATTAAAAATATTCTTTGTTTAACAGGAGATCCTGTTCGAATAGGTGATCAGTCTGCGGCTAAATCAGTGCAAGACTTTAATTCAATTCAACTAATTGAACAAGTTACCTCTCTTAATAAAGGTATAGATCCAGTTAAAGATTTTTTGCCTGATGGGCCAACTAATTTATTTGCAGGTGCTGCAGCAGATCCAAACTGCAAAGGTTTTGATGGCTTGCGACGTAGAGTGGAACTCAAAAAAGAAGCGGGAGCAAATTTCCTTCAAACACAGATGGTGATGAATCCCAAAACACTTGAACGCTTTTGCAGGGAAATAGCAGACCCAATAAATATGCCTGTATTAGCTGGTGTTTTTTTATTGAAATCAGCTAAAAACGCACAATTCATAAACAAAGTAGTACCAGGTGCATGCATACCAAAATCAATTATTTCTAGACTTGAATCTTCTTCAAATTCTATTAATGAAGGGATCTTAATTGCAGCTGAACAAATAAAAAGTTTCCTTGGCATTTCTCAAGGTGTTCACATAATGGCAGTAAGAGGAGAGCAATATATACCTATGATTTTAGAAAAAGCAAAGATTAATTAGTTGTACTAATTAAATCAGTTCCCAGTAACTCAGCCATTGCTTTTTGTTGGGGAGAAGGTTCGCCTAAGTCCTGTCTTCTAGCATCAGTTATCAACCAATCCAAGGCTGCTTCCTGCAAATCAAAATGATCTCCTTCTTTCCCAACACAATATCGACCAAAAACTAATTTTTCAACTAATTGAACACTAGGACCAATAAGTGAGTAATCAAATATTATAGAATTATCAATAGTAGCTCCTTCACATATGCAACAACTTGGGCCAATCATAGAGGGACCAATGATAGTCACTCCATCTTCAATTCTAGTCATTCCACCAACATAAATAGGTCCTTTAACATTAATTTTATCCCAATTCGCAGCAACATTTAAACCTGTATAAATTCCTTTCCTAACTTGTTTACCAGGTATTTCCACCTGACGAACATGCCCTTTAAGAACATTTCGTATTGCTCTCCAATAATCAGGAACTTTTCCTATATCTACCCACTCAAATTCCATGGGTAGAGCATAAAAAGGTGCGCCTAATTCAACTAACTTTGGGAAAAGATCTGAACCAATATCAAAGGGTACCCCTGAAGGAATATGATCAAAAATTTCTGGTTCAAATAAATAAATTCCAGTATTAATTGTGTCACCTAATGCATTATCTATAGATGGCTTTTCTTGGAACGCTTGAACACGATCATTATCATCAGTTACAACAACTCCATAACTACTTACCTGACTTTTTGACACTCTTTTAGTTATCAAGCTAGCCAAAGCCCCTTTCTCTTTATGGCGCCTGACAGCCTCAGATAAATCCAAATCTATTAATGCATCTCCACACAAAACAACAAAAGTATCATCAAAAAACTCTTGGAAATCTTGAATCTTTTTAAGTCCACCAGCAGAGCCAAGTGCATCTCCAATTAATTCTCCATCTTCAATGCGTCCTTCAAAGCTATAAGCGATTTCCACACCAAATCTTTGACCATCACGAAAATAATTCTCAATTTCTTCAGCCAAGTGAGAAACATTAACCATTACTTCTGTAAAACCATGCTCCTTCAGTAGTTCCAACAGAAACTCCATTACGGGTTTCTGAAGTATTGGAATCATTGGTTTTGGAATCACATGTGTGATCGGCTGAACTCGGGTTCCCTTTCCAGCCGCCAGGATCATTGCCTTCATAGGCGCTTAAACCTAAGCAACTTAGCCAACATAGACTGAACCCTCCTCAAAATTCTAGGCAGCAGCCGGCGAAGCATCTGTCACGTCCAAAGAAGCAAGAGGAAGTTGAGCTACCATTCCAGGAGCAAGAAGCCTTTTTAAATGTATTGGTGAGAACAAGGATTCTTTTTGGCTAAGTTCAACCTTCCCTTGCGAACATAGAAATAAAAGTGCCCAAAAAACTCCAACCCGATCCTTATCCAGATCTTCAGAAGCATCTGCTGCACTCCATTTTGTGACTAATATTTCAAAATCAATCCAATGCAAAGCCTCCTCCCACTTATTTATAAAGATTGCAAGAGCAGCTGTTGTCTCAGGTAATTTTTCTCGATGTGCAAGAGATGAAACTTGATCAATAACTTCTCTATCACTAAACCTTTTTTGACGAGCCCTCCTACGATTTTGTAAATCATCATTTTTTAAAGATTCTGCAATTGTCTCAAGCTGTTCTATTAATTCTCCAAGAGTTACTGGTCTTCTAAATGGAGGAGGGGCTACTGGCCTTCTGAGCAGATGCCTCTCTGGTCTTAGAGGTAAATGAAAGCTTTCATCTAACCACCCTTGCTCTGAAAACGTTGAATCGAAATCATCCTCCATCTCAATATCTTTCGGAAACATCTCAGACTCAAGCACCTCTGCTTTTAGTCCAACCAAAACTGAAGCAGCTAAAAATGCTTCACTACTTTCGGCAAGTTCATTTTCATAACTTCCCCCTTTTTTACTTAATTGTTCTGAAATCTTTTGTGGAATTTCGATGCGTTGTTTAAGTTGGTCCAAAAAACCATCTACAACAGGTATTACATCCACATCCCATGGATCTATATCTCCTCTTTCAGCAGCATCTTGAAGGAGACGAATAGCAAATCTCGCTCCCGAATCAGCTGTCTCAGTTAAAGCATTAACTGACAAAACAAATTACAAAACTAAATGCAAGTTAACTCTTTACTCATGTTCACGCCAGAGACAGATCAATAGATATCTATCAATCCATTAAAATAAATAATAATTCTCAATTTATTCGTGGGGCTTTTAGAGTACCAATTGGAATATGATTATTACTAATAATTGTTGCTTGCTCATTTCTCACTCTTTCAACAGCTAACAAATCTCTTTTGACTAAACCATCAATTGAAGAGATGTATGTATCAGTCATAATTCTTGGATAAAGTCCTATTCCTATAATTGGAACTAATAAACAAGCAATGATATATATTTCTCGAGGCTCCGCATCAACTAAGTTTGATTTACTTGCTAGCTTTGCATTTTCTTTACCATAAAAAATCTCTCTAAGCATAGATAGTAAGTAAATAGGAGTTAAAATAACTCCGATTGCGGCTAGAGATGCAATAACAATTCTAAATGGGAGAGTATAAACTTCATCCGTTACAAAACCAGCAAATACCATTAATTCAGAGACAAAACCACTCATACCTGGCAATGCAAGAGAAGCAAATGCACATGCAGTCCATAGCGCAAACATAATCCTCATATTCTTACCAATTCCACCCATCTCATCTAATTGAAGCGTATGAGTTCGATCGTAAGTAGCTCCTACGAGAAAGAATAAACTTGCTCCAATTAAACCGTGACTAATCATTTGCAACATTGCTCCACTTGTGCCCAATGAACTAAAACTGCCAATTCCTATCAAAACAAAACCCATATGACTAATCGAGCTATAGGCAATTTTCCTTTTTAAGTTTCTTTGAGCAAATGAAGTTAAGGCTGCATAAATAATATTTACGACACCAAGAACTATTAACAATGGTGCAAATTGAGCATGCGCATCTGGAAGCAATTGAGCATTAAACCTCAAAAGTGCGTATCCACCCATTTTAAGCAAGATACCTGCCAAAAGCATGTGCACCGGAGCAGTCGCTTCTCCATGGGCATCTGGCAACCATGTGTGAAGTGGAACAATAGGTAGCTTGACCCCAAAGGCTATTAATAAACCGGAATAACAAAGCAACTGGAATCCCCTCCCAAAATCCTGCTCTGCCAAATGGGTATATCCAAAGTCAGGTGCCCCTCCTGCGTGAAAGAAACCCATTGCTAGAGCTGCTAAAAGAATAAATATGGAACTACCTGCGGTATAGATAATAAATTTAGTAGCAGCATATTGTCTTTTTTTTCCACCCCATATTGCAAGGAAAAGATAGACCGGAAATAATTCCAGTTCCCAAGCCAAAAAAAACAGCATCATATCTTGAACAGCAAAAACAGCTATTTGACCACCATCCATTGCCAAAATCAAAAAGAAAAAAAGTTTAGGTTTATAACTAACTGGCCATGCAGCCAAAACAGCCAAAGAGGTTATAAAGCTTGTAAGCAATATCAAAGGCATTGATAACCCATCAGCACCCACAGACCAAGACAAGCCAAGGTCAGGGAGCCAACTAACCTTTTCATATAGTTGCAAGCCCTCATGTGAAGGTTCAAAACCTTGAAAGTAAGCACACACTGTGATCAAAAAGGTTATCAATGAAATTATCAAGGCGAACCATCTAACCTCTTTTCCAGAACCTTTATCAGGAATAAAAGGAACTATTAAAGAACCAGCAATTGGGAACAATATAGAAAGACTAAGCCAAGGGAAATTGGCTGCAATTGTGTTAGAGGTGAGCATGGTTCCAAGATTTAAAGTTGTATTAAGCACGAATTCCAAAACTTCAGAAATTTATCAACACGTTCGAAGTGTAGAAATCTTGAGAGTTATGGCATCGTCTAAATAGGGGATAAAACACACAGCTAAAAGAAATTTGTTCTAACTAACCTCCGATCACTCCAAAAAGTGCGACCAAAGCAATTACGCCTCCAAAAACAATCAATGCATAAAACTGAGCTCTACCAGTTTCAAGATATTTAAGGCCTTCTCCACTTCCAAGTGTCAATAATCCAGTTAGGTTGACAACTCCATCGACGACCTTTGCATCAACTTCTAATACTTCTCTTGCTAGTTTTCTACTACCTTTTACAAAGATTTTTTCATTTAAATCATCCAAATACCATTTATTTACAAGGAAAGAATTGATTTTGGGATATCTAGTTGATAAAATTTGACCAAGATCAAGCCTTTTTCGGTAATAAGTTAAAACAGCTAAGAAAATTCCTACTGACGAAATTGATACTGAGGCAATTGCAAGTGGTAAAAATTCTCCCCAACTAAATTTCTCTGCAATTTCCATAGCTTCTTCAGGATCCAGTAAATTTGCAAAGATACTTCTCCAAGGAACCCCAAGAAAACCAATAAGCACCGATGGAATTGCTAAGACTGCCAAAGGTAATGTCATAGGCCATGAAGATTCATGTATTGATCCAATTTGATGATCTTCATGATCTTCATCTATTGATTTGCCAGCAATAGAAAGTAAAGAAAGCTGCATTTCTTTGTCATCTCCTCTGAATTTGCCCTCAAAAGTTAGGAAATAGAGTCTAAACATATAAAAAGCTGTCATTCCTGCAGTCAAAAAACCAATAAACCAAAGAATTGGAAAACTATTAAAGGCTTGCCCAAGTATTTCATCTTTACTCCAAAAACCAGCTAGAGGTGGAATCCCACTAATCGCAATACAACCAACTAAAAAAGTCGTAGCCGTAATAGGCATTTTCTTTCTAAGCCCGCCCATCAAACGCATATCCTGAGCAAGGATAGGTTCATGTCCAACGACCTCTTCCATCGCATGTATAACTGATCCTGATCCGAGAAATAACATCGCTTTAAAAAAGGCGTGTGTCACAAGATGGAACATTCCTGCCACTGGAGCACCACAACCCATTGCAAGCATCATGTAACCAAGTTGAGAAACTGTGCTGTAAGCCAATCCCTTTTTTAAATCCATTTGTGTTAATGCAATTGATGCGCCTAAAAAACAAGTAATAGTTCCAACTATTGCAATAACTAATCCCACGAATGGGAATTGACTATATAAAGGATCCAGCCTTGCAACTAAAAAGACTCCAGCTGCAACCATTGTTGCCGCATGTATAAGAGCGGAGATAGGAGTAGGACCCTCCATAGCATCAGGCAACCAAACATGAAGAGGAAATTGCGCAGACTTTGCCATAGGTCCCATAAAGACAAGTAAACAAAGAGTCAAAGCAGCCCATATTGGAACATTGCCATTACTAACTGCTAGTGATAATCCTTCAGCTATCTCATGAAAATCAAAGCTTCCTGTTGCCCAAAAAAGACCGAGAATTCCAAGCAGCAATCCAAAGTCTCCTACACGATTAACGACAAAAGCCTTCTGAGCAGCGTGAGCAGCTCCATCTCTGTCATACCAAAAACCAACAAGTAAATATGAACACATCCCTACTAATTCCCAAAAGACATATATTTCAAGCAGATTTGGACTAACTATGAGTCCAAGCATTGAACTACTAAATAAAGCTAAATAAGTAAAAAAACGAACATAGCCAGGATCATGAGCCATATATCCATGGGAGTAAATCATTACCAAGAGAGCAATTGTCGTAACAAGTGCAAGCATTACAGCAGCTAGTGGATCGATGACATACCCCATTGGCAATTCAAATGAACCCGCATTTGCCCATATAAATAAATGTTCGACTGGGGGCGAACCTGATAATTGCTCAGCCAATACGGCATAACTGATAACAGCAGAAGCCCCAACCGAGGTCAAAAGGATTATCGCAACGGGTTTTCTTGATCGATTGAAAACATCATTAAAACTGATCAATCCCAAACCAATCAAAACTGCTCCGCAAAGAGGCAGGAGTGGAATTAACCACGCAATTTCAGCAGCCGAATTCATCCAGCTAAAACATATTTATAAAAGCTTAGGCGCTTCTTCCAATCAATTCTGTTAAATCAAAAGAGATAAATGCCTCAGCTCCTGCAGAAATAAATTTATGAGACCACCAGAAAAAAAGCACCGCAATGAGAATCCCCATTTGAGAAGGTCTTAAAAATTCTTTTAAGTGCAATTTTTGTCGTCCATCCAACACAGCAAGAAATGGTAAAACAGATGTTTTTCTTTTGACCTCTTCAAATTCCTCTCCAAATTTATTCTTAAGTCTTCTATCTCCATGCCAAATTGCAAATAAATGATGTGCAATCAATCCTAAACAAGTAATCAATGTAAAACTTGTGCCTATCCAAAGCAAATGTGCAAAACACCAGATAATTTGTCCAATAGCCTGAGGATGGCGAGTTATTCTAATTATCCCTGAGGCATAAAGTCTTACTTTCGGTTTAAGAACAGCAGGGATCTCTAAAAGGTTATAAGTAGCTGGATATAAAAACAAAAAACTGATAGCACTTAGCATCCATACGATCGGGATGAGTTCCGAAGAACCCTGAAAATTCCAAAATCGAATTCCATCGTAACGATGAGAAATAAAATAACCGACTAAAATGACAGCCGATGGAATACTGGCAAATGCAAAAATCAATCTCCACGCTCTGGCCCCAATATAGCTCTCCGCCTTAACCCTTAAAGCAGCACCACCACTATGAATCAACGCAAAACCTACCAAAAGCAAGATCATCACAAAACTTGAATGGTGAGTATTTGAAAAGAGCATTAGATTGGTAAAGTCTTCTTAGAAAATTATTAGATACTTACGGTATCAACAGATAGAGGTAATTCTTTCCTAAATTTGATGTCTAATGCTGACATGAAGGCAAGCTAAAATGGCTGAAATCCCATTTACTCTTGACCAACTGCGGATCCTCAAAGCAATTGTTGATGAGGGAAGCTTTAAAAAAGCTGCAGACAGTCTGTTTGTAACACAACCTGCGGTGAGTCTTCAAGTGCAAAATCTTGAAAAACAATTAGAAATTGCCATTTTTGATAGAGGAGGAAGAAAAGCTCAATTAACAGAAGCTGGAAAACTTCTCTTAAATTATTGTGAAAAAATTTTAGGCCAATGCCAAGAGACCTGCAAAGAAATAGAGGACCTAAATAATCTGAAAGGAGGGTCTCTCATCGTTGGTGCAAGTCAAACAACAGGGACATATTTAATGCCAAGGATGATTGGGCTTTTCCGACAAAAGTATCCAGATGTTGCAGTTCAGCTTCAAGTTCACAGCACTCGAAGAACAGGATGGAACGTTGCAAATGGGAATATTGATTTAGCAATTATTGGAGGTCAACTTCCACTTGAATTAAACGAATTACTTCAAGTAATTCCTTTTGCAAATGATGAATTAGCTCTAGTACTACCAGTCAAACATCCATTGACCAAACTAAAAGAGTTAACTAAAGAAGATTTATACCAATTAGGGTTTGTCACTTTAGATACTCAGTCAACGACCAGAAAAGTTTTAGACAAACTTCTATCGAATTCAGGACTAGAAGTTTCAAGACTTAGAATAGAAATGGAATTAAATTCTCTTGAAGCTATTAAAAATGCCGTGCAATCAGGTTTAGGAGCTGCTTTCCTTCCAGTAGTATCCATTGAAAGAGAACTTGTAGCCGGAACAATTCATAAACCACTGGTTGTAGATTTAGAAGTCAAAAGAGAACTAAAAGTTATTACGAATCCAAGTAGATACACTTCAAGAGCTTCAAAAGCATTTAGGGATGACATTTTACCTTTATTTGCAAGTTCCTTATCACATTTGAAAAATATAAAAGTTAAAACTGAATAGCTTCCTGGCTAATTCCGGTTGCATCTTCTTCAGCACCTTTAATTATGAATTTATTTTCATTCACATCTGCCTGATAGACACATCTAACACTAGGGCTATCACGAATAGAGCCGATGTAAGCAAACGTATTCATACGCTGCTTACATTCTCTAACATCTTCATTTGTTATAGCTCCTTGTTTTTGCAAAACAGTCCAGTTCTCCCTCCTAATAACACAGCCTGGCTGCAGAGCTGGCTGTGTTACAAAGCTAGTTGAAGGATTCAAAGTGGTATACATTTCAACATCAATTACAAAAGCACTGGCCCCCCATTGTCTACAAAATTCTGGATCTGGAACTGCCATATCTAACTGTTGCTGACTTGCAATATTCCCCTTGCCTCCTTGAGTTGTACTTGTAATAGCGCTTCCAATGCCAACACCAAGGACCAAGACACCTGCCAATACAGCAATTGATTGAGAATTGACTTTTATCCCTGCGCCTCCACCAGGAGGGCCTGGAGGCTTAAATCGATTTTCTCTAGGCGCATAATCATCTTTGAAATCAGAATCTCTTCTAGAAGAATCAAATCTATTACCTTCTTTCCTTCTAGCAAGGTTAGATCTACGACGAGAAGATGGACGTCGATTAGAAGGACCCTGATTCATAATAATTCTGGAGTTCGTGGCAATCCCATGGAATAATTCATTACTCGACTATCAGGGTTATAAATAAGATCACCCTTTTGAAGAAGCTTTCGAATGAAGTCTTCAAGAGTAGATCCGATTTTTCGTAAAGTGTAATCACTTAATTCTTTATTAACCTGACTATCAACTAGCTCTTTAAATAACTCTTGAACATTTTTAATAGATTGATCACTCCATATAAATTCATTATCAGGATCAAGATCCAACGTTAAATGCCCCGAATCAAATACCAAATCATTATTTTCCAGAACAGCAGTGAATATTCGAACATGACGCGTAGTGCACTTGAGAATGGTATCGCTCATGAATTAAAACCAACAATCCGAAATTTATACTGCAAATTTAACGTTTCTAGTCCTTGTTGGGTGTCTCTACTAATTAAAGTTGTTAAACAACCTTTTTAAAAATATGCGAGTTGCAATTGCTGGAGCTGGACTTGCAGGTCTCTCATGTGCCAAATATCTTGCGGATGCAGGTCATACACCATTCTTGTATGAATCCAGAAACGTATTGGGTGGAAAAGTAGCAGCCTGGAAAGATGAAGATGGTGACTGGTATGAAACTGGATTACATATCTTTTTTGGGGCATACCCAAATATGCTTCAACTTTTTAAAGAATTGGGCATTGAGGAACGACTTCAATGGAAAAGTCATTCAATGATCTTCAACCAACCCGAAGATCC
The DNA here is from genome assembly GCA_003283685.1 of Prochlorococcus sp. AG-315-D17. The sequence goes on from QBWD01000018.1 coordinate 16,092, forward strand.
AGGAAAATATAGTCGTTTTGATTTCCCTGATCTACCTGCTCCTGTAAACGGCGTGGCAGCAATTTTAAGCAATAATGACATGCTTACTTGGCAAGAAAAAATTTCTTTTGGTTTAGGCTTGATCCCTGCAATGTTGCGTGGGCAAAATTATGTTGAAGATTGCGACAAATATTCTTGGACTGAATGGCTAAAAAAACAAAATATTCCAGAGCGAGTCAATGATGAAGTTTTTATAGCTATGAGTAAAGCTCTGAATTTCATTGGTCCTGATGAAATATCTTCGACTGTTTTGTTAACTGCATTAAATCGCTTCTTACAAGAAAAAAATGGTTCAAGAATGGCTTTCCTAGATGGAGCTCCTCCAGAGAGACTTTGCCAGCCGATTGTGGATCATATAAAAGCTTCAGGGGGAGATGTTTTCTTAAATAGTCCTTTAAGAGAAATCAATCTTAAAAATGATGGCAGTGTTCAAAATTTCTTAATAGGAAGTGCAAAAGAACCTAATGGAAAAATCATAAAAGCAGATGCGTACGTAAGTGCAATGCCAGTTGATATATTTAAAACAATTTTACCCAAAGAGTGGTCCTCTAAAACGATCTTTAAGAAACTAGATGGTCTTAAAGGAGTCCCAGTGATTAACATACATCTTTGGTTTGATAGAAAACTGACAAATATTGATCACCTCCTTTTTAGTCGGTCCCCTTTGTTAAGTGTTTATGCAGATATGAGCATCACTTGCAAAGAATATGAAGACCCAAATCGATCTATGCTTGAATTAGTTTTTGCTCCTGCAAAAGACTGGATTAGCCGTAAAGATGAAGAAATAATTGAAGCAACAATGCAAGAATTAACTAAACTTTTCCCTACACACTTCTCAGGTGAAAATCAAGCAAGCTTACGAAAATATAAAGTAGTCAAAACTCCACAATCAGTTTATAAAGCTATCCCAGGATGCCAAGATCTTAGACCAAGCCAAAAAACACCCATTAAGAATTTCTTCCTAACTGGTGATTACACAATGCAAAAATATCTAGCCTCTATGGAAGGTGCTGTATTAAGTGGAAAGCTTTGTGCAGAGACAATACAAACTTCCACTGAAATAATGTCATCTAAGTCGTAATGTATGAACGACACTTTTTAGTACTGCAAAAGTTCAAGCAATTGCGGGCTATAAAACTTTCTAACTTTTAATTGTGTCTCAGCCTTCTGTGAATTTAGAAGATGCCTACGAGGCTTGCAGAAAAGAAACTGCCTTATGGGCCAAGACTTTCTATCTTGGAACAATGTTGTTGCCTCCTGCAAAACGTAAAGCCATTTGGGCTATTTATGTTTGGTGCCGGCGAACAGATGAACTAATGGACAGCAGTGAAGCCCAACAAAAATCTAAAAATGAATTATCTGATCGCTTAAACCTATGGGAGAAAAAAACAAAAAAAGTGTTTTCCGGTAATGCTCAAGATGATCTTGATGCAGTGCTAGTAGACACACTTAACAAATACCCTCAATCAATACAACCTTATTTGGATATGATTGAAGGCCAAAGAATGGATTTAGATAAAACGAGATACTCAACATTCAAGGAATTGGAACTTTACTGCTATCGAGTAGCTGGAACAGTTGGTCTAATGACTCAAGGAGTAATTGGTATTGACAAGGCATATACATTTAATCCTCAGAAATTATCTCCAGATACTTCGAAAGCTGCAATTTCTTTAGGAATAGCAAATCAATTAACAAATATCCTTAGAGATGTAGGGGAAGATCGTGGCAGAGGTCGAATATATATTCCTCAAGAAGATTTAAAGAGTTTTGGATATACCGAGGAAGATCTCATGGCAGGAAAAATAAACGAAAACTGGAAAGCATTAATGTCATTTCAATTAACTAGAGCCAGAGAATGGTTCCAGAAGTCAGAAGAAGGGATTAAGTGGCTTTCAATAGACGCTAGATGGCCCATATGGACTTCTTTAAGACTGTATAGAGGAATACTTAACTCCATTGAAAAACTTGACTACGATGTTTTCAATAATCGTGCTTATGTCAAAAGTTGGGTAAAAGCAATTAATCTTCCTGTTTCTTACTTATTAACTATTAACGATGAAAAATATAAGATAGGAGAATTATTTAATTGAAGATTTTATACAGGGGTTTTTTGATCAGCTAAAAGATCTTTTAACTTAGACAATTCTCCTGCCCAACGAGGGTCTGGAGCTTCTTTGATCGGAGCATCACTATGTACAATTTTCTTAACATCTTTACGATTAGAACCCTGAGAATTTGCATTAGAAGAACTGCCTCCTCTTCTAGATCCACCCGAATTTGAATCTTTACGCTCAGAACGTTCAACTCTTAATTTATTGCCATCAAAATCTTGGCCATTTAATTTTGCAATAATTTCATTTGCAACTTTTTCATCTTTAACATTTGCAAAACCAAATCCCCTACAAGCCTTTGTCTCTCTATCGAAAACAGCTTTAAACTTGATGCCGTCTCCTATAGAAATCAGTAGTGCTTCAAGTTCTTTGACTTTGAAATTCTGCGGCAAATTGCCGATGTAAAGACGAACGCTCATGTAAATGAAAGGGGATAAAAAATAAACGGCATACGGCCGAAATAAGTTGAAAATAATTAGATTTAAGTGTAGTTAATCACAAAAAGGGGTGATTCTGTAGGGTCCAGTTTCGAGCAAGCTCAAAAGCATCCTCATTTGTACACAAACGACCAAAAGCTTTTTCCTTTGCAAGATATGTCATAAGACCCCCCAAAAGCGGGCCTGGGGAAACCCCTAAAGCCTTTTGAAGGCAATTACCGTCCAAAGGAGAAGAGGGATGAAAAAGAGGGTCTGAGAGATCTTTCCAGCGCTTTAACCATTCATCTGCATCATTAGATTGCAAAAAGAGAATAAAAGAAGGTAAATCTTCGACCAAATCAATATGAAGTTGGAATCTTTCATCCTCTGATAAATCCTCCAAGCTAAATCGATTAATTTTAGAAACCCAAAATCTTAGTTTCCGGCAACGTTTAATTTGATTTCTACTAAAAGTCAATCTTTCTAAACCTTCATCACTTAATAAACATATCAATCTTGCTAAAGGCTTCCCCATAGATAATTCTTTAGGAAAATTATTTATATCATCATCATGTAAACCT
>QBWD01000019.1 GCA_003283685.1 Prochlorococcus sp. AG-315-D17
ATTACTTAGCAGACCCAGCTCCTGATCCAGATCCAGACCCAACTCCTGACCCAAATCTAGATATTGAAATTCTACCTCTAGACCCAAATCGTGAAAGAACTCCAGACCCAGCTCCTGATCCTGATCCAGATCCAGACCCAACTCCTGACCCAACTACTGAACCTGAAAAAGATCCCCCGGTTTTACCAGTCCATCTTTCCATAACAAACCCTCCTGAAAGCATGCCAGAGGAGGGAAGTGATGACTATAGACTACTTTTAGCAGAAACTGATGGAGCATCCGCAAACGAAGGATTTGATTATGCAGCTTATATGGCAGGAAGTGATAGAAACGAATTACTTTTAGCTATCGAGGCTCTTTCAACTCCTGACACTCCTGACCCAACTCCTGAACCTGAAAAAGATCCAAAAGGGGATTTAATTAATCCTGTCTATCTTGAAGTACCCCCAGCAACAATGCCAAAGATAGGAACTTTGGCGTATGCATTACTAGCTAAAGAGGTAGGCGTTACAAATGGGGATGGGGAAATCTCAGAAGGATTTAACTACAAATCTCACATAGCAGCAACACGCAAACCGAAAGATTATCCAGATTGGCTCGATCCAGTAGTCGATATTGATGACCGTTGGGTTGACCCAAGTAAAATCAATACTTCTATAACTTTTGAAAAAAATTTAAACGAATACGAATTCTTCAGAAGAAGTGATGGCTCCATTGAAATCAAAACAGAAGAAGGTTTTGATGAGATTACTGGTATTCCCAAACTACAATTTGCAGATAAAGCTGTGAGTGCCATTGCTGAAATAGAAGCAACATTTGATCAAGTCAAGACAAAAGACGGTGTCACAGGAAAGATGTTCCGTGTCTACAACGCTGCGTTTAATCGATTTCCTGATTCTGATGGACTTGAGTACTGGATTGAGAAAAATGGATCAGGAGAAAATAGTGAAAGAGAAGTCGCAGAGTCATTCTTAGCCTCAAATGAATTTGCAGAACAATATGGAGAAGATCTCTCCAATGAACAATATGTGAACAATCTCTATAAAAATATTCTTGATCGAGAACCAGATGCAGATGGATATAACTACTGGGTCGGACAACTCAAGAATGGAATTGAAGATAGAAGTGAATTACTGTTAGGTTTTGCAGAATCAACTGAAAATCAGACACTTTTCAGTGAAGTTACAGGTTTATACTGATTGTTTAATTCACAAATAACTTACAAGTACTAGTAAATAAATATATTTTTAAAATCTAGACATGAACCACGGTTCACCTCTAGAAATATCAACCCAAGGTTCGTAATAAGATCACACTTACATCACACTCGTCAAAGATTCGTATATAACACCGTCGAAATCCATTGACACAACTAAGTTTTATCCGATCACACTTTCTATGTAGTGTAATCGGCATTAATGCGAATATATTGATCAGATAAATCACAGCCCCATGAAATTGATGAACCCTCTTCCATTCCCACTATTAATCTAATATCAATTATATCATCGATTAAATATTTCCCATTTAACTTCTCTTTCATATAGTCACTAACTACTTGCCTATCAAATTTCATTGGGATTCCATCAGCGAATAATTTATATGGTCCAATCCATAACTGGACATCTTGCAAATCACAAGAGACTCCTGCTCTACCCAATGCAGCAATAATTCTTCCCCAATTTGGATCAAAACCATGCATTGCAGTTTTAACTAATGATGATCCTGAAATTGTACGCGCAATGGCACGGGCATCTAGATCATTTTTTGCACCTTCAACTTTAATCTCAAGTAAACAATTTGCACCTTCACCATCTCTAGCAATTGCTTTAGCTAAGTATTGTGCAGTGATATGCAATCCATTTTCTAATGCAGATAAATATTTTGGGTCTAAGACCTCCCCAGCTGAAAAAGCCAAAAATGAATCATTAGTACTTGTATCTCCATCTACTGTAATTGCATTAAAAGATGAATCAGCAACACGTTTAATCATGGAAGACCATATGTCCTGCCTTACGCCTGCATCACAAGTCAAATAGCTCAACATTGTTGCCATTGATGGGTGTATCATACCAGAACCTTTCGCCATACCTCCAATACGTACTCGTCGTTCACCAAGAATAGCCTCATAGGCAATTTGCTTTACCTGAAGATCAGTTGTAAGAATTGCATTTGCTGCATCTTGATATCCTTTCTTGCTTAAGTTCTCAACAAGATAATTCAAACTATTAGTAACTCTCTCTAATGGTATGGGTTCACCTATTACACCCGTTGAGCAAATCAAAACTTCTTCACTCGACAACCCAAGCCGTTGTGCAACTTGTTGAGTAATAAGTTCACTATCAATTCTGCCTCTATTCCCTGTACAAGCATTGGCTTGGCCTGCATTAATTAGAACAGCACGTATTTTTCCTCTGCAAGCTTTAATACGCTTAATACAAAGTTCAACGCAATAAGCGCGAGCTATTGATTTAGTAAATGTCCCACAACAAAAAGAACCCTCAGGTGCATAGAGTAATGCAAGATCTTTTTTTCCTGAAGGCTTCAAACCTGCTGCCATGCCAGAAGCCATGAAACCATCAGGACTAGTAATGCCTCCAGAAATTGGAGACCAATCAGAAGAATCCAAGAGGCTCAAATTAGTAACGCAATGTTTCCTTACTATTTATATTAATGAGCTATAAAACCCCAAAAAACAACTTTTGTCTTAGATGGCAAGGAAAGCAAAAGAGAATAGGCATTACAGGAGGAATTGCTAGTGGAAAAACATCCGTTGGTAATTTCATTTGCCAAATTAAGGATTGGCCTGCCATGGATGCCGACATATATGCTCGTGAGGCATTAGTCCCCGATAGCGAAATATTAGAAAAAGTGTTATCCAGATATGGTGAACAAATAACTAATAAAGATCAAAAAATTAATCGTAAATTATTAGCAAAAATAATTTTTGAGAATACTAATGAAAGATTATGGCTTGAAAAAATAATACATCCATTTATAAGGAAAAGATTTAATGAAGACCTTGAGAAGTATAAATCACAACCCAAAGTAGTACTAATAATACCACTTTTATTTGAACAAAATTACAATAATTTATGCAGTGAAATATGGTATGTGGACTGTTCAAAAGAAACACAAATTGAACGGATTACAAAAAGAGATGGGTTAACTATAAATCAAGCAAATCAAAGAATTAATTCTCAATTTAAATCATCTTTTAAAAAACAATTCTCAGATTTCATCATAAATAATAATGGAGACAGTCAATCCTGGAAAATATTAATCAAAAAAAGAATATAAGTTTTTAGACCTGCAGCTTTTTATTTAATATCTGATTCGCAAGTTTAGGATCCGCCTTCCCCTTTGTTTTCTTCATTAATTGACCAACAAAAAATCCTAATAGTTTTTTCTTTCCAGCTCTATAAGATTCTACTTCAGTAGGATGAGAAATAATTAATTGATCAATTATTTCTCCAATGACAGATGGATCACTAATCATTCCCAAACCTCTTTCATCTACTATCATTTTTGGAGATCCACCCTTTTGTAATAATTCAGGTAATATTTCTTTTGCAATTTTTCCGCTAATTTCTCCAGATTCAATCATCTTTAACATCTCAGCTAACTCCTTAGGTTTAAAAGAAATCTGATCAAAAGTTAGTCTATTAGCGTTAACAAAAGCAGCCAAATCTCCAGTAATCCAGTTAGCAGCAGATTTTGCTGCTGCTCCTTCTTTAACAACTTTTTCAAAATATTGAGCCATTGAATACTCATCAGTAAGGACTCGTGAATCATAAGTAGAAAGTCCAAGTTCTTCTGCATATCTATATCTTTTAGAAGCTGGCAATTCTGGTAATTGTGAACGCCATTTATCTTTTAATTCATTACTTACTTCTATTGGACCTAGATCAGGGTCAGGGAAATAGCGATAATCGCTACTTCCTTCTTTTAATCTCATACTTTTAGTAAGTTGTTTACTCTCATCCCACAACCTCGTTTCTTGTTTAACCTCTTCTCCAGATTCATAAGCTTTTATTTGCCGCTTAATTTCATATTCACAAGCCTTTTGAATTGCAGAAAATGAATTCATATTTTTAATTTCTACTTTTGTTCCAAATGGATCGTTAGCAGTTGGCCTCACTGAAATATTGACATCGCATCGTAACGAACCCTCCTGCATATTCCCATCAGACACTCCTAGGTACCGCATTATTCTTCTAACTTCAGCTGCATACTCTGCAGCCTCTCTGCCAGTCCTTAAATCTGGTTTGCTTACTATTTCCGCAAGAGCCACGCCTGCTCTGTTGTAATCGACCAAAGAATGAGTAGAACCAGACAATTGATCACTACCTGCATGGACAAGTTTCCCAGCATCCTCCTCCATATGTAGTCTTTCAATACCTATTCTTTTGACATAAGTCTCTTTTCCTTTTTCGGCTACTTCCACCTCTATCCAACCATCCTCTGCAATAGGTTCATCAAATTGAGAAATTTGATAATTTTTTGGTAAGTCAGGATAAAAATATTGCTTTCTATCAAATTTACTGTGCGAAGCAATATTTAAGTTCAAAGCCATCGCAGCTTTTACTGCATATTCCAAAACCTTTTTATTCAAAACTGGCAACGTACCTGGTAAGCCACAAACCACTGGATCGATATGAGTATTTGGGTCATCCCCAAAATTTGTTGAGGCAGCAGTAAATATTTTGCTTTCAGTCCCAAGCTGAACATGTGTCTCCAATCCAATTACGGGTTGCCAAGAAACATTTGATTCTGTCATCAATTTGACCTAGATATGTGAATCTTATGGAACAAAAGCCCAGACATGGAAGCTTGCTTGCTCTAAAACATTGAAAATAACATTTTCTATGGCCAAAGAATGGCTGCCTTAAATGAAAAACCATTATTAATCCTCGGAGGAGGGTTAATGGGTCTTGCATTAGCCCATGAAATTGCAAAAAAAGGCAAGCGTGTAGAAGTTTTGAGTAGAAGCAGACATGAAGCGGCAGGTTTTGTCGCAGCTGGAATGCTTGCACCTCATGCTGAAGGACTTCAAGGCAATCTTTTAAATCTTGGTCAAATAAGTCTTCAAAGACAGGCAAATTGGGTGAAAAGCATTGAGGCAAATAGCAAAATGTCATGTGGGCTTAAGAATTGCGGAATTGTTGTCCCATTTGAAACCCAAGAAGAATGCGAGGCATACCCAACTTATAAATTTGGTAAAGAACTTAAAAGAGAAGAACTTTTAAATGAGGTTCCAGGACTCTCGAAAAAATGGAAATCAGGCTTACTCTTTAAGCAAGATGGTCAGATTGATAATCGTAGGCTTTTAATGAGAGCACTTGAAAAAGCTTGTGTTGAGCTTGGGGTTCACTTTCAGGAAGGCGTCGAAGTTATTGAAATAATTCAAAATTCAAAGAAATTCAAAGGGGTCAAAGTTAAAGACATCAATGGAAATATTAATCATTTACAAAGTAAAGAGGCTGTTCTCTGCTGCGGAGCATGGAGCAAACAAATTTTCAAATCACTTCCTATTTTCCCAGTAAAAGGACAGATGTTATCTATTCAGGGCCCAAAACAAATTCTTAAAAGGATCGTTTTTGGACCAGGCATTTATTTAGTTCCTAGGGAAGATGGCCTAATCATTGTGGGAGCGACTAGTGAACGAGACGCAGGTTTTGACAATGGGCTAACTCCAAACGGACAAAGCGAGCTTCAAAAAGGGATTCAATCTCTTATTCCACAAATAAATCAATTACCTCATATGGAGAGGTGGTGGGGTTTTCGTCCATGTACACCTGATGAAGGCCCTTTGCTAGGGATGTCATCAATTAACGGATTATGGCTAGCGACAGGTCATCACCGTAATGGAGTTCTATTAGCCGCAATCACTTCTGAATTAATAGCAAAATCAATTTGCTCAATACCACTAAATGATGAAGAAAATAATTTATTTACAAAATTCCGATGGGACAGATTTTAAAAGCATTAATGAAAATGTTTTTCAGTTCATATTTAGTTTATTCAACTCTCCAAGATTGATCAGAAGGAGTCCACTCAACAAGTTCATTTTTCTGGAACCAAAGATTGATTTCAAAAATTGCCGTATCAGATCCGTCTGAACCATGAATAACATTGCGTCCAATGTTGACAGCTAAATCGCCTCTTATAGTCCCAGGTTCTGCCTCTAAAGGCTTGGTTGCCCCAATCAATTTTCTTGCACTTGCAATAACACCTTCACCTTCCCATACCATGGCTATAACTGGTCCACTAGTTATAAAATCAACCAAACCAGAAAAGAAAGGACGTTCTTTATGGACACCGTAATGTTTCTCAGCTAGATCTTTGCTTGGTGTCAATTGTTTGAGACCAACTAATTTGAACCCTTTAGTTTCAAAACGACCAATAATCTCAGCCACTAAACCTCTTTGCACACCATCAGGCTTGATAGCAACAAAAGTTCTTTCCAAAGACATTGCAATGTTCAATAATATGAAGCCATAGTCTTCCTAAGACTGCCCTCTTGGCAAGCAAAACATGACACTTGATAAAACTGTTCTTAGATTTAATTGTATTAATTTTGAATGATCAAAACTTTGCAACTTATTCATCGCATAAATGGTTTTGAAGAATACTGATCAATCACCATCTTGGACTATCGAAAACAGCTCAGACCTTTATGGGCTAGATCGATGGGGTAAAGGTTATTTCTGTATCAACGAAAAAGGAAATATTGCCGTTAGTCCTAAAGGATCTGACAGTAAAGCTCATGATCTAATGGAATTGCTAAATGAACTAGAAAGTCGAAAACTAAAATTTCCTCTTTTAATAAGATTTGACGATATTCTCGAAGAATGCTTAATCAAATTGCATAAAGCATTTAAAAATGCGATCTATAACTATGAGTATCAAGGAAAATACCAAGGTGTATTTCCAATCAAATGTAATCAACAGCGTCATGTTGTTGAAGAATTAGTCACCTGTGGTGCCCAATGGCATTTTGGGCTGGAAGCTGGAAGCAAAGCAGAATTACTAATTGCTTTATCTATTCTTGAAGATCCCAAAGCCTTACTCATCTGCAATGGCTATAAAGATCAACGTTATATTGAGACAGCTATTTTAGCACGTAAGCTTGGACGCCAACCAATAGTAGTAATAGAACAAGCTAGTGATATAGAACTTATTATAAAATCTAGTATTTTGCTAGGAGCATCCCCACTAATAGGCATCAGAGCAAAACTATCCAGTCAAAGCAGCGGAAGATGGAGTGACTCGATAGGTGATAAATCAAAATTTGGCCTTTCAATTCCAGAAATATTAACAACCATAAAAAAATTAAAAAAAGCAAACCTTCTCAATGAATTAAAGCTTTTACATTTTCATTTGGGAAGTCAAATAAACGATATAGGTATTTTAAAAGATGCATTACAAGAAGCAGGTCAAATTTATGTCGAATTAATTAATCTTGGAGCCCCTATGGGATATTTAGATGTCGGAGGTGGATTAGGAATTGACTACGATGGTAGTCAAACTGCTTCTACATCATCTACAAACTACTCACTTCAAAATTATGCAAATGATGTAGTCGCAACGATTAAAGAGTGCTGTGAATCCAAAAAAATACAAGTCCCAACTTTAATTACTGAGAGTGGAAGAGCTATTGCAAGCCATTTTTCAATACTAGTGTTTAATATCTTAGGGAAAAATTCATTGCCATCTGATATCCCTAGAAAAGACGAAAAAGAATGTCTTTCTGTCCAAAATTTACGTGAAACATTAGTCCATATAAATAATCTAGAGAATGAGAAAAGACAAGATTTAGCCAAATCACAAGAAGCCTGGAATGATGCTCTTAAATTTAAGGCAGATGCACTAGCTGCATTTCGTCTAGGTTATATAGATTTAACTGAACGTGCAAAAGCTGAACAATTGACATGGGCCTGTGCAAAAAAAATAGTAACTCAATTACCCAAAAACATACTTCTACCGGAAGAACTAAAGAAATTAAGTGAAAGTTTAGCAGGAACTTATTATGCAAATCTTTCTGTATTCAGATCCGCTCCAGATACTTGGGCAATTGATCAGGTCTTTCCAATAATGCCCATCCATCGTCTTAACGAAGAGCCTAATCAACTTGGGCATTTCGCAGACCTAACATGCGATTCAGATGGAAAGCTTGATCAATTTATTGATAATGGAAAAGTTAAAAGTTTACTAGCTCTTCATGAATTTAAACCAAAAGAAAAATATCTAATTGGTCTATTCTTGGGTGGCGCCTATCAAGAAGTCATGGGAAATCTACATAATTTATTTGGGAGTACAAATGCAGTGCATATACGACTTGGCAATAACGGTCAATACAAAGTTGAGCATGTCATTCGTGGAAATACAAAGTCAGATGTTCTTGAATATTTGGAACATGATCCAGAAAACTTATTAGAACAATTACGAATATCAAGCGAATCAGCTATTCAAGCAGGGCATCTACAAATTCATGATGCTCAAAAGCTTATGGATCACGTAGAAATAAGCCTTCGTCAGAGTACTTATCTACAGGATTAACTAGGACAATTGTTCAGTCAATTGCTCATTAGCTTTTTCAAGTGCTAAATCCAACAATTTAGGCTGACTACCTCCTGCCTGTGCAATATTTGGACGACCACCACCACCACCACCACAAGTTTTTGCAACTCCACTTATAAATTTACCTGCATGTAAACCCCTAGAGACCAATTCGGAAGAAAATGCAGCGACAAAGAGCAGTTTATTATCAATCTCTTGATTAGGAATACCACCTAAAACAACTGCAGAATACTTACCTAAATGATCTATCAAACTTGATGCAGCAGATTGCAATCCCAATCCGTCAACTCCATCTAACCTTCTCACTAGTAATTGACTATTGCCTACAGATGTTGAATAAATAGCCAAACCTAAGGCCTTAGCTAGTGCAAGTTCATTCTTGACTTTGAGAAGATCTTTTGTTTTATCTTTTAGTTCAAGTTGAAGAGAAGAGACTCTATCAACAATTTCATAAGACTGCACCTTAAATGATTGACTTAACTCCTTTACTACTAAATCACGTTCATTTAAATAATCTAAAACAGATGGGCCCGCTATTGCCTCTATTCGTCTAATGCCAGAAGCAATACCTAACTCATTAATAATCTTAAAAGTACCAAGTTGTGACGTGCGTGTAACATGGGTTCCTCCACAAAGCTCCATTGAGACTCCTGGAACATCTACTACACGTACTACATCACCATATTTCTCTCCAAACATTGCTAAAGCTCCCTCTGAGAGAGCTTCCTTAATTGGCATCGTTTTTATTTCAATTGGATGATCTTCAGTGATCCATTGGTTTACAAGTACTTCCATATCTTTCAGTTCCTTTGATGTTAAAGGCTTTGGAGAATTAAAGTCAAACCTCAATCGATCAAAGGAAACCAAAGAACCTCTTTGACTTACGCTTGAATCAATTAATAATTTCAAGGCTGATTGTAATAAGTGAGTAGCTGTATGATTTGATTTGGTTCGTTGACGAAAAGGAGGGCTTACATTCATCTTGACTGATGAGTTAACCCTTAAGATTCCCGTTTCAATTTTTCCTAAATGAATAAATATATTCTTCTTTTTTCTAACATTTTCAATAGATACCTCTACATCTTGAGACGTTACTGAACCTTGATCTCCAATTTGACCTCCAGACTCTGCATAAAAAGGAGTCATATTAAAAATAATCTTTACTAATTCACCTTCTAAAGCCTCTTTAACTAATTCATTATTTTTAAAAATTCCTATAACTTTTCCAGTACCTTGAAGTGTTTCATAGCCATTAAATATTGTTTCATCAAACAAAGAAATTTCCCTTTCTATTGAACCTTCCTCAGTTAAATCAATACTTGTAGATGCATCTTTTGCACGCTTACGTTGCTTAGCCATTTCATTCTCAAAACCAGTCACATCAACAGAAATACCCTGTTCATTTGCGATCTCTTCTGTTAATTCCATAGGAAAACCATAAGTGTCATAAAGCTCAAAGGCCTGTTCACCCGTAATCAAATCACATCCTTGATTTGTTATCTCTGCTAAAAGTTTTTCTCCTCGCTCAAGGGTCTCAAGAAAACGAGACTCTTCTATTTTTAATTCATTCAGAATGATATTTTTCTTCTGAAGTAATTGAGGATAAGCTTTATTCATCAACTCAATTCCAACTCCAGCTAACTTTGGTAAAAAAGGTTGATCAATACCTATAAGTCGACCATGTCTAATCATTCGCCGTATGAGACGCCTAAGAATATATCCTCGTCCTAAATTACTAGCTCTTACCCCATCACAAATTAAATGAGTAACTGCTCGACAATGATCACCAATGATTTTTAATGATGTTTTATTTTTTTTCGTTGTATTTTCATAATTGACTTGAGCTAATAAAGCTGCCGCTTCAATTAATGGAAAGATAAGATCAGTTTCATAATTATTAGATTTCCTTTGCAGGATTTGAGCCATTCTCTCTAAGCCCATTCCTGTATCAATATGACAATTAGCCAATGGTTGAAGATTACCTTTCACATCCCGGTTGTATTGCATAAAGACCAAGTTATAAAATTCTATAAAGCGACTATCATCTTCAAGATCTAGTTCATTATTTCCCAATTCAGGTTTAAAATCAAAATAAAGTTCTGAACATGGGCCACAAGGTCCAGTAGGTCCAGATGACCAGAAATTTTCAGAAGCACCCATTCTGACAATTCTTTTTGCATCAACCCCAACAACATCTCTCCATATTGCTTCTGCCTCTAAATCTTCTTCAAAAACACTAATGACTATATGATTTGGATCTAGTCGAAAAACCTCAGTAGTTAATTCCCAAGACCATTGAATAGCCTCTTTTTTAAAATAATCGCCAAAAGAAAAATTCCCTAGCATCTCAAAAAAAGTATGATGCCTCGCAGTTCGTCCTACATTTTCAATGTCATTCGTTCTAATACATTTTTGACTGGTTGTTACTCTAGGAGTAGGAGACTCTTTTAAACCTAAAAATATAGGCTTGAAAGGTAACATCCCAGCAATTGTCAATAAAACAGTTGGATCATCTGGAATTAAAGAAGAGCTTTCAAGCTTTTTATGGTTATGGTCAGTAAAAAAGTTTATAAATGCATCTCTTATTTCATCTCCAGAAAGGAATGGTGGATTAATTAAAGAAGAAGAATCATTTTTTTGCATACCTAAAATTATCTATAATAAGGTTTTTGAAAATAATCACAAAAAAAGAACACTAGGAGTTCTCAACTCATCCTAAGACAATAACAAAATAGAAACCCTTAAGACTTTGAAAGAAAAAATACTAATAAAAAAGCCCAAGAAGCTTATCAAGTGCAACCAAATACTATTTAAGAGAAGCAATATCACCCTTACTTACTTAAATATCCTATTATGGTATAAGATGTAATAGGTATTTTCACTTAGTGGACTGATATTTCACATTTTCAGTCTCCTCTCAAGTGAATCAATGGCTTTAGGACAATGGTATTTACTGAATCAACGGGATTAAAAGATAAAACAGGTAATACTCCACAGCTTTCACTGCAATATGAAAAAATTGCTACAGATACACATACGCTAAGATCATTAGATTGGGATCGAAGTAGGTTTGATATTGAATTTGGACTTAGAAATGGAACCACATACAATAGCTTTTTGATTAGAGGTAAGAAAACTGCCCTAATTGATACAAGTCACTTAAAGTTTAAAAATCTTTGGCTTGAAAAACTCAACCAAGAAATCAACCCATCAGATATTGATTATTTGATAGTCAGTCATACAGAGCCAGATCATTCAGGCCTAATTAAATATTTAATTGATTTCAATCCAAATATTGAAATCGTCGCATCAAAAGTAGCTATCAAATTTCTAGAAGATCAGATTCATCAACCTTTTAAATCTATAGCTGTCAAAAGTGGAGATGAATTAAATTTAAAAAATAATTCATTGAGTGGAATTGAACATAAAATTGAGTTTTTTAGTACACCTAATTTGCACTGGCCAGATACGATCTTTTCTTTTGATCATGGCACTAACGTTTTATATACATGTGATGCATTTGGTCTCCATTACTGCTCAGATAAACTTTTTGACGAGGAACCAAGCCTATTAAGTGAAGATTTTCGTTTTTATTACGACTGCCTCATGGGGCCTAATGCACGCAGTGTGGTTCAAGCATTGAAAAAAATCGATAAATTACCAACTATTGAGACGATTGCGGTTGGTCATGGACCAATACTAAATTTTAATACACAATTATGGCTTGATAACTATAGAGAATGGAGTAAACAAAGGAGTACAGGAGAAAACTATGCTGTAGTTTGCTACCTCAGTCAATATGGTTTTTGCGATCGTCTAAGTCAATCAATTGCTCATGGAATCGGTAAAACGAATGCTCAAGTTCAATTGGTCGATCTTATTGCCTCTGACAAGCAAGAATTAAGTGCTCTAATTAGTGAAGCAAGTGCAGTAGTTGTTCCAACATGGCCTATTGAAGCTGATTCAGAGCTACAAAGTAATATTGGAACCCTACTTGCTTCATTAAAACAAAAACAATGGATAGCTACTTATGACTCATATGGCGGAAATGAAGAGCCTATTGACTTTATTGTGAACCAGTTAAGAAAACTAGGACAGAAGGAAGCATTTAAACCACTTCGCGTGCGTAAAGAACCAAATAAAAGCATTTATCAACAATTTGAAGAAGCTGGTACAGATTTAGGTCAAATTCTTACTAGAAAGAAAAATATAGCTGCTACTAAAAGCCTTGATGGAGATCTAAATAAAGCTCTTGGCTGCCTCAGCGGAGGACTATATATCGTTACAGCTAAAGAAAATACAGGCAGAGATAGTCGAGATGGTGCAATGGTTGCAAGCTGGGTCAGTCAAGCAAGTTTTGAACCACCTGGCATAACCGTCGCAGTTGCAAAAGACAGAGCTATTGAATCACTACTACAAGTAAATGATCGTTTTGTTCTTAATGTCCTTCAAGAGAATAACTATTTGCACCTCTTTAGACACTTTTTAAAACGCTTCCCACCTGGAGCTAATCGATTTAAAGGAGTTGAATTAATGAAAGATCTCGCACCAGGCGGCCCTGTTTTATCTGATGCTTTAGCATTCCTTTCATGTAAAGTCATACAAAGATTGGAGACAACAGATCACTGGATCATTTATTCATTAGTCGAAAAAGGTAATTTATCTAATACTCAAGGTAAAACAGCTATTCATCACAGAAGAGTAGGAAGTAATTATTAACAATGCTTGTAGATAAATTTTCTAGTCCAAATTTAAATAACTTAGTCAAAAAAACTATTCAGATCCCTATTGAAAAAAACTTTGTTTGCCTAAGAAGTCTTAATCCAAAAAGAACTAGATTTGAAGTTGAATATTCTCTTGAAAAAGGTAGTTGCACAAATTCTTTTTTATTGAAATGTCCAGAAAATGAAAATAGTGAATCAAAAGATAATATTTTGATTCACCCTCCTGGTTTAACATTTGAAAAAGAATTTTTAAAAGAATTTGAGACATTAATAACTAAAGATTCTGCTGAAATAAAATTAATCATGGGACATATAAATCCAAACAAAGTAGCTTTTGTTAAAAGAATGAATCTTAAATACAAAAACATTACTATTATTTGTTCTAATCCAGGTGCAAAATTATTAAATGAGATTTGGAATCAACGAAAACCAAGCAATAATAAAAACACAAATATAGCAACAGAAAAAGAAGACAGTCTTCCAAAAATTCAAATCATTAGACAAGTGGAAACCTTATTGTTAACTAATAATTATGAACTTACTTTCATTCCAGCTCCAACAGCTCGTTGGCCTGGTGGACTAATTGTTTTCGAAAAACAAACTGGCTTACTCATGAGTGATAAATTATTTGGAGCGCATATTTATGAAGAAAAATGGGCTGAGTTAAATAGTAGTAGTACAGAAGAAGAAAGAAGACATTACTTCGATTGTCTAATGGCACCTATGTCCAATCAAGTCAATAGTATTATTGAAAAACTTGAAGAAATTGAGATTGATTCAATCGTACCTGGACATGGACCTGCAATAAGTGGTAGTTGGAGGAGTTTATTTAATAACTACCAAAGCTGGGGTGAAAGCCAAAAATACAACAACTTAAAAGTAGCTCTATTATTTGCTAGTGCATATGGTAATACTGCTGCAATAGCTGACGCCATCGCTAGAGGAATTAGCAAAACAGGAGTCAAGGTTAAAATTATTAATTGTGAATTCACTTCATCAAATAGCTTGATCAGTGAAATTCAAACAGCAGATGGATACTTAATTGGATCACCAACATTAGGAGGACATGCTCCCACTCCCATCATTTCTGCACTTGGAACACTTCTAGCTGAGGGGGATAGATCAAAGCCAGCTGGAGTATTCGGAAGTTATGGATGGAGTGGTGAGGCTCTTGATTTACTCGAAAAAAAATTAAAAGATGGAGGCTTTAAGTTTGGTTTCGAACCGATAAAAATCAAATTCAGCCCTGATCCTTTAATGATAAAAAAACTTGAAGAAACAGGAATTCAATATGGGAAAAAATTAATTAACACGAAATCACGTCAACAACGAAAAGCTAATATTGGGCTAAATACAAGTAAAAGTGATCCAACAATTAATGCACTAGGAAGAGTGGTTGGATCACTATGTATATTGACTGCTCAAAAAGGAAATGAAGGAAATCGACTTAGTGGAGCTATGGTAGCAAGTTGGGTTAGTCAAGCAAGTTTCTCGCCACCTGGTATTACGATTGCAGTAGCTAAAGAAAGAGCTGTAGAAAATTTACTTCATACAGGTGACAGTTTTGCTTTAAATATTTTAGAGAAAAACAATCACCAAGGTCTCCTTAGGCAGTTTCTTCAATCTTTTAAACCTGGGGATAATAGATTTGCTGATCTGGAAATCAAATTAAGTCCAGGCAATCAACCATTATTAAATGACGCTTTAGCTTGGTTGGAAGGTACAGTTAATCAACGAATGGAATGTGGAGATCATTGGCTGATATATGCTGAGATTAAATATGGAAAAGTCATTAAAAAAGATGGGGTGACAGCTGTTCATCATCGAAAAACCGGAGCGAACTACTAACCCATTGCAAAAATGACTTAATCCACCAATACATCCCTAGTTATTAACTATGCCTAATAAAAATCTTCTCGTTATAACTGCCAGTAATGGTGAAAATCTCAAACTAGCTGAAAGATTTTTAATCGCAGGGGAAAAACTAAATTATTCATGTGAATTACTTGATTTAACTACCTCAGGACACCACTTGCCGATATTTAATCCACGTCATGATTCAAAAGATAAAGCACCCGCTAATCTTGAATCAATAAATCTTCAAATGGAAAATCACTCGCACTGGGTCATTTGTGCACCTGAATACAATGGCTCAATCCCTCCAATACTGACAAACGCAATAGCATGGCTTTCAGTACAAGGCAAAGATTTTCGTACTTTGTTCAACGGTCGTCCAGTAGCAATAGCAAGTTTTTCAGGAGGTGGATGTATGGAATTATTGCTTTCAATGCGTATTCAACTCACACATCTTGGAGCTCTAGTTTTAGGTCGTCAATTACCTAGTAATAAGTCAAAACTTGCTGAAGATAAATCAATTAATGAAATTCTCAATCAACTGCTACAAATAGACACTATAGATATCAACAACTAATCAATATTCATTGCTGACTTTTCAATAGAGTGAATTTGTTGCCATTTTTCTAGCATTTTTCTAGCCATAGGTAAAGCATGAACAGAACCCCCACCAGGTGTATTTTGTGCAAATGCCACAATAACTATTTCACCAGCATCAAAAGGGGTAAAGCATACGAACCATGCATGATCTGAGCCTCCACTACTATCTTCAGCTGTACCTGATTTGCCTGCCACAGGAGGAAGTGAAGGTAAATCTTGAATTATCCTCACGCCTGTACCATTAGTTACTACTTTTCGAAGTCCATTACGAATAGTATTTAGTGTATTTTGTTGAATATCCACTTTCTGACGAAATTTTTTTGAGCTCCAGTCTTTTCCCCCATCCACTACATGCGGAGTGACAAGATATCCATCATTAGCAAACACTGCATATGCTCGTGCTATTTGTAATGGCGTTACTTGAATAACTGATTGACCAATAGATGCACTAGCCATATCTTCTACGATCCAAGGAGTCATACCAGGGTTTCCCCAACCTCTACCTTGATCTGCCCAATCTTTATTACCAACTAAACCTTTATTCTCCTCAATGATAGTTTCTATGCCTGTATTTTGATTAAAACCAAGTTTCATCGCAGCAGCATATAGAGCCTTCGATCCAGAACCTACCCCAACCTGATAAAAGAAGGTATTACTAGAAAATCTCAATGCATCTTCATAACCAATCAAACCAAAGCCTCGTTGATTATATTCTGGAAAACAATGACTACCATAAGTAATACAAGGAACAGTTTTTAATTTAATGTGCGACGGAAAATTACCACTTTCCATACCTGCAATAGCTGTTACAGGTTTCCATGTACTCCCTGGATCATAAGCATTTACTGCTCGGCTAAGAAGAGGCAGTTTTGATGACACAAATAAGTTGTCGTACTCTTGCTGACTAACAAAAGATTTTGAAAAGAAATTAAGATCATACGTTGGTTTACTAGCAATTGCTCTAATTGCTCCTGTTCTTGGATCCAACGCTACAATTGCCCCACTAGACTTATCAGACAGTGCTTTTTCGGCAGTCAATTGCAACGTCAAATCTAGAGTTAATCTCAGATCTTTACCCGCTTTAGGTAACTTTAATCCAAGACTTCGTTGAACTATTCCTGTTGAGTCAACCTCAAGCATTTCGCCTCCCCATTCACCTCTCAACTCAGATTCAAAAGCAGCTTCAACGCCTTTTCTCCCAATACGATCGGATAACTTATAACCTTTGTCTAACAAATTCGGAAATTCATTTTGAGTTATTAATTGTGTATATCCTAAAGTATGCGCTGCTAAAGATTTATAAGGATAATGCCTAACTAAAGCAATATCTATCTGCAAACCATACAAATTATGCTCTTGTTCCTTAAACCTAAGAACTTGTTCTGCAGATAAATCAGTAAATAATACTTTTCTATAAGGATTAGTTATACTCTTTACATTAAAAGCAATCTCTAATTTCTCTCTAGGAATATTTAATAAGTTAGAAATAGAATCCCGTAAATCAGGCCATTGATCATTAGTTATCAGTCTAGGTTGAATAGATAAAGAATATGAGAGTCTATTATCTGCAAGAACTATCCCATTACTATCTAAAATCCTTCCTCGAATTGGTGGATTTTCAATTAACTTGATACTATTTTCATCTGAAAGTTTTTTATAAAAGGAGCCCTTAACTATTTGAAGCCAGAAAAGTCGTCCACCAATTAAAGAAAAAATGATACAAGTAAGCAAATAAAAAACCAGAGGCTGATTAAAGGCACCCACATGTTTTTTTGAACTTAAATAAAAACTTTTCTTTTTCTTCATTTAATAAGTTAGAACTACTAAGATTTTTTACCGTCTCTTTTAAAAGCGTTATTATTTATATATTGACTCAATTCAGTGAGTTGTTTATCAATTCGCGTTAAAGTAGCAAATAAAGGATCCTCTTCATCTATTTCAGAATCAACAGTATTTTCTTCAACAGTTACATCAACAGAAACTACAGGGTTACCTAAACCAGGAATCCATTCATCAATTTTATCCCTAAGAATCTTTGCTGATTTTTCACCATCAACTTGAAGTTCTGAAACAGGATCTTTGGAATTAAATACATCTATCACTTTTTTCAAACCACCAGCGTTAGCATTATGTAAAACACCCATTCCTACAGGAAGAATAGATTGCATTATCGATAAATGAAGATTTTTAAATTTGTCATTAGCCATAATGGCTGTCTTAGTTCTATTTAAGGATACTTGGTTCAGAGGCAGGAAAATAAGGAGTACAACTATTGTTCGAAATCCCTATAGACCAACCACCAAATATTGACAAAACGATCACTGCGGCCAGGGGAAGAAAAGCCTGATGCGTTGTTTCAAGACTAAACCATTCTCTCCAATTTCTGACAAAGCGTTCTCTTGCAAATCGATTGCGTTCTCTAGATGCTTCATTTATTTTTTTTCTAAAAGATTTTTCTACCCAGCGTTCAAAAGATTTTTTCTTAGTAACTGCCATTTTTCTCTCAACTTCTAATAATTGTCCAGCATTAAGGTCGGGGTGAAAAGTACTTATTAATTCAAGGGTTTTCAGAAACATTTCAACTGCAGCATCTTTAATAAGGCGCTCTTCATCTTCAAGAAAAGACCAATCAAGTTCAGGATAAAAACGATTACGATTAGTATATATTTGATCTTCTCCTAACTGACCAGGTTCTCTTAACCATCGATCGGTATTGTTATCAAAGCGTCTCCAGTAAAGAAAGGGATTAATGTAAATGATTTTTCCAGAAATGGATATACTATCCTTCTGAAGGCGTCGACTTAACTGTGAATCAGTCTGTTGTGCAACTGTCAAAAGTAATCAGCTATTAAACTAACTTATCTATCTTTCTCGAAACAGACCACCCCCTAAATAACTATTAATAATTTAATTGGG
>QBWD01000020.1 GCA_003283685.1 Prochlorococcus sp. AG-315-D17
TACCTACCGATACAAATATATTGCCTACATTTATATTGGCATCCAATATAAGTCAATTAACATATAATTTTAAAGGTCAGATCGGGACTGATTTCTCAAGTTGCTTGAAATTAGTTTGTTCCATATCTAACGGTTACAGAGGTGGTAATTCCTTTAAGGAAGAGATAGAAGCAAATTCTTTTGTTAGAGAAGATACTTATATAGAAAGAGGTTGTTCTGCTTATGCATGGGTTGATGGCCCCAGCTGGCTTGATGCTCAGGCTAATGCTGAAAGTCTTGGAGGGAATTTGGCGACAATTAATAGCGAAGATGAAAATGAATTTTTGATGGCTATCTTTAACAAAGATTCCAAAAAACATATCCAGTCAGATTCTTATGGTCATGTTCATTTACATATTGGACTAACTAAAACTGTTGAACATGATGAAAACTCTCAGTTTGGTCATGGATGGATATCTGGAGAATCGTCAAGTTATCGTCCACCATCATGGGGAGTTTGTAATAGTGAAATTTGTGGAATGGGAACTGATGCTGATGGGAATTACACATCAATGATTTTAAATGTCAATAACCAAGAAAGTCAGAATAATTGGAATGATGCAACCCTCGCACAAACAACAGGTTCAGGCTTAGGTCTTGTAGAAATTCCTTTGTGTAACAATTAATTGATTACTCTTTAGCTATAGATTAAAAACTTAGTGCTTCAGTGGGCTTAGAAAGTGCTTTGGGAGCACTAGGTCGCAGGTTCGAATCCTGTCGCCCCGATCAGTCAGAGAAATGTCTCCCAGCCTGTCTTTTTCAATGCCTTTAAGTCGGTTATGTCATATTTATGTCATACGGAAGATGAGATCCCCTTGCTAAGCAGGTTTTTGGTTGATCGTAAATAGACTAGAACTTTTCACATAATTCAATTAAAGGGATTGAACGGACCAATGAAAATGCTCTTAAGATATGGAACCTACTTTTAAGTTCAAAGTGAAAAAGGTTATTTCATTTGTTTTTGCTCTTTCAGTTATTGGAAGTCCATCTCTTGCTTGGGGTTGGGGTGAAGGCGGTTGCTCTAAAGACAAATCAAATCAAGATGCTAAAACTGAGCAAGTAGAAGAAACTGACACTTAAGTTGGCAGACCAAGTAAACCAGACAGGATTTTTAATTGAATATTTCGCTGGGATAGAAAAACGTCATTTCTATGAAGAACCAGTCCAAGGGGAATATCCAGATTGGTAGCTGCAATGAAATTTGAGTATTAGTGCCGAGAGCTACAAAAGAGAGTTTGAGCCTTTAATAGAGAAAATTTGGCCCATTCAGGAACATGACCAGAAAAGAGTTCATGGATAAGTTCTTTGATCTTTGCAAGGACGCTCAAGAAGAAATTCCACCAAATGTGATTGCAGAAATTCTCAGAGATTATGCAGATAGGTTGGATTAGATGAAAAAACTCTTTGCTTTTGTACTTGGTCTGCTTTTCTTTCTCTGTCCTTTTGTAGTTCAAGCAGAAGAAATAGCTGATGCACCTGCACCTGAACCAATGTCGGAAGACGCACTCAATTACTTACTGAGTGAGGACATTTATCAAGGCACTCTTTCTTGGCAAAGCAACAAAGCTTCTACCAAATTTAATTACGACAAGCCAAAGAAAAAATAGATAAGAAAGCCCTAGCTCATATGACTGAACCTGAAGTCCATCCAAAGAAATATTTTGACCAAATAGAGGTGTTTGGCTCCATGGAGAAGCGTTCATGGATCCATGGTCCAAAGTCACCAAAGAGATTCTTTATAAACGAACCAAAATGCCCTGTAAGAAACCCCTTCGACAGAATCGATGGAGTTATAAGGGAAGAGGGAATAAAAATGTTTGATAGTTTGGTTTGGCAGAGTTGGCATGAAGACGGAAATATTCCAAAAGCAGCTAAAAAGTGGTTTGAAGCAAGAGTGAAAGAGTTTAAAGCTGGAACAGATATTGATCTTGTTTGTAATTGTCGAAGATTTAGAGGTCAAGATGATGCTGTAGTTCTACAAGTTAAATACCCTTGCGATTGTCATGGCTATACATTAAAAAAATATATTAATTTTTTAGCTAACAAATAGGAACACTATTTTCTTTTGCCTAGTCTTCAAGCCATAGACCACCTCCAGCAGAGTCTTAATTATTATTATTTTTTAGTTAATTGCATCATGTCTTTCGCATCGAACTTCAAGACTTGGATCGTTGAACCATTCTTGAGGTTGAGTAAATAAATCGGTCAATAGGGATTCTCTTGAATTTGCGGGTGGTTTATATCCATATTCCCATCGAGCTAGTGGAGGCATCGACATGAGAATTGATTCCGTTCGACCATTTGTTTGAAGTCCAAAAATTGTACCTCTATCCCATACAAGATTGAATTCTGCATATCGACCACGTCTATATAATTGAAAGTCTCTCTCTCCCTTTCCATATATTTTGTTATTTCGTTTTTGCACAATTGGTGCGTAAGACGGCAAAAATGCCTTACCACAGGCTTTAGCTAAAGAAAGTAGCTCATGCCACGTTATCGTTTGCTCACCCAACGAATCAGAGGCTTGGTAAGCATGGCTATTAGGTTGATTTCCTTTATATAGACTTCCAGTTCCATTTTGATAATCATAAAAAATACCTCCAATCCCTCTTGTTTCAGATCTATGTTTTAGGAAAAAATATTCATCACACCATGGCTTGAACACTGGGTAAAAGTTTTTATCCACTGAATCACAAGCTTCTTTATGCACATTGTGAAAATGTTTAACATCTTCTAAGTAGGGATAATATGGAGTCAGATCGGCACCTCCTCCAAACCACCAAACAGGACCTGCTTCGAAATATCGATAATTTAAATGTGTGGTAGGAACATAAGGATTTCGAGGATGAAGAACCATAGACGTACCAGTTGCAAACCATGAATGACCTTTTGCTTCTGGTCTTTGACTAAGAATTGATTCTGGTAATTCATGTCCATGAACTTCCGAGAAATTAATACCTCCTTGCTCGAAAACACCTCCATTTTTAATAACACGAGAACGACCTCCACCTCCTTCGGATCTTTTCCACGTTTCTTCTGAGAAAGATGCTTCTCCATCTAAAAGAGTCAGTCCCTCTGTTATTTCATCTTGTATTTGCTGGAATAGTTTACTCGCTATCTCACGAGAACTTATATTTGGAAGAGCTCCAGGAGGAATGTTTGACGTTTTTTTGCAAATATCTCTCATAAAAAGAAAGAAACCTGAAGATAACGATACCACACTAGTATAATATTGTTATTCCTAGATCTCAAGACTCTTTTGTGTCTAAAAGCATGGAGATACATGTATTACTAGCTCCATTTGGGGAGTTAAGCGCTGATGGTCAACTTCGTGAATCCATGAATGAACGTCGTATTAGGAGAGACGAAAAATATCCTCTTTGGTATTTATCCCCAGAACTGTTATCTAAGCTTGAATTGAAGGCTTACTCTGCCTTGAACTATGAAGCCGTAGCGGCTTTAGATCCTGGAGTAATTACATGGTTAAAACTTAGATTTGGAGGCCATAGAATTTGTATAAAATCCGATGTTAATACTCTTTGGAAATACGCAAGTGAACTTCCTCCACTTCCTATTCAACGAAACATAGCTTTATCTAAGTGTTGCAAAAAGAATTGTTCTGGTAATTGTGATAAATCAAATAACAGTATGCAAAAACTGTGATATTCCATTATCAATAAATGGTTGAATGTTTTATAGTGGGATTTAATATTCTTTCTAAAAGAAGATGGAAAGGTTAGCTGAGTTTTTTAAGGTTTTATCGGAGGTAAATCGTTTAGCTGTTTTAGAAGTCCTAAAAGATGGACCCTTAAATGTCACTAGTGTCGTTGAACAAACAGGGTTATCACAAGCATTGGTATCTAAGCATTTAAAGTTGTTAACTATTGCTGGGATAGTTAGAAGAATGCCAGAAGGAAGCTTGGTCTTTTATGAAGTAGTAGATAAAACGGTTTTTAAATTTCTGGTACAAGCAAGAAAGATTCTTCAATCGGTGAATCAAAAACAAATAAATGCTATTAATTCTGGTTTTTAATGGAGGATTCCTATTCCCCAAGTTCAAGGGAGGAACTTCAACTTGAATTAGATAAAGGTATTCGCTATCTACAGAATTTACATTTAGAGAATCTTGACGGAACCAAACTAGATATAAGTAATTGTGATTTAAGTGGCGGAAGGTTTAAAGAGTCTCGTTTTGGATATGCAAAATTTAGAAATGCCATACTTGAAAGTTGTTGCTTTCAGCAATCAATTCTTTGGGGTGCTGATCTATCAGGAATAAAAGCGAGTACATCTTTTTGGCAAGAGTCAGATTTATCTGGATCACGTCTTCAAAATGCCAATTTAGAAAACTCATTAATGCATAGATGTATTGCAAGAGGTGTTATAGCAAGTAAGGCTCAGTGGCAAAGATCTCGATTGATAGAAGCAGATTTCAGATCAGCACTTGACCAGCTAACTGACCTTGGTGAATCTGATTTTTCGGGTGCAGATTTAAGCTTTGCTTTTTTTGATGGTGTTAATTTGCAAAAGGCAAATCTGAATGGTTGCTGTCTTTATGGAACTAACTTTTCAAAAGCAAATCTAGAAGGAGCTGACTTGAGCAATTGTGACTTAAGAGAAACAAATTTTAAAGACGCTTGTTTATTGAATGTAAAATTAGAGAATTCTTGGATTCCTAAAGGATTAAATGTTTAAAGATAAGTAGTTTCTAGATGTTCTTGCATATCTTGTCAAATCCTTGACTCTATAAATGATGACGGTTTTTATAAGTATAAATAAGATAATAAATAATAATAGTTGTTATTGAGAGAACGATTACGACCTTATTTATCATGGACAAAGAATAACAGAAATATTATATTAGCATATAAGCATAAGAGTATGCTAGTAGTATGCCTTTTTATTTTCTGATGCGTTTAGATTCTCGACCTTTTGACTACAAAAAAGGGTCATTCCATAACAAGTTAGGAATGACATCGCTGTGGCTTTTTATTATTTTGGCGTTTATTCAGGTAATTAGATTGGTTGTTAATTCTTTTTAGAGATTACTACGACTCGAAAAAAACCTAAACTAGTTCAAGACATGGATTAGTAAAAGTTTTTTTTATCAAAGAGGATAAGGCTCAAGAAATTAATCATTGCTGGCCTTTATATGAAGTAAAGGTGATCCTGATACCTGCTTTATTTCACGGCTAAGAAGTTTGTATCCCATTCTTTTAAAACACATGAACATTGAAGAATTAAACTACGAGGAACTTCCCCGGAAGTACCCCAAGCATCTACATAAAACCATCTATAAGATTGAAAATGAGAAATACACCTGGGAAAAGGAGTTGCAAGACTGTTGGGTCGATATTTCTTTAGGTGCTAGTCGACATTTAAGTGAGTCGGATAATGGCCACTTCATTTATATGAGGGACTTTCCTACATATTTGATTGAAGAAAAGTTGTCGTAATTACGATCAAAATAATTCGATCTCTTTTGCTATAAAACCTGTGTAGGTATGTCTAAAATCTTACTCAAATTTTGCTCCCAATAGTCAATTTTAATTAGACTCCAGAAGAATAGATATTGTCTATTCCATTACTTGAGTCAATACGTAACGTTAAGTTTGATAATGGTGAACTAACGCAAAGAAGCACTAATCCTTTGTTAAGGCATTCATCTCCAGCAACATGACCGTCTTGCAAGCGAACTTTCCCTCCTAATAGTCGAACAGCACAATCTGAGCAAACTCCTACACCACAGGAATGCTCTAGTTCAATATTTGCATCTTCTGCTGCTTCGAGGATAGTTTGTTCATCATTACACTGAAACTTCAGGCACTTATCTCCATCGTAAATTGTCACTTGGTACATAGCAGACACTTGAGAACCTCTAGCACAGTATCATGATAGTGTTATATTCTATTGGATTGCAATACTTAGATGAAGACAAAGACTCAGAAAGCTGAAATAGCGTTCTACTTAATCACAGCAGTCGAGACGCTTCTGAATTTAATATGGCCTAATGCGGACGAGAGGCGTGCTGCTGCGCTTGAAATTATTGCACGTACTGCATACACAGCAGAGGAAAGTGCTTGCCATTACCTTGAGACTATTGGGCTTGACCATAGTGGGCAAATTAGGCTCACATTGGAACTAGCTCGAATACAAGATAGTAATGAGCAGACACACGAAGACATCTTCGGTCGGGACCTCAATGGCTTAAAACATTGGGGTGATCGTTTTTTGGCAAGGCATATTGCAGTAATCATTTATTGGACTTTTGCTATTATCACCCTGATTGATCATGAGTTTGCGGCACTCCTAGGGGAGGCAGTTGAAGTTGAAGCAGTTGAAACCTATAAACGAATGCAAATCGAACAAACAGAAGAGTGGCTAAGCCAGCCTGCAGTACCGACAGCTATTAACTACTACAAAACACCCAACAATTACTGGCTTAAAAGAGGAGATGCCCAACCACTAACAATGCGTGATGTAGTGGAATCAATAAGAAAAGATGAAGAAGAGCATGTCAATGACAACAGCAAGAAAGCATTGGCTTTTTGATTAGGGTTTACGATATATAGAATAGAATCTCTTTCTATGTGCTTTCTAAATTCATTCTTTTAAGCTCTATAAACTTGGGATTCATAGAGGATTTACTTACAAGAAGTCTTGCCTTTTTCATAGGGAAATTGACTTCTTTGAAGAACTCATTTAACCGAGTAGTCGTTTCTGATAGAAAATCGTAGGGATTAATGCCAATAATATTCAATTGCGGAGATAATGAATAAATAAAATCTAATGTCATTGGAATTATTTCCTCAAGGCAAGAATAAACATCTGATTCTTCATACTTGATATTTGCTCTTAACCAAGTCTCTAAAAAATAAGAGGTTGTCAACTTTGCATCTATTATTTCCATGATTTCTTGCTGTCTTGGGCCAGATAATGGAAGATATAAAAGATATAAGGAAAAAAGTATCGTTTCTACTAATGAATATTGAACAACAAGGCAATGTCCTCTTTTTAATTTCCTAATTCCTTTAGTAAAAAGATCTTTAAATGGACTTAGCATGTTGGTTGCAAAGTATCGATTGACAGACAGCCTTTCTTTTGTTGAAAATCTAGTTAGCAATTCAACGTGGTCGTTGCACCTTGAAGAAAGTCTTTGCCAAGTCTGACTTTCTTCTACAAATAATTTGCTAGTGCAAAGAAACAATGATGCCGAAATTTGTTCGGCCTTGATGAATATCTCATTAATTTGATCGTCAGCATCCGAACGATCAATTGGTGTCAACTTTGTAGTTGTTTTCGCGAGAGGCCTGTCCTTAATCGACATGAACTTTCTTTTGTGGAGATTTCTTATCAAAAGTCGCAACTCTTTCTGTTTCGTTATCATAATATCATAATACCGTTATATTATATGAGCACAATACGGCTCAACTCTATGCGTTTGTTCATTCTTTTGACCCCAATAGCCGGCGCATTGATTTTCCCTATTATTGTCCCTATCGCTACTAACAAGTTTGGCTTAGGTGCTGGAGTTGCTACTGCCGTAATAGTGGGTTTCCTTTGGTTCTTGATTATGCTTCGCACCGCTGAGATGCCTCATTAGATCATTATCAAGAGGGTAAATTCATGTTGGGAATCAGCTATTGGAAGTAATGGGGAAAAGTGGTGCGAATCCGCTGCTGTCACGCAACTGTGATGTATTGAGATTCATCGATACAAGTCAGAATGCCCGCCTTCTTTCACAATTCGACGAGGATCGACCTCTGAATTTTCACTCTTTGGTGTGCTAAGAAATCTTAGTGAAGAAGGAATAATCGAAATAAATAATCTTAACTTCCGTCTCCTAAATGTAGGCCAGACTTAATTATCATTTTCTAGGAAGTTGACCCATCAGATAGGCATAGGCAATATTTAGACCAACCTGAAAGTGATAAGGCTTGTTTTGAAATCTAAGAGGATCTATAGGCTTAAATAATAATCAATACTCTTATTGGTATACCCAACTAATCATTAGTGGCAACCGATCTGAGTAGTAGACACCGAATATATTTCTTCGGTTTGCAACCTTTCTGAATTTAATTAGTCGGGCGAAAGTAGTTATGTAACTCGCAAGAGACCTGATGTATTCCTCTTTATTTGATGCTGTATTCTCTGACTCTTTCTTATCTCCTATGAGAACTGTATATGTTGTCTCTGATAGTCAGTTAGAAGAACTAAAGCGTAAGCAACATCAAGAAGAACTCGATAATATTGAGACTTCTCGTATGAGACTTGAGGAGAACTATCAGGCACGAGTCAAAGTATTGACAGATCGTGAGGTTGAGTTGCAAGAGGAGCTCAAAGCACTTGCTCCAGCTAAGAAAGAGAAAGAAAAAGTCGCTGCTTGATAAGTAACTTGAGGACGTTAGTTATTTAGAGCATTGATTTCTCGATTAGCCTCTTTCCTCGAGCAACGGGGGAAGGGGCTTTTCTCTGATTTAGTTACTTCGAGTATTACGTAAAACAAGCCTGAGATGTTATCCGAACAGCAAATTATCAGGAAATATGGTTAAATAATCTTATGGTTACTTCGTTTAAGAAGGATTCAAGCTCGTCAAAGTCTAAAGACTATTTGAAAACATCCGACAGAAAAAGGCCTACATGGCATTTTGAAGTAGAAGGAAGTGGTCAAAGAAAGAGATATTTAAAATCTCTAAATAAGTAGACGCAAGCTTAGTTTTCTTACTTTCCAATCAAAATTGCTAGGGCCCTTTTTAGTGTCTTCACTTCATATTGAGCTTCTTTCCTCGAACAATCGGGGAGAGGACCTTAATCAATGCTTAGCAAAGCAGATCTAATAGTTGCAGCAATAGAATTCTTAACTCAGAATTGAATTGTTGACAGTCGATCGCTAGGGGGCAATTAGCCCCCTTTTTATTGGTTTGAAAAATAAGTGTGAATACGGTTACTTCAGAATGTTGTTGTCAAATTAAGCATAAGTAGTTATCTTCGTAGCAATGCAAGAAGGTGGCCCGTAAGTCCTACGGGGTAACTTCAGTAATAGATCAATTTTTGATGGCTAAATATTCACCCCTTTAATTTTTAAGCTGCAATGAAGCCAGTTCAAAAAACCCTAAAGAAAGAAAACCCCTTGGATGTTGAAGACTTTCTTAGGAGAGTTGGGCAAGCAATTGATTCTAAAGATGATTTTCAGTTAGGGATTTATAGGAGTCTTTCTCACAAGTTTCCTAGGAACATCAAAGCAGCATTGAAGAGAGAAGGGATTTCCCTTTAGTCAGAAAATGGAACCAAAAATAAAGTAGCATCCCCAAAAGGTTGCTGCTGAATATCTCGGACGGTCAGAACGCACCTTGCTGACCATGAGGAAACTTGGCCTTTTAACAGAAGGTACTTGTTGGATGAGGAAAATTCCTCGAGCTAAAAACAGTCATTGTCTTTATGACCTGGAGGCTTGTGTAGGTCCTGGGTATTGCAGTGATCCAGATTTGGAATGGCTTCTATTACAGGTAGAGCAATAGGTAATAAGAAAAAATGGGTAAGACTTAAGTCTTGATTGAGTAGCTATATCAGCTTTTGGGCAATGGCCTGCAGATTAGTCAAATGTTTCTGAAGATTTTTCGAGTAATCCATTTAAGTCTAAGAGTTCTTCTTTGGTAAATTCGCGATATTTTCCTGTTGGTACGTCTAACTTAATATTCATAATTCTTACACGCTTTAATGACTGTACTCTGTAGCCTAAGGACTCACACATTCTCCTAATCTGACGGTTAAGTCCTTGAGTGAGTATGATTTTAAATTTTTTTGCCCCCAATTGTTTTACGAAACAATTCTTAGTTATGGTTTCTAATATTTCAACTCCATTACTCATCCTTTGAATAAAGTCTCTATTAATCGGACGATTAACGCTTACGATGTATTCTTTTTCATGATTATTTCTTGCTCTGAGTATTTTATTTACGATATCTCCATCGTTAGTTAAAAAAATTAATCCCTCACTGGGCTTATCCAATCTTCCAATAGGAAAAATTCTTGTAGGATATTTAATGAAATCTATAATGTTGTCGTATTCTAGTCTTCTATCGGTTGTGCAAACAATCCCAACAGGTTTATTAAAGGCTAAGTATATATTTTTTTCTTTCGTTGATTTTTCTATTATTTGACCGTCAACTTTTACTTGATCACCTTCCTCTATCTTGGTACCCTTTTCTGGAATTTTACCATTAATGACTACTTTTCCTTCTTCAATTAGTCTATCTGCGACTCTTCTAGAACAATAACCGACTTCACTTAAATATTTATTAATTCTGGTAGCCATTTTGTCAAAGTTATCTTTTATCTATTTTAAATATGCGGACAAATATTGCTTTATTTGTAATGACAAACTCGGCAAAATTTAGCGAAATAACTATAGCTTAAAAACCTATATTGATTGATGAAGGACTTAGAATTTAATGGTATGGAGGAGATTGACTGGAAACAGGAACTGCTTGATTCAATGCAGTTCAATCAAAAAGAAGAAAGTTGTTGAAGAATGGTGCATCTTCTCTTGCTGAGTCTTGGTGGTTAGGTGCTCTTTATGTTCGATGGAAAAGAATGAAGGGGATAGTTGAACCATCTCCTCCAAATTGCCAATCAAGTTTTAAAGAGTGGAATAAGAAAGTTAATTAGTTTTCCTTCTTTCAGAGGCAATCTCACCTTTTACTAATGCTACCTCGCAGTAATCAGATACTTCTCCCTGCTTATCTCCTAACATTCTCTTTGCATATCCACGCTTGATATAGGTGTCTACATCCTTTGTTTATGGGTGAGAACAGAAGAAGTACGCTAGATAGCTAATCTAACGCACTAAATGGGTTACCTGATTCACTCCTCATAGCCTATTCAATTATGGGTACTGGGGGGAAAGCGTCCTTCTTGTGACGTATTACTTCTGCTCACAAATTTTTATCATAATTTTATTGGCTAAGGATGACTGATTTGATACGTGCTATTTATCTAGTAATCCATGCATTCAGTTTTATATCTCCCAACCATTGAATTGCACTTGTTCCCTACTGGTTATTCCTTGGTGGTCTTTTCTGACCAATCCTTGATTGGTTGATTGTCGTAAGGGTTATTACCCTTGTCTCTGCCTTGGGTGTCTTGTGGACCTTGGCTAGCGGGGAATCGGTAATTGGGAATTGGCTTTGGTTCTTGACGCCTCCAACGATTTAAAGCTCTTATGAAATCTCTTTGTGCATTGAAATGGGAGAAAAGAAATAAAGCTTCCCTCTCTGTTCCATCTCCTGCTCGGTAAGAGATGTAGTTGTAATACTCCATTGATCCCCAAGATGAACCATCCTCGTCATATCTAAAACCAATAAATTGATCTCTTTGAATACCTCCTTGTCCTTCAACCCACATTGCAGGTCCTTGAAATCGAACCCTACATTTGTTTTTAATCTTTCTGCACCAAGCATCGTGATAACTTTTTGGTCCTTCACTAAATAATTCGACTGGAAAAGCTGCATCTCCAAAGTCAGCTTTGGCAATTGATCCAAATAGAGAGAGGAGAAAAAAAGGAATTAAAATTTTCTTCATTTTATTCGCTCTCTAAACATTCAAATCCTCTGTAATCATCTGGATGTAGTCGCTTGCTTCCTGTAAATATTGATCCTTGCATTTCACATTGACTCATATCTAACATCGGTATTTTCTCAAAAGCAGCCGCATGGGTTGCGCTTCCAAATCTTAAAAGCAACCAAACCTTGTCAGGTTTTGGACTTGAACCTTGATTTATTTTCTTTAATGCTTCCTCTCTAGCTGCTTTTACTTGAATTAAGGCATTTGATCTATCGGTTTTAATTTCATTCAAAGTATTAGACCGAATGCTATCAAGTTCTTTTAAAACATCTGATCTAATTGTCTTTACTTCAGATAAAGCTGACTTTTGAACTGTTTCAACTTTTCCTAATGCCTCTGAGCTAAGAGAATTTAGTTCCTGTAAAACTTCAGATCTAACTGATTTAACTTCAGTCAAGGCATCCTTTCGTTCTTTTGACAGTTCTGCTCTTATTGACTTCACTTCATCTAGAGCCTCTTTGCGTACATTCTTTATCTCAAGCATGGTTTTGGCTAATTGATCTACAGCGGTATTACCTTTCTTTAAAGCAGTTGTTACTTGTATTCCTGCAATAACAACAATCCCAACAGTACTTACAGCAGCCAAAGCCTTGTAGAAAATGTTGTTGCTCATTCAAATCTGTCTATTCCTTAACTCTTTCTAGCTGATCTAGGTCGCTTAGATAGGAATTGTTTCGCGAGACTTTATGTGTCGAGTATTTATCCAGTCCATGGGAATCTGATTGTGACCAAGATTAATTAATCTTTATTGATTTTTGGAGTAATATTCGAGGAATACTTGACAACACCTCCTTACCGTTGCTAGTACATGTGTACTGCTACAGACACATGGCTCCAGCGTCCTCACCCTATGCCGTTTTTCGTGCATCAGATTGGAATTCAGTGGTAGCAGAACCTATTGGATTAAGGCAATGTCTTCGTATCGCACCCAAAAAGTTCTACCCCAGAAGCGTTACAACCCAGCAGAGGAGTGGGACTATCTCGAAGAAGACACTCTTAAACACACACGTTCAGCTAGCGTTTGCATGACATGTCAACATTTCAATTATTGCTGCGACAGGCATTGCAGAACGATTCTTACTTGTCATCTCCATCAACGTCTTATACCTCATGGAGATCATCTAACTTCAAAGTGTCAGTGTTGGATGCAGCGACTCGAGAGAAAGATTGGATGGTGTCCCGAGGCTGCTTGAAAAAATGACAAAAGAACAGCTCGCACAAAAAATTGCTAGAGAAATCTATAAAGGGAAAGGAAAGCTTGAAAGCTTTCATGCCTTTCAATGTATTCGCAGTTATTTCTATGATCTTTCTATGGATGACTTAGAAGGTATCGCAGGACAGTACGGAATCAATATTGAGTTTGATTGTCTTTGATTAGGTTTAAGAATTTTTCTTTCTCTTCTTCTGCGGTAAATAGTTTTTTACGCATCACCAATACCTCCGTTTCCCAGTCCAGTTATACAACAACCAAATTACAAACCCAGCCATAAACAATGGCATAAAGCTATCAATGAAAATATATGCGGCATAAACAATTATGGGGAATAAGATGACACGTTTAATATTTAAACGTCTACCTCTTGATGTTCTTCTCCATAGTTTTAAAAGAGGCATATAATCTATTCCTGTGTCAGTGATAATTTATCGATCTTTTCTTGTTGCATCATGAGTCGATCTTTTTCTTTTTTTGCAGCGCCATATGTACTCCTAACGCTATAGGTAATGAAGATTGCATTAATGGCTCCAACTAAGATTATTCCTACAATAATTTTATTAATCCCCTCAGGTGAACTTAGATATTCCAATAGAGCGTCTTGATCAAACATTTAGTGCACAATTAATCTTTCTACTACTAGGGCTACAAATACTCCTTTAAAAAAGACAAGCCACAGCAATCCATAATCACTTAGGCCCAGCTTCTTTTGATACCAGGCAATTAGTTGCTTGTGCTTTTCTATCAGTTTCATTCTTCTACTTCAATAATTTCATAATAGGGACGGTCCCCATAATCAGCATCAGAACAACAAACATCGGAATATATTTCTTCTAATAGGTCGTATGCTTCGTCATAGCTGTTAAATGATTGCTGAGTAATGTCATCAGATTCTTTATCATGCCTAACGATTTTATAAATCATTTGAATATTTATTAGCTGGATAAAAGAGTCCCGAATAATCCTGCAAAAGCAGAAAGGACAAAGATCGCAACAATTCCGATTGCAATAACTTTAGACATGTTTTTCATCTGATTTGAAAGAGGTTACCTAGTTTAATCACCAAATCGATAATGCTTTCGGACTGCTTTATGAACATCCCACCTACAGTCCATGCCTGCAGGAAATATAACTAAGTCACCGGCACCAAACCTTACAGGTTCTCCACCATCAGGAGTCACTGTCACGTCACCTTCAAGCAACAAGCAAGTCTCTTGATCGTCATAAGTCCAATCAAAAGAACTTGCTTCACAAGTCCAAATTGGCCAATTTTTAATTCCTAATTCTTCAACGGTACTCTCAGGACAAGGAGAGGTGACTGATATAGACAAGAGATAAAAACATAGTGGACTTCTTTTTTAGCTCCTAAAAGAAACAGTTGTCTAATAAAAATTCAAAATGACAAGAATTTAGTAAGAGAAATAAGGAAAGAGTTTTTTGTATAAATTGAGTTGGATTATTAGTAAATATTGCTTCCGAATATAAGTCCTCTTATTTCAGGCCTAGAGGACGCTAACGTCTGAGAATAAGGAAGAGAAACACATCAGGTGTTATGGCCACAAAGTGCAAGCGACTTACTAAGCCTGAAGTTGTTGCATTGATAAGCGACTTAACTTCACAAGGAGATATTTCAGAAGAATTGTTATATGGGTTTGCAGAGAAAATTAATGGTGGTCCTTTTCTCATTCCGAAGGCTAAAAAGCCAAAAGCAATGACAATGGCAGAAGCAAAGAAAGCTGTCTTGGCGAATTTTGGATGCAAAACAGTTACAGAGCTTCGGAAAAATAAGAATTTCACCATGTCAATGACTGGGGAAGATATTTCTCTCAAAACCAAAGCTGATTGGATGAAACTATATAGAAAGTGGATAGGTGTGCCAGCTGAAGAAAGAAACAAGACAGGGACAACATGCATCAACGGTATCGATGTTCTTGAGAACTTCCGCCCTTGGCATGTGTTCAATTTAGATAGCAAGACTGCGTCAAAAGAAGACGTGAAAAATTCGTTTAGAAATTTAGCAAAAGTACATCATCCAGATGTTGGAGGTGATGCAAGAGTTTTTGAACGACTGCAAAAGATGCGAGACTCTGTTCTCGCTCAGATGAAATAAAACAATTAATTATCCAACCAATGAGAGAACTTCTTACAGACAAAGAAACCGCCAAAATCCTACATATAACGACTACTTCTTTATATAGAACTGTTGATTTTTTTGATTCACGTGATGACGATGAATGGGACCTAATAGAAGGAGATCATTTCGAATTTGTAAAAGGTGGTGATCCTGCTTTCAGACCTAGAAGGTTTACAGAAGAAGGTGTAGAGGCGCTTGCTCAGTATTACGAAAAAGAAAAAAAAATAAGTCTTCTTAATAACGTTTTAGATGCGCTTTTTCAAAGACGTATGAGAAGAAAAAAGATGCTTGTATCAAGAAGAATTACGCAAGAATTTATAGAAGCCATTCCACCGCCAGAGATCAGAGGAGAATTAGCTTTTGTACAAAGGAAAACAACTATAAATATTTTGCAAACGAATGGTAAAGGTCTGAATAATTCAGAAGCACGTCTATTTGATGCAGGGTCTCTAGATGGACAGGAAGGATTAGAACTTGATGTACATTTTGCTATTGATGAAAATGATCAAAAAACATGGAGTCAAAAAGGCATAGCAAGTATTGCTGTCGACATGAGTCGAAATTCCAGGATTTCAAAAGCCCGAAAGGCATGGATGGATGCGGTAGGAGATGTTGTTGAAGACTGCTTTACAGCTGAAGTTAAAAGAATTTCTGCTGCCCCATTAAGGATTGATAAGGCGATTGCAGCTGCCAAGCAATCAGCAGGCCAGAGGTGTCAGGTAAGTGGCAAAAGAAAAACAAGAACCAGTCAAATCCAATTACATGGACATCATCTTTTCGATAAAGCTACTCGGCCTGATCTCGCTGAGTTACATCAGAATATTTTAGTGATTGAAGGGAACATTCATTCAGAGTTTCATTCATGGAAGAAAAAAGAGAGTTGTGAGCCAAAGGATTTCTTGGATTTCTTATCTCAAGTGCGACTTGATCTAGTCGATCCTGTAAACAAGGCTGCCGCTAGGAGATATAACAAACTTGTCGCAAGATTAACCAAGCTCCAAAAGAATTACGAAGGGAATCATCTTAAATACAAGTAATAGTCTTGCTCCCTTGCCATTCTATTTTCTTTGTTAATCATCATCAGGCCGCTAAAGCTTGTTCGAATGCAGTTGTTGTAGCACTCTTTTTTGCCCAAGGATATTCACGGCAATGAGTTTCAATACTATGTCCCATAGCAAGACTCATTGAACCATTATCTATATCTAGTAGATGTCCTCTTACTGAATAGGCATGTCTAAAACTATAAGAGCCTGCTTTTTCGTTTCTCTTCTAGACATTCATAATTAGTTTCTTCCAAGCTTGTTGTCTCTTGAGGTATTTCAAACAGGCTTCCCCTACACCATTTTTGTTTTGAAGAGATGGAAGTAAGTAGAAAATCTTTTTGGTCAAATAATTCAACTAAGTTCCAATCTTGTTTGACTCCATTTTTATTGACTGGATATAGAGGATATAAACGTCTAGCTTCTGTCATTCCACCTCCAGCCCTTTTTTGATAGGAACACCATAAATATTCTTCTTTTGTTTTTCGATCAACTTTCTTTTCTAAATGCTTTAACTCTTCTGGCCTAATTCCAAAAGTAACCATCAATTTAATGGCCCTTGCCCAATTCAAAGCAGCAGGAATATCTCGTTTAGCTCTTTCATCATTTTCCAAAGAGTGAATCAGATCAATAATCTCTTGATCTGTAACAGAGTGAACCTTTTGACTCTTAGAGGAAGCTGGCTTCCTTCCAATGTGATAACTCAAATCAGTTGGAGGATTCCATCGATCAGGAAACTTTTGAACATTCACGCAGTAGCGAAGGAATGCTGAAAGGTTTCGTGTTCGTTGTTGTCTTGCTCGACTTCCTATCTCCCAATGTTGTGTTGTCTTATTAATCAGTTCAGCAGGATCATCAGGTGCTCGTCTTCCATTCATTAATGCAATTGCATTTTGAATCTTGAAACAACTCGACCAAAAGGATTGGATAGCTTGAGAGATCGATTTAGTTCTTTGATTTGTTCTTGCCTTT
Organism: Prochlorococcus sp. AG-315-D17; assembly: GCA_003283685.1. The sequence goes on from QBWD01000020.1 coordinate 17,021, forward strand.
TTATTTCCAATGTTTTCTCACCTCGTTCCACCAAGATCATTTGAACCATTGAATGGAGTTCTTGATGAACGGAGTTCTCAAAGTTATCTCTCCAATAGAGATCTAAGTTATGGAGTCTTTCCGTTGAAAGAGCTTTTGTTCTGTCGTACCAGGCCATATGGTCCTCTGGTTCTAAACACATAGTTTTTCTCGGGTTGTAGGTGAATGGGGTTTTGTTGAAAGCTCTGCATCTGTACAAATTTTTAATAACTCTTCGATGAATCCCATGAGACAGCCAAACCAGAAAAGTGGTAGCTGTAAAAATAAAATCGATAAGCTATTAAACCTTCCAATATCAATAAGCCAGTGGCTAAGAAATAGAAAAATCAAACAACCAAAGATATTGAGAGAAATGTCTTTTGGTTTGTATTGATGCTTTGGACTAGAAATTAGTAAATTTCTAAAGCCGTGAATGAGTCCAAAACTGAATGTTTGTGTTGCTCCATATCCCCATACTGAAAATGGAACCCAAGCTCCGTGTTCTGGAATTGCCAAGACTCC
>QBWD01000021.1 GCA_003283685.1 Prochlorococcus sp. AG-315-D17
TGATGGCTCTGTTGTTGCGATTGGCGCTACTAGAAATGATGGCAATGGAGAGAATAGTGGTCATGTCCGAATCTATAAAAACGTCAATAACAGTTGGTCTAAAATTGGTTCAGATATTGATGGGGAAGCTATTAGTGACTACTCCGGTACTTCAGTAAGCCTTTCCAATGATGGCTCTGTTGTAGCTATTTATGCTCCTGGGAATGATGGCAATGGAGAGAATAGTGGTCATGTCCGAATCTACAATAATGTCTATAACAGTTGGTCTAAAATTGGTTCAGATATTGATGGAGAAGCTTTTGGTGACAGCTTAAGTGATGGCTCCCAAGATATTGAAAACAATGACTATGAAAATGGTCTTATAGGTAACGATTTGATTTCGGGGGGGGAATATAATCTCTCCAGAATCAAAGACTATGATGGTAACCTCCATGGTTACTTAGGAATTAGTGCACCTATAAGTGTTGAGTCTGCCTATAAATATCAAGGAAAGTTAGATGTTAATGCTGATGGGATCACAGAAGCGATATTTACCAATAAAGAAAGTGGTCGTTGGGTTACTGCATCAATTGATCCAATCACAGGAGCATTTGATTACTCTAAAAATGGGGAAGGAGGGACAACAAGAATAGTAGGCATTTATGAGGACCCGCTCGTTCAAGCTGGTGTTGTTGAAAAAGATAGTGTTTTGGATGGATCTAGAACTTTTATCAATGACTTAAAACTCGATAACCTTCTTCTTGAAACCGTGGGTGACTATGACTCAGATGGATTTCAAGAGATTTACTGGAGTAAGGTAGATAATACCGCATATTTAAGAGCTGTTATGCATGCAGATGGCAATATCCAATATGCTAATTATCAAAACCTGCAGCAAATGACTGATTACTTAACTAGTAATGGTTTTGCTGATACTGTTGCTTTGATTGCTTAATTAGTGATCAAAGCAAAATATTTGTATTTTGAATGTTGTTTTTGATAGATAGTCTATTGCTCATGAAATATTTGAACTCGTCTATCTGGGTGTTTAACTGGGAGCGGATTAAATTTTTTGTCAGTCTCATAAAGGTGATAAAGAATTTCTTATATTTTTTTCTAATGAGGTAGAGCCTTCTTGCATGATTTTGGTCTTCTTTGGTCTCCAAGTCGGCCAAGATATAGCTTTCTTGAACATGATTAAACCATGCAACAAATTAATCAAGATCTTTTTCCTTTCTGAAATAGGAGTTTTCAGAAGGAGTGAAATAAATGTCGTCGTCGGTTCGAAAAAAATAATCAGTACGATCTGATGAATCGGTTATCAAGAAAAAATTATCTATTTGTAGCGATTAGTCTGCCTTCCCTCTGTCTCATTTTATGAGTTATATCTGTTCTAACTTTTGGTTTGTAAATGAGTCTGTTTTAAATATTCTTTTGTAAGCAAATCTCTTTATTCATGAGATGTATGCGATTACAAAGCTAGCTTTTGCTAATGAATATACAAACAAAAACTAAATTATCCATATCAGTTATAAAGTTGGGAGATGTCTTTACAAGTTATCTTAGGGAAATATGGAGGGACCTAGAAAAAAACAACAGGAAAATAAGAAAATCACGGAAGTAAAAACATTTCCAGTCCCATTTGCTTTAGGAGAAATTAGAGAGAATATTTCTATTTCTACTAATACTCCTTCTCAATTTTCTAAAGAATCAATTATTGTTAAAGCATTTAAGTTTCATTCACAAGGAAATCTCAAAGAAGCTGCAAAGTATTATCAATTTTTTATTAATCAAGGGTTTTCTGATCCAAGAGTTTTTTCAAATTATGGTGTAATACTTAAACAAAGAAACGAAATAGAATTAGCAATAAAATTATATAAAATGTCAATAGATTTATTCCCTAGTAGTCCAGATGCTTATACTAATATAGGAAGTATATTGAAAGAAATTGGAAATCTGAAAGAAGCAGAAATATATACGCGAAAAGCAATTGAACTAAATCCAAAATCAGCTGAAGCACATAATAATCTTGGAGCTATATTAGAAAGATTTGGTAAATTACAAGAGGCTGAAAAATGCACAAGAAAAGCCATTGAAATTGATCCTTCTTTCGCAATGGCTTATTCAAATTTAGGAGGAATATTGAATGATCTAGGTAACACAAAAGTAGCTGAAATAAATTGTCGCAAAGCCATTGAACTTGATCCTAACTTAGTTGATTCGAGGATAACTTTGGATAATATCGCAAAGAAAGAAGTTCCTCAATGGCATATCCCTATGATTAATGATAAAGAACGAGCAAATGCTTATTTAAAAGCTATAAAGCTTGCTATCAATCATAATCAAAATGTGCTGGAAATAGGAACTGGTTCTGGCTTGCTTTCAATGATGGCAATAGACGCAGGAGCAAAAACAGTAGTAACTTGTGAAAGTTCTAAAAAAGTTGCTGAAGTTGCAAGAAAAATAATTTCAAAAAATGGTTATTCTGAAAAAATCAAAGTATTAAATAAAAATTCATCTGATATAATTATAGGTAAGGACTTAAATCAAAAAGCTGATTTAATTATCTCTGAGATTTTATCCTCTGAGTTTGTTGGAGAAAATGTTCAACCAACAATCTTAGACGCGCGAAAAAGATTACTCAAAGAAAATGGAAAAATGATACCTGAGTTTGGATATATTAAAGCCGCATTAATTGAAAGCAACTCTGAAATTGAAGAAAAACTATTTGTTACTAGAGTAAATAATTATGATTTATCTAGATTTAATAGTATTACAGGGGGGAAATTTAATCTTTCAAATTTAAAATCAAATACTTCTTTCCTTAGTAAAAAAGAAATTATTTTCTCATTTGATTTTTATCAAATGGAACAAGTACATAAACAAGATAAAATAATTGAAGTCTATATTGAAAAAGATGGATTATGCTTAGGATTGGTAACATGGATCAAGCTCGATCTCTATAAAGATGTATCTTTAGAGAATGACCCCAGTAAAACTAATAACTCACACTGGGGTAATCCTATTTATACATTTCATAAACCATTACAGGTTTCAAAGGGACAGGTAATGAAAATAAAATCTACTTTATTGCAAGATAATATATGGTTTGAATTGATTGATTGATTCAATAGTCCGTTTTTTAAAGTAAAAAATTTTCAGATGAATACAAATCTAGAATATATTTATTCTTCATTAACCTTTAGGAGCTATTGAGATATGCACCAACCTTACTATTGAGACTTAAGAGAAGTTTAAGAAATGAAAAAATCTGAACTATCTTTAAGAAATAAGAAAGAATTTATTTTCTAAGGATCAGTTTTCTTTTCCCTTTCTTATCAAGATAGGAATTTGTCTAACTTAATCACTACTGTTAAATATCTTTTAATGCTCTTATTGCTTCTTTTACATGTGCTGGTCCATTTAGAAGATCTTAGAAGATGTGTATTATGATTCCTTTTGAGTTGATGATATAGGTAACACTACATTCTATCATTTCTAGGAATTTTAGGACTCCAAATAGTGTTCTTAGATTATTATCTTTGTCACAAAGTAAAGGGTAAGACAAATTGTTCTTATTAGCGAAAGCAAGATGGCTGTCACTATCTCCATTACTTATACCCCATACTTCTGCACCCAGTATTTTGAATAAGTCATATTTATCACGAAAACCACAAGCCTCGATAGTGCATCCAGGTGTATCATCTTTAGGGTGAAAAAACAATACTAGTGCTTTATTTAATCCATCAGGTGTTCTATTTTGCCCATTTTGATCTAAACAGAAAATGTTGGGATTTTAGTGCCAATTTTTAACTTCATCTTGCAAACTATAATATTACATAAGTATAAGATTTTTTATTTAGGCGAGATGTCCATATATGAGAGACAAGAACTTCAAGACAAATATTTTGATTTAGTTCGATATATTTTACAGAAGTATTTTATTAGGTTGATTTAGAAAGAAACTCATGAGATTCATTTCTGTGAGGATTTTTTTCATTCATTTAAGAGTTTGTTTCATGCTTAAAATCATCTTCAATGTTATTTGGAAGTGTCAATATGTTTTCTTAAATATTGATAGTTTTGACGATGTTATGCGAGAACATACATTCCTTGCTTTCTCTTCAAAAATTGGTGGAGTTCGACATATAGCTGAAAAATGGCTCAGGATTGCTTGTTGAATACACTGAATTCATAGAATCAAAACTTCTTTCTTCTGATTTGGACCTTTTTTGCTCACTTACTTTATATATCCTCGATGGTTATGGTTTTAGCTTTTTGGTTTGTAAAACAAAATCTTTTAACTAGTTGAATGCTATTGAGAGTCCTTGGCTTTGAAATTCAGTATTTCTCGAGATTGGTTTGATACATTTGATACAAGCGATCGTGCAGCCTTCTCTAGGAATACAACTCTTACTGCTTTTTCTAATGTTCTTTACTATTTTCGGATTCTTCTTTTTGTAAGCTCATTTGTTGCATTCTATAAGAGCCGGATGCTTTGACTTCAAGCGGTTTGCAAATCCAACATCAAATTTGGATAGCGCAAGAATTACGTTTAATTGAATGGAAATTAATGAGTTGAAAAGCTGATTTTGTTAAGTTATTTTTGGTCTCGGTATTTTGTGGGTATTTTTTATTTAAATAGAAGTTATGTCTGAGGATCTCTAATACCAATGCTTTCCGGCTTTATTTTTTATCTTCTGGGAAGTTATTTTGTGGCATTAAATTATAGATAGTCATTTGAAGTTGATTAGGCCTGGATCTGTGGTTTTGATTATCATCTTTTTATCTATAGTGAATATTTGGCCTAAACCCTTTCTGGCTAATGGCTAATGGCCTTAATATTTTTTAAGATTACTTTAGAACTATTGCTCTAAGGTAACTATATTTTGATATTAAATAACGATTCCAAGCAAATTACTAGCAGTACTTGTATTCTAGAGCGAATTTCGACTTCAATTCTTTAATTATGCAGACCTACGGAAACCCAGACGTCACCTACGGGTGGTGGGTTGGTAATTCTGTTGTAACAAATAAGTCAAGCCGATTTATTGGCTCGCATGTTGCCCATACAGGATTGATTTGTTTCGCAGCGGGTGCAAACACACTTTGGGAACTCGCTCGTTACAACCCTGATATCCCAATGGGTCACCAGGGAATGGTAAGTATTCCTCATCTGGCCTCTATAGGTATAGGTTTTGATCCAACTGGAGCAGTTTTTGATGGCACATCTATTGCATTTATAGGTGTATTCCATTTAATTTGTTCAATGGTTTATGCCGGTGCCGGTCTTTTGCATTCCTTGATCTTTAGCGAAGATACTCAGAATAGTTCTGGTTTATTTGCTGAAGGTCGTCCTGAACATACTCAAGCAGCTCGCTACAAGCTTGAGTGGGATAACCCAGATAATCAGACCTTTATACTTGGCCACCATTTAATTTTCTTTGGTGTTGCTTGTATATGGTTTGTTGAATGGGCTAAATGGCATGGGATTTACGATCCTGCGTTAGGAGCTATTCGTCAAGTTGAATACAACTTGAATTTGACTCATATCTGGCAACATCAGTTTGATTTCCTTTCTATTGATAGTTTGGAAGATGTTATGGGCGGACACGCTTTCTTAGCATTTGTAGAGATAACAGGAGGTGCTTTCCATATCGCAACCAAGCAAGTTGGCGAATACACTGACTTCAAAGGAAAGAATATTCTTTCTTCCGAAGCAATATTGTCTTGGTCTCTAGCAGGTATTGGTTGGATGGCTATTATTGCAGCTTTCTGGTGTGCAACTAATACGACTGTTTATCCAGAAGCTTGGTATGGAGAAACACTAGCTCTTAAATTTGGCATATCTCCTTATTGGATTGATACTGCTGATATGACTGGAGTAGTTAGTGGTCATACTTCAAGAGCTTGGCTTTCGAATGTTCACTACTATCTTGGCTTCTTCTTCCTTCAAGGTCATCTATGGCATGCAATTCGTGCTTTAGGATTTGATTTCAAGAGGGTTACTGATGCTGTAGGTAATCTAGATAACTCTCAAGTTACTCTTTCTGATTAATTGATTTAACTTTCTAATCTCTAAAAAAAAAGCCTCGTCAACATGACGAGGCTTTTTTTTTGTCAGAAAATAATTAAAAAAAGAAAGCAGGCTTTATAAACTGCTTTCTTTACTAGATTTAATTCTTACTTATAATTTTCAGGCTTGGCCCAAGGATCTATTCTTTTTGAATCATCAGAGTAGTAAAAGAATTGAGATGCACCAAAAACTGCTCCTAGTCCACAAAGAGTCGGAATAATAGCAAATCCACCTGAAGGTTTGATTAAACCAATATCAGAAGGGTGAGGTAGCTGAGTGGCAAAATCAAGTAGTGGAGAAAAATCAATCATTGATTTAAAGAAAAATTGTTTTTTATAGATAACCCAGGTGGCCACTATGCCAAACCCGTGTTCAGAGATTTTACATTAATTTGAGAATCAACAGAGAAAAACCAAACATTCTTAGTGATTTAAAATCCTTTTGGTTTGCTCTTCTTTTTTGGCAAATTAAGTTGATTTCTTGATTCTTCGGGCTTGAGCTTTTTTCTGATTAAGACAATAGCAATTGCTAAAAGACATATTCCAAGAAGTCCAAACCAAATTATTCCTGCAAAAAAAGGCAGTCCTTTAAGGTTTTGTAATTCGAGTTGTAACGCTGATTCCATTTCAAAAAAACGACTATTTTTTTAAAAATTCAAGTAAAACACTAAATTGACATGTTTATAAAATGTCGTGGATTAAAAAAATTTACTACTTCTAAATAAAGACCTTTAACTATTCTGAGCTTTTGAATAGACCTCAATGTAAGGTATGTGCACCGTATAACGCCTAAAACTCTTAAATCATGCAGACCTACGGAAACCCGGATGTCACCTATGGGTGGTGGGCTGGTAATTCTATGGTAACCAATCGTTCAGGACGATTCATTTCCTCGCATATTGCGCATACAGGAATAATCGCCTTTGCGACTGGTGGTAGCACTCTTTGGGAACTAGCTCGCTACAACCCAGAGATACCTATGGGGCATCAGAGCTCTTTATACCTTGCTCATCTTGCTTCTATTGGCATTGGCTTTGATGAAGCTGGTGTTTGGACTGGAGCAGGAGTTGCAGCGATTGCAATTGTTCATCTCATCCTCTCCATGGTTTATGGAGGTGGTGGTCTTCTTCATGCAGTTCTTTTTGTTGAAGATATGCAGGATTCAGAAGTCCCGCAGGCAAAGAAATTCAAGCTGGAATGGGACAACCCTGATAACCAGACTTTCATCCTTGGCCACCATTTAATTTTCTTTGGTGTAGCAAATATCTGGTTCGTTGAATGGGCCAGAGTCCATGGAATCTATGACCCTGCACTCGAAGCAATTCGTCAAGTTAATTACAATCTTGACTTGACTCAGATCTGGAATCATCAATTTGACTTCTTAACCATTGATAGCCTTGAGGATGTCATGGGTGGTCATGCTTTCTTGGCATTCTTCCAGATTGGGGGTGGTGCATTCCACATCGCAACTAAGCAAATTGGCACATATACCAAATTCAAGGGAGCTGGTTTGCTTTCAGCAGAAGCAATTCTTTCTTGGTCTTTAGCAGGTATTGGCTGGATGGCAGTTGTTGCTGCTTTCTGGTGTTCTCAAAACACTACTGTTTACCCTGTTGAATGGTTTGGTGAGCCTTTAATACTTAAGTTTGGAATAGGTCCATATTGGGTTGACTCTGTAGATCTCCCTTCAGATGGTGCATTCTTCGGTCATAGTACTCGTTGTGCTTTGGCTAACGTTCACTATTATTTAGGGTTCTTCTATATTCAAGGCCATTTATGGCATGCATTGCGTGCTATGGGATTTGACTTCAAGCGTTTGCTTGATAGAACTGGTCCTTATGGAATACCAAGAACTCCTTAATTAAAGAAAAGTTCTTATTCCTCTATTCCTTCTATATTTAGTTAGATATTTAGACCCTCTATCAAAAGATAGAGGGTTTTTTTTTGAACTTTTTTAGAATCTCCAATAAAAAAAGGGCAGAGTTGAAAACTCTACCCTTTTAAACTTTTTGAAAATTATAATATCTAGGTTTAAGATTTTGATAATTTTTGTCTTTCTGTTCCTTCAAACTTTTCAGGATCGTTACAGTCTCTTGCATACCAATGAAATTGGGAGACTTGAATTATTGCAATCACACCAAAGATTGCTGGCAGTAGTTGCAAGCCACCAGAAGGCTTAACTAATCCAAGGTCTGATGGATGAGGTAATTGGGTTGCAAAATCAAGCAAATACGAAAAATCAATCATCAAATTAATGAATCTGTACATTAGTTATAGCTGAGAGTTTAGTTTTAAAGGAAGAAAATTGTCTTTTTGACATCAGTATTAATGACTAAGACAAATGAATCTTTATTCCTCCTGCCTTTTTAAAGAAGATTTTTTGGTTTCAAAAGGTTTTTTAAAGCGATTACAAGCATTTACTTGCTCTTTGCCTCAAGCGTTAGTAAAAAAACTACTCTAGAGAAAACTTTTTGGAATTTTTTCGAGACCTTTAGGCTTTTTAGCTGAGTAGCTTTAACTCTTTTTAGATTTTTTTAATTATTTGTCTTTATATACATAGATTTTATTATTTTTTTAGATAGACCAGTTTGGAGTGAGTACTGCTTCTTTGACTGATTTCCTAACCCATTGCGCTGTAGACGTTCTCAGGCTTTTTTGCCACTATAGAATTTTAAAATGGATTGTGAAATTCCTATTTGAAGCCATGTTTTTTGACAGTTATAAAAAAAATATTTGACTAACTAAATAAAGACCTTTAACGATTCTGAGCATATCAATTGAGCAGCGTGTAATCTGCATTGCATATTTGCCTGTACTGCTTAAAAATTATGCAGACCTATGGAAATCCAGAAGTTACCTACAAGTGGTGGGCTGGTAATTCTGTGGTTACCAACCGCTCTGGCCGATTCATTGCCTCACATATTGCACATACAGGAATGATCTGCTTTGCGGCTGGCGCAAACACACTTTGGGAGTTCGCTCGCTTTGATCCATCTATGCCATTGGGGCATCAGGGTGGATTAGCTCTTGCCCATTTAGCTGCTATCGGAATTGGCTTTGACGAAGCTGGAGTCTGGACAGGAGCTGGTGTTATCACAATTGGTATTCTCCACCTTATTTTCTCAATGGTTTACGCAGGAGGAGGTCTTCTTCATGCGGTTCTATTTGAAGAAAAAGTTGAAGATAGTGAAGTTTTACAAGCTCAGAAATTCAAGCTTGAATGGAACAATCCTGACAACCAGACATTTATTCTTGGCCACCATTTGATTTTCTTTGGTGTTGCTTGTATATGGTTTGTTGAATGGGCCAGAATTCATGGGATCTATGACCCTGCTCTAGGAGCTGTTCGACAGGTCAATTACAATCTTGACTTGACTGCAATTTGGAATCATCAATTTGACTTCTTAACTATTGATAGTCTTGAGGATGTAATGGGTGGCCATGCATTCCTTGCTTTTGCAGAGATTACTGGTGGTGCTTTTCACATTATTGCAGGTTCAACCGCCTGGGAGGAAAAGCGTTTAGGTGAATGGAGCAAGTTCAAAGGTGCTGAATTACTTTCAGCAGAAGCTGTTCTTTCCTGGTCTTTGGCAGGTATTGGTTGGATGGCAATTGTTGCAGCCTTCTGGTGTTCACAAAACACTACTGTTTATCCAGAAGCATTCTTCGGCGATGTACTTGAATTTAAGTTTACTATCGCTCCATTCTGGAATGATGCTGTTCATCCTGTTGAAGGAGGGGGGTATGCATACGGCTATTCAACACGTGCTGTTCTGTCAAACTCTCACTATTATCTTGGTTTCTTCGCACTTCAAGGTCATTTTTGGCATGCTCTTCGTGCTCTTGGCTTTGACTTTAAGAACATCTCTGCATCTTTTGGAAATCAAAAGGATGCAACTATTAGAGTTGATGGCGCTGGTTTTAATGGAAGAGCTCCAGGATAAACCTAAAATAAATCAAAAAACCTCCTTTTATAGGGGGTTTTTTTTTGTCTTTTTTTTTTCATTGATCAAACGTTTTGTCTTTTATAAGGACTTTTTTTGTGAAAAAGGAGATAGACCTATAAAGACCTCTAACTATTCTGCGCATATCAATTGAGCACAGTGTAATCTGCACCGGTATCTCGACTGTATCGATTAAAATTATGCAGAGCTATGGAAATCCAGATGTCACCTACGGGTGGTGGGTTGGTAATTCTGTAGTGACTAACCGTGCTGGCCGATTTATTGGCTCGCATGTTGCTCATACAGGATTGATTTGTTTCGCTGCGGGTGCTAACACCCTTTGGGAGGTTGCTCGCTATAACCCTGAAATCCCTATGGGACATCAGGGAATGGTAAGTATTCCACACTTAGCTTCTATAGGCATTGGCTTTGATGAAGCTGGATTATTTACAGGAGTAGGAGTTGCCACAATAGGTATTTTCCATTTGATCTTTTCTTTGGTCTATGGAACTGCTGGCCTTGCACACTCTTTGCTTTTCGATGGTGATCTAAAAGATGGTCCAATCCCAACAACCAAGAAATTTAAACTTGAATGGGAAAACCCTGATAATCAGACATTTATTCTTGGCCACCATTTGATTTTCTTTGGTGTTGCGAATATTTGGTTTGTTGAATGGGCTAGGTGGCATGGAATTTATGATCCTGCTCTAGATGCTGTTCGAACTGTTTTCCCTGGTTATGGAGACTTTGCGATGGTATATGGCCATCAATGGGACTTCCTTCAGATAGATAGTCTTGAAGAAGTTATGAGTGGACATGCTTTCTTGGCTTTCTTGGAGATCAGTGGAGGTGCTTGGCATATAGCAACCAAACAACTTGGTGAATACACCGAATTCAAAGGAGCAGGACTTCTTTCTGCTGAAGCAGTACTATCTTGGTCTTTAGCTGGAATTGGTTGGATGGCTATGGTTGCTGCCTTTTGGTGTGCAACAAATACCACTGTTTATCCAGAGGCATGGTATGGCGAGGTGCTACAGCTTAAATTTGGAATTTCTCCTTATTGGATAGATACAGGAGATATGACAGGAGTTGTGACTGGTCACACTTCTCGTGCATGGCTTTCTAATGTTCATTATTATCTTGGATTCTTCTTTATTCAAGGTCATATTTGGCATGCTCTTAGGGCCATGGGCTTTGATTTTAGGCGTGTTCTTGGATCTATAGCTTCTTTAACAACAAGTGAGAATTAGTTTCTTCTTTAACTAATTTCAAGAAAAAAGCCTCATCGTAATGATGGGGTTTTTTTATACAAAAGAAGAGATTATCTTGAAGATCTTTCAATCTTTAATTCAGGAATTTATAGAGTGATTTTATTTTTGTAATTCATCGTTCTTATCTTCCTCCTCATTATTTTTACTATTGAAATCATCATTAGAAAAAGTATCTATATCATTGTTGGAAATAATTGGAGGTTCATCAGCGACTTGAGTCTCAGTGTCAGAGCTTTCAGGACTAAGTTCATCAGATGAAGTATCTATATCATTGTTGGAAATAATTGGAGGTTCATCAGCGACTTGAGTTTCAGTGTCAGAGCTTTTAGGACTAAGTTCATCAGACGAAGTATCTATATCATTGTTGGAGATGATTTCGGATTCAATTGAGGAAGTCGATTTAGGTGTATCTTCTTTGATTGAATTTTCTTCGCTTTCATTTACCTCTTTTGTCGTAGGAGATTGGATTAGATTTTTAAGGATTAAAAACAGTTTTTTGAAATTTAAGAATAGATCCTTCAGATTTACATATATTTCTTTAAGAACGCTTTTTATCTCTTGAGCTGTTTCACCTTTATTGAAAAAAAGTACTCCAGAGATTGTTAAAAGTGAGATTAATATGAAAACAAACAAGGAAACCATTAGTTTGATTTGACAGATATCTTAAAGATCCCTCTTTCTAACGAATCAATCAAGTGTTTATTTACATTGAACAATGTCCCAAACACATTTCAATGATTTAAGAGCAGTTTTATTGAACATACTATTTCCTTAATACATAATCGAAACTTAATATTCCTTATGATGGAGGCTGTTCATTGATCTAAATAGAAGTTGATTTCCTTCAATCAAAAGACTAAAATGGAAATTTAAAATGGGTTGGTAGAGAAGACTCTAACTTCTTTTCCGATAATATTTATGGAATTATAGATAAAGATGAAATGGGATGAAGTCACAAAATTGAAAGTAATGGTAATGTCCTTAAAGGTATAATTTATTCTTTGAAGTAAATCAATTGATAGGAATAGGATAGGTTTATGTCCCAATTAAATGGATATTGTTTGATGAAGTGTTTAATATAATATATAAGTTATGGGCTTAGTGAAGATTGAAAATTACTTTTCTCCCATAATTAAAGCAATTCTGTAGCAATAAAGAATTTGAATATATTGCTTTGAATTATAATCAAAAAAATGTAGAATTGTTATATCCTAAGTAAGAAGATTTAATGCCAATGAATTCAATATAAATTCTATTTTGTTGAGAATTAGTTTTTGAAGCTATTAAATTACATAGAGCGCTTGTCATGATGAAGGTTCTAATGAATCAATGGATTTTAATTTGATAAAGCAGCAGGGTTCCTTGGATCCTGCAAATGTCATTTCCGTATTGTTTTGAAGAATTGTCATTAAATAACTTTCTAGCTTTCCAGTTAGTGTCGCAACTTTCTTTGAAATTTCCTTTTGCAAATAGTCATTTTCAAGAATACTTTCAGTAGAGGTGTTTATTTGAATTAAAGGCATGAAATTTTATATAGGTTTAAATTAAATACCTACGAAGGGACAACTCTGTTGGAATATGCAGAAAAGATTAAGATTGGATATTCACTCATCTTGCCTCGATGAATTTTGAGTTTCACAGTTTTAAAAATAAAGAAATTATTTTTAATTCTCTTTTTGGAGCACAATTATTCCTTTTAGTAGTTAAATTAATAAAAATTTTTATGAAGATGAAAAGCCGTCTTGAAGATATCTATAGCAATATTTTGGAAGATGATTTTTCTTCAGAAATACAGTCTTTAATTTTTGGGGGAGTATTAGTTTTTTTTAATTTGTCGGTGATGCTTTTTGTGGGTCTTTATTGGATGAATCCAGTTATTCATAAGTTCTTCTCTGGTAGACCTCTTTTATAGTGATATAGCTAAACTTATACTCATAACCTTTTAAATACATTAATTTGTTTTATCTTTTTCGATAAATTACTTTCCAAGAGGAGATAATTGAGGAATACAGGCAGTAAAACAATTTTAGCTATGATCAAAAACCGATTTAGCTTAAAGATACTTTCAATTTTTTTAGGTTTATTAATTGTATTTTTTGGAACAGATTCAGTATTTGCGGGAGCAAATGTTGCTACAAAAGGCGTAGGCGATGAAGTCCCCAGTTATGTCCGCTCAAATATAACTGGATTCAACTTTCATGGACAGGATTTACATTTATCTTCAATAGCCGGAGCTGTCGCAAGGGATGCTGACTTTAGTGATGTAGATCTTCATGGGACAGTATTAACTTTGTCTGACCTTAAAGGGTCCAATCTTAACGGAATAGATCTTACTGATACTCTTTCAGATAGAGTTAATTTTCAGAAAACAGATCTTAGAAACTCTGTGCTTGTAAATATGATTGCCTCTGGAAGTAGTTTTGCTGGAGCTCAAATTGAAGGAGCTGATTTCACATTTGCTGTGCTGGATAGAGATGATCAAACAAACTTATGTAAAATTGCTGAAGGCATAAATCCTGTTACAGGAGTTTCGACTAGAGATAGTCTTGAATGTGTGGGAAATAGTAGTGGTTATAAACCTGCTTTGCCAGACGCTTAAATTCTTATATTTACATTTTGGATCCTTATAAATGAGTTGCATCATAAGGTTTTTATTGCTTTCTTGGATTAATCACTAATTATTTCAAGTGAGAAATTTCTGGCCGCCCAGGCCTTCTGCTAAAGGGTTTTCTATAGAGCGCTTGGCACTCAAATATCGAGAAAGACTATCCAAAGTTTCATCATCTAATTTTAGTAAAAAAGAATTACAAAAAGAGACAATATCAAATACGATAAAAATTGAAAAAAAAGAAACTCTCAAATCTCAGCTTTACGCAAACTCAATACACTGGGCTAATCGTGATTTTTCTGAATATAGAGATGCTGCCTAATTATTTATTCGTTTTTCGAAGATGGATCTTTAGAATCTATTATGTTTTTAGTAAGAGGTATTGTTGATAACATAAATGATATAGCAAATATAATAGTTAAACTAATTAAGCTCCAATAGGTTAAATTGGATAGTTCTAGCTCTCCAAAGGAAATTGTTAGGTAAGATATCACTCTTTAAAGAAAAGAATTTATTGAATATAACTTAGCAAATTAAATTGTAATGGTTACTTAAAATGCTTTTTCCTCTCAAGGATCTACACATATTTCTTTTTTCCATCTTTAGTTATTTTGTACACTCCTCCTTTCGGACCTGCAAATAGCATTTCCCCATTCATTTTTGACTTCCCGAATTTGCTAAGCCTTGCTCGATGTATATCGGCTTTTTCTCTTAGCTCATTCTCTGAGTACCAATTACCTATGGAGATGTTTCTTTCAGGGTCAAGTAAAAGGGAATTAATAAACTCTTGAGATATTCTCTCTCTCTTAACATTCTTGTTCTTAAATCGTTCCTTGAACCGTTCTAAAAGCCCTTTTTTGTTTGCTAAATTCTTTCTTGTTTTTATTAAGTAAAAGCATGGAAAAAATATGATTATAAATACTAAAAATATACTCACTATTTAGAAATCGATAGCTTCTTAAATTAAAGCAAAATGTTCCAGATAAAGCTACATTGATTTTAATCTGATTATAAGATAAATAGATTTTTAATTTTTTCTTTTAATTATCAAGTCAAAACCCAGATTATTGTTATTTGTAAGGATTTCTTTTCTAAAGATGCCTCTATTTATTGAACCTAGCAGTATGAAAACTGATTCGCAAAAGAGAGTTATCACTGTGAAAATTATAATTATGAATTTATTGGTTATTGAGTTTTTATGATCAAAAGTTGGCTGTTTATTCTTTGATGTTTGTTTATTTTCTGTCTTTATCATTTTAGTATGGACCATGATGAGTAGAGCATTCTGCGCCGCAGAATGCTCCTAAGTTAACAGCATCTTCAAGATTCCATTTTGCTGAAAGTGCAGTTGTAACTCCTCCAGCAAAGCAGTCTCCGCAACCATAGCTATCAATTTCTTTAGAAGAAGCTTTGATTGAATTAAACCTTTGATTAAGAGGATGAATTATTCCTCCAGCCTTGCCCTCTGTCGCTATATAAATGCTGGGCTTTTGAGAAAGTTCTTCGAAATTTATTTTTTCTCCTGGATCTAATCCACTCCCAATCAAAGCATCCATTTTAGTTCTAGAAATATTTAATGTATTTTTACCTGTTCTTGGTGTTGCAGCAAGAAACTTAGCTTTCCTTGCCTGTCGTAAGCCTTCAGCATCCGTGGCGGTTACAAAAATGCCATCATAATTTTTCAATTTATCCCATGGAAGGTTATCTGAAGCGACTGGTTGCAATCTTTCTCCTATAACTGTAATTGCTCTTTCTCCATTTTCTTCTATTAGACTGATACCTTTTCTTGTTGGCTTTTCTCTCCATGCCACACTCAAATTCAGGCCATGATTAGTAAGCCTCTCGTAACACTTTTCACCGCAATTGTCTTTCCCTAATGATGTTATCAAATCAACTGAACCATTTATTAACCTAGACATTTGTACAGCTGTTACTGCAGCACCTCCTGCAGCTTCTTCAAAGTAGTCTTTTGCATGAGAAATTATTCCTGAGGTTGGAAGTCGGTCGACTTTTAAAAAAGTCACCCATTCAACATGACCTATTACTGCTAATTTTAGTTTAGGTAGTTTGGATGTTTTTATAACCTTATTAGTCTGCATTTAGTGCTAGGCATTATTATCTTTTATATGATAAAACGATTTCTTTTGCAAAAGATTTTTTCTTTTTTTCTGATAGATTGATTTTACAAAGATAATTATTAATTATGTTAAGTCAGCTTAAATTTCTTAAATGGGTTTATTTAATACTTGCTTTATTAGGCGCTGTTTTACCTACCCTTGCGAATATTGAATTTGCAAGAACTTATGGTCCATCATTTGATTTCCAATTGTTTATAGACTTAGCTAATAATAATCCTGCTGCTCAGTCTCTTTCTAGAGATCTTTTTGTGGGCGCAACAGCTGTATTTATTTGGATAATTTCCGAATCAAATCGCTTGAAAATGAAGAATTTATGGATAGTAATTCTAACTACATTTACAATCGCATTCGCTTTTTCTGCTCCACTCTTCTTGTTTTTGAGAGAATTAAGAATTGAAGAAATGAATAGAGACCAGTTGAATTGAAGAATGAAAAAGGATTATTCATTTAAGTCTTTTTGTAATTGGTAAAAATAATATACATATAAGACTAATAGTAAACCATAATTGAATTGCAGTACCATAACTATCAATTAACTTGCCAGCTATCCATGGAATAGTTAGAGCACTAATACCAAAACATTGGGAATATAAAGCTATTGCGGATCCTCTATTTTCGATAGGAGATGATTTAACTATTAAATCTGAAGCTGAAGGTAGAAAAGCACACAATGAAATTGTTATGGGAATTAAAGCTATTAAAACTAATTGATAGCCATTTATTAGTAAATTTGATAGTGATAAAAGAATGCAGCCTAAAAATAGACAGAGCAATGAAAATCTAAACTTAAAACTGTTCTCTTTTTTGCTTATCCAGTAACCAATTGGCCATTGGAAGATTGCAATTAGCAAAAGTTTAATAAAAACTATTGTAGCTACTTTACTTTCTGATATAGGGGGTCTTATTTTACCTCCTATTAGTAAATCAATAGGT
>QBWD01000022.1 GCA_003283685.1 Prochlorococcus sp. AG-315-D17
TCTCAAGATTTTTTCAAACAATACAGAATTTTTGTGTTGTTGTTTTATCTAGTTTTTATTTAGATATTGCAAAAGATAGATTATATGTGAGCTCTGAATCTGATTTCAGAAGAAGATCATGTCAGACTGTTTTATCTTTAATTATAGAGAGGATAGCTGGTCTAATAGCACCAGTTTTATGTCATATGGCAGAAGATATCTGGCAAAATATACCATATAAATTAGAGGAAGAATCTGTATTTCAAAGAGGTTGGCCAACTACTCCTAAATCCTGGAAAGATAGTAGTCTAAATATTCATGTTAGTCAGATTCGGAAACTTAGAACAGTTTTAAATCGTATGTTAGAGACTTGTAGAAGTAAGCAAGAGTTAGGATCTTCTTTAGAAGCAGCAGTTAGAATCGATATATCTGATGAAAAAATTCAAAAGGCAATTAACTGGTTAGCTATTAACTCTGACAATAATGTTGATGTGTTAAGAGATTGGTTTTTGATTTCAGATTTACAATTGGGCGGAGAACCATGGGCTGAGGTTTTGTTAAGTGAGGATAATGATATTGGCACAATAGATATTACTAAAGCTAGAGGAATTAAATGTGAAAGATGTTGGCATTTTGTCAATCAAGTAAGTAAGAATAATAATTATCCAAATATTTGCTGTAGATGTGAGAAGACTGTGTTAGCTATTCAAAATGATTAATGTAATATATTAAAAGATATATCTAAAAAGATATTAGAATTTTCCTGCAATTCGACCATTCTTTGGTAATTGTAATATGAGCCATTGAAGTAAACCTAACACATAAAATATCAAGGCTATATATCCTAAAAAACTTGCAGTTCCTGCTGTCCAATTGCCACCTAATATGAATTTTATAATTGATCTAATGCTTATATGTGAATTCAATGGAAGCTCTGTCCAAATATTGCAGTAGCTAATGTTACTGGAAGTTAAACATTTTAAGCTAATTATATTTAGAACTACGTGTAATACTCCCCATAAGGAAAGAGACCATCTCCAGATTTTTGTAGTTAGTGAAATAGAATTATAAAAGGGCATTTCTGCAATCTCTTCATTTATATCTATCCAAAACCATATGGAACAAATCATAAGTATTGGTGCGACAAATGAAATTAAATAGCCAATTTGCCTCTCACTACTCAGAAATAAAATACTTATCCCATATAGGCTAGAAATTTTCCAATAAATTGATAGAAGTCTTTCTATAGGAGGTTCTTTTGCTATTTTTGACCAAATCAAGAGGAATAATGGAACTCCAAATGCGAACGTTGCTGCGAGCCGATACGAGAGCCAAACCAGAATCTGGAATTGAAGTTCAGTCAATGAAAAATACCATTCTTTATTATTATCTACCCTTACCTATCTTTTTTTAACCTTATGATGATCTATTAAAAATTTTCTCTATACTTAATAGTCGTGCAAATGCTTATCCTTCCGTTTTTCAATGTTTTTAAATTCATATTCTCTATAAATGATAGCTTTAGGCGATTTATAGTGAAAAGAATTATTTTTCCGATCTATAAGGATTTTGTTGAGTTTTTATTCTCAAAGCATTGAGTATACTTTTTTTAGAGTTTTAATTAGTATTAGATATATAAAGTTTTTCTGTAGTAGTGAGACAGAGACAACATGTAAATCCTCTCAGTCAATTTTTCCAGGTACCTTTTTCTTTGCCAGACAAAGCTACTATTTTTGAGCAGCCTCAATACCCAATTCATTTAGATATTGGTTCCGCAAGAGGAAAATTTTTAATTGAGTTAGCCTCAAAATATCCTATGTGGAATTTCTTAGGTCTTGAGATAAGAGAGCCTTTAGTTATTTCTTCTGAGAAAATAAGGAATCAACTAGGATTGACTAATTTAAGGTTTTTATTTTGTAATGTGAATGTTAGTTTGGAAAAATGGCTTTTGTATTTAGATAAAGATCAATTACAAGGAGTATCAATTCAATTTCCGGATCCTTGGTTTAAAAGAAAACATTATAAAAGAAGAGTTTTACAGCCATATCTTCTTAATTCTTTGGCAAGTTCTTTACGAGAAGGAGGTGAGATTTTTATTCAGAGTGATATTTTAGAGGTTATGGAATCTATGATTGAGGTTATTGATAGTAGTTGTTATTTTGATAGGAAATTATTCAATGGGCTTAAATGGCTAGATAAGAATCCTTATGAAATTTATACTGAGAGAGAGATTTATGCTTTAGAGAGAGATTTATCAATATATAGGGCAATGTATTGTAGAAACAGTAATTTATTTATTAACATTTCTAAAAATACTTGATAAAGTGTGTATGAATTATTAGTAATTAGATTTGAGTTCTCTATATAATAATTCTTATAGGTTTTTATTTTACTTCTCCTTATGAGTTCTGAGTCTAATGAAGAGAAAGAGCTGAATTCTTCTCAAAGACTTTTTTTAGTTTTATTAAGTATTTGTCTTGTTGTTTCTTTGTTTTTTTTTAAGAATGGATTCAAGTCAAATTTAACACTTGATCAATTAGCAAGAAACTCTCCTTTGCCAGAAGAAGCATTATTAAATGGTCGACCTACAATAATTGAGTTTTATGCAGATTGGTGTGAAGCCTGCAAGGAAATGGCGCCTTCAATGATTAATGTAAAAAAAAAGAAATGAAAATAAATTAGATGTTGTATTACTCGATGTCGATAACCCTCAATGGCTTGACCTGATTGATAAATATGATGTTAAAGGAATACCTCAATTGAACTTCTTTGATAGGAATGGGGATCTTAGAGGTTTTTCCTTGGGTGCTAAAAATGAGATGGAACTAAATGATATTTTCAATGCTTTAATTAATAATACAGAGTTACCTTATTTCTCTAGAATATCAATTTCTGACGACTTGAATATAAGGTCCTATTCGGAAGACTCAATCAAGAAAAATAATCCAAAATCTTCAGGGCCAAGAAGTCATAATTAGATTGTTACCACTCTAGTGCTGATGATACAACTGGATAGTGTTTAGAGAAAATACTTTTACATTCTTGTGCAATATTCATATGCTCTTTTTGTGTTCCATGTCCTGTTCTAAGAGTTATATAGTGAATCCAAGAACGACAAGATCCTGTCATATAGATTCTAGTTGGTGTAGCTAGGGGGAGTACAAATCTTGCACATTCTTTTGCAATACCAGCCTCAAGCATTTCTTCATATAGTTTTTTATTTAGAAGAAACTGGCTTTTGATTTTTTGTTCAAAACCGTTGATAATTTCACTAGACAAATCTGAAATCGAATTTTGTCTATTTTTATCATCTTGTCTTCTCAATTCTGGTATTGGAATCTCTCCTAATTGTGTACTGTCTGCGTAACGTTGTGAAAATTCTTGAAATGTGAAGGATCGATGTCTAAGTATTTGCGCCGCAATTCCCCTATTTGTTTCAATTTGCAATGTCATATAAGCTTGTTCAAAAACACTCCAGTGTTCATTCTTGATGCAATATCTAAGTAACTTTTTAAAGTCATCATTATCTTGATTTTTCGGATTACTAACTCTGGCAATATATGCCATGTTTTTCTCAGCATCAGGAGTGGATGTTATAAATTCAACAATACTCATTTTTAAACTTTAGCTAGAGTTACTTTTTCTGGCTGATGTTGATATTTTCCTTCTCGGTCACTGTAAGTTGTTTGACAGGGATCACCTTCGAAAAACAGTAATTGGCAGATTCCTTCATCAGCATAGATTCTACAATCTGCCCCAGAACTATTACTGAATTCAAGTGTAAGATGTCCCTCCCAGCTTGCTTCTGCGGGAGTTGTATTTACAATGATTCCTAATCTTGCATAGGTGCTTTTCCCAAGGCAAATAACTGTAATATTGGGTGGAACCTTCATTTTTTCTAAGGCAACTCCAAGACCATAAGAATGTGCGGGAAGAATGAAATACTTACCATCTTTATCTGTTTTTAATTCAGTTGATTCTAAATTCGCAGGGTTAAATTTTTTTGGATTCATCACAGTTCCAGGAACATGACGAAAGATTAGAAACTCATTTGAAGAAAGTCTTAAATCATATCCATAAGATGAGCAACCAAAGCTTAAAACAGGAGAGCTTTTTGATTCTGGTTCAAGATGTCTTATCAGTTTTTTCTGAAAAGGTACGAGCATTCCTAGTAAAGCCTGCTCTGAAATCCAACGATCGTTTTTTAACATTTAACTACAGCGTGATTCTGTGATTTGGTCAGCCATTTCACTAACTGGGATTGGGATTGATGGTCCTGTAAGAATGATATCTGTTGATGATGGACGACTATTGATTGTCGAGACCACGTCATTTTCTTCAATGAATCCAAGAGAGATTGCTAATCCTATTTCATCTAAAACAATCTTATCTATTTTATTTTTTTCTAAACGAGTTTTGCAAACTTCCCAGATTTCTTTTATGGCTTTTTGTTGGGATTTTCCCTGAAAGATTAAATCATTTGTAACTGAATTGTCTGGCAGGCAGCATCCAATTGATGGTCTTAGCCATTCCAGTCGTCCACATAGATGAGTTGCACCCTTAGGCCCTTGATTAACTCCTCCTTTTAAGAATTGGGCTATTAAAACTCTGCTGCCTAATCCTGCAGACCTTAAAGCCTCGCTTAGAACGACAGAAAAACTACCTCTATAAGAAGAGGTGTGAATATGAACTTGTCCTTGAGTTGTTACTAATTGAAGAGGAGTTCGAGAGGGGACAGGCCTAAGCGAAGCCCCTATCGATGGGATTGAACCCACCTGTTTATTACTCGTGCTATGACGACCTGCGTTCATCAAAATATGAAAACCTATGATCAATCTAGCGCTATATCTCTCTTGATCAACCTACTTGACACTATCTGTGGTGTATGGGGTTGGTGTTCTGTTGTGTTGACTAATGATTGTTTATTCAGTCTTAAGCAGCATAGCTACATGATGTAAGAACAAATGGATTAATTTTTGACCTTTAAGCTTTTTATTGCGATAGAAATGATTTTGTAAAATTATGTATAGTAAAATTGTTTTTCTATAGGACTTAGACTGTAAAAAGTCGCTATGGCTACATATCATTTCAGCTGTATTTATTAATGTCAATCGAATATTTATTTCACTATGGTCACTTCATATCGTGGCTTTACTCGTTTCAGCCAGCCAAGAAATAAATCAAACCAAGCAACTATTAATGCTTCTTCTTCTGTGCAATTACCTGACAAAACACTTTTAGATGTAATTAGAACACTTGATGGTGTTGCGACTGAGATAATAGATAGATCAAAAACAATTTTTTTCCCTGGAGATCCGGCTGAGAGGGTTTACCTAATTAGACGTGGCGCAGTCCGATTAAGTAGGGTCTATGAGACAGGAGAGGAGATTACTGTTGCTTTGTTAAGAGAAAACAGCCTTTTTGGTGTCCTTTCGTTATTAACGGGACACAGATCAGATCGTTTTTATCATTCTGTTGCTTTTACCAGAGTAGAACTTGTTTCTGCCCCAGCCACCTCTGTTCGAAATGCAATTGAGCAAGATGCTTCAGTTGGTTTGCTTTTGCTTCAAGGTTTATCAAGTCGCATACTTCAAACTGAAACAATGATTGAGACATTAACTCATAGGGACATGTCTTCTCGACTGGCGAGTTTTTTGCTTGTTTTATGTAGGGACTTTGGAGTGCCCTGCGAAAATGGAGTGACTATTGATTTGAAGCTCTCACATCAATCTATTGCCGAAGCTATTGGTTCAACGCGAGTCACTATTACTCGTTTACTTGGAGATTTGAAGAATTCATCATTGTTGGAAATCGAGAGAAAAAAAATAACTATCTTTGATCCAGTAGCTTTAGCTAAACGTTTCAATTAAAGGGTCTATTCTATTATCGTTAAGGATGATTGATTAATTCATCCCTTTATTTCGTTATCTCTGTGACTGGTTGGGTTCTGATTTTCTCTTTATTAGTCTTAGGGGGGATAGTCTCTACATTGGGAGATCGGCTTGGTACTAAAGTTGGCAAAGCACGTTTAAGTATATTTAAGTTAAGGCCAAAAAGTACTGCAGTATTGATAACTGTGTTTACTGGAAGTTTTATAAGTGCGATTTCATTTGCAATTATGGTTGCCTTCAATAGTCAGCTTCGCGTTGGACTATTTCAATTAGAGGGAATTCAAACAAGAATTACAGAGAGGGAAAAAGAGTTAAAAAAATTAGAAAAAAATCTTTATGCTTTAAGAAGTGGAGATGTAGTAATAAGTAGTGGACAGTCTTTAGTGACTAGAACTATTCGTGTAGAAAATAATGAAGATATAAAAGAAGAAATTCAAAGATTATTGCAACAAGCTAATTTATTTGCTTTTAATTTGTCTAAAACTAGTCAGTCAAAGTATCGGAGATTATTACTAGTTCGTAAGGATCATATTGAACAGTTGGAAAACGTCATAGGTGATAATAGAACTTGGGTAGTTAGTATTAGATCAGCTGGGAATATACTTAGGGGCGAGAAATATGTTTATGCTTTCCCTGAAGCTACACTTAATAAAACTATTGCTAGAAAAGGTGAAGTAATAGCGAAAATGGATATAAAAACATTTGAGTTGGATTCAGAATCAATAACAAATAAGATCAAAATCTTACTATCTTCCACATTAGCTGAGGTCAAGAGAAGAGGATCCCTAAGCTCGGAGTTGAAAATAAATGCTAATCAGATTAATGATTTAGGTAAAACTTTAATTAGAAAGGGAAAAGGTAACTTTGAAATCATTTCAAAGGCTATTAAAAATAGTTATAGTGCAGATAAGGTATCTATTTCCCTAGAATTAAAGTCTTTAGAAAAAAGTCTAAGAAATAATAATCAATGAGTAAATTAATTTCAATAGATCCTGGAAATAAAAAATGTGGATTATTACTAGTTGATATAAATTCTAGAAATGTTATTGATGCAAGAATATCTAGATCAGAGGATTTTTCTGATTTAATTTCTTTTTGGTATGAAAATTATCTTATCGATAAAATTATTATAGGTGACGGAACATACGGCAACTTTTTAGAAAAAAAATTAAAAGAAAAAAAAATCTATAATTTATTTTTTGTAGATGAAAGTGGATCAACAATGCGCGCAAGATTTAGATATTGGGAGCTTTGGCCCCCTAAATATATTTTTCGTTTTATTCCAAAAGAATTACTTTTTCCTCCTGAAAATCTTGATGCAATTGTTGCATTGATTTTGGTGGAAGATTTTTTAAATAAAAGACTTAATTGGCCTGATAATGTCAATATTAGAATTTGGCCCTGATAGTAAAAATATAATCCCCTCCTGATTCAAGCTTGTAGTCTGCTTTGACGAGAAATCGCTCTAATGCATCTTTTATCAGAGCTCTACCTAAAGGAGGTTCAACATAAAGTTGACCTTGGCTAAAAGCCCAAGTAAAATCCCATTCAAAATCTCCAGCACATACTTTACCCTCTACTTGTTTTTCCTTGAAGCACTGCTTATCAATTCTGAGATAAGCAGTGGTTGTTGGTTTGTCATACATTCTCTTGAAATTTATGAAATATCTGGTTTGTAAGAGTTTAGGCGAGTACTTACTTTCTCCCATCCATTTGTTTGAAGTAATTCAATCCCAATAATTATCTCTTGTATTACCAAATTTAATATTGGTATTTCTTCTGATGAAAACCTTCCTAGTACATGAGAGACAGTTTTCATTTTCCTTTCTGTCGTAATTCTACTTGGGGATCCAATGCCAATTTTCAACCTATGAAAATCGCTTGTTCCTAAATGTTTGATAATACTTTTTAATCCATTATGGCCTCCTGAACTACCCTTTGAACGAAGTCGAATTTTGCCAAGTGGGAGATCCATATCATCAACTAAGACTAATAAATCATTGTTATTTAATCTAAACCAGTCTTTTGCTGCACGTATGGATCTACCACTATCATTCATAAATGTTGTAGGCATTAAAAGTCTCTTTTTATTATCGGCTAGACCAATTTCACAAATCTGCCCAAAGATTTTTTTACTTTGACGGAACTCTGAATTATTTAGCCTAGCAATTTCCTCAAGTACCATAAATCCAACGTTATGGCGGGTCTTAATATATTCAGCTCCAGGATTACCCAACCCAATAAAGATTTTCAATTCATCTGAGCTCATACCTTAGGTAAGAACTTACTAGAGATTTGAATAGAGGTTTTTATTTAATAGAGATGTGACATCAATTTCCTTTGTCAGAAGAGCTGTCTTCATTTAAAGACTGTTCTTCAGACATGGCATTTTTGATTTCACGCTCAAATTCTGTTGAGGCACTTTGAAGCCCTTTCAGAGTTTTCCCGAGGGTTCGCCCAAGTTCAGGAAGACGTTTTGGACCAAAAATAATCAATACCAAGCCAGCAATAACTGCCACTTCAGGTAGACCAACTCCAAAAATATTCATGGGCGAACCTCAATCACTCAGGATTTGATCAATTCACTCCATTCCAATCAACTGAGAATCCCTGAAGAAGAAGAGATTGATTATAAATCTGGAGCATAATTACGAGGAAGACAAGTAGTAAGAGTCCTACAAAGGCCATCACTGGGGTCGCACCCCACCCAGGTACTACCTTTCCTTGGCCAGAATTGCCGATTGATTTCAGCAAAGATCCAAGTGCTGTTTTTTGTCCCATGTTCGTTACTCGAAGCTCAGGTTTTGTTTGAGTCCAGATATTGTATGAGAAATAGTCCAAAAGAAGACGCCACTGTTGAAACTTGTGATGGAATGTCCTAAAACAATTTTAAAATTGGAAACATAAAACACTTTAGAAGTTGATTAATATCGCAAAAAATTACAGAAAAATAGTCATTAGGGTAAAGATTTTTGTTACCTAAAAATAGAAAAAAAGTTTTTGCTCATTACGAAAATATCAGTCTTTCAAAGGCTTTAGAGTGTTTTTCTAGAAGAAAATCTTTTTTTCATTATCCAAAAGTCTGTAACACCTTTCCTTTTCTGATTGGAGTTATTGACTTCATAGGATAGGTTTGAAACTCTATTCAGTCGGTCAGTATCCATGCTTGCCCTTAAGATTTCCGTCTACACGGTCGTCTTCTTTTTTGTTGGAATCTTTTTGTTTGGCTTTTTGGCAAGTGATCCAACAAGGACACCAAATAGAAAGGATCTAGAAAGTCCTCAGGATTAAACACTGACACGCTAATTACTGGACTCAAAAAGCTCCTTTAATAGCAATGCTCAGTATCATCATTTCGTCGACAAGGGGAATTTGGCGACGAAATTTAATTATTTTGTATTTGTAAGCCTTAGATTTCTAGGGCTTGCTTTTTTATTTTCACTATTTGAGGTAGTGAAAGCAGTAGAAAAGCCTAATTTCAAATTAAGAAATGATCCGAAATATAGTTTAAATAATCAATCTAGTTTTTCAGGATTTCAACAATCTGAAATTTTGCCGTATGAAAAATATGAAAGTCCTGCGTTAACTTTGAAAATCTTTGCAGATAAACAGTATGATTATAATCAGAATATTTATGTCGCTAAAGGTAATGCTAAGGCCATAATTAATGGAGGTGTTTTAAGGGCTGACCTTATCAGATATGATAGATTGTCTAATACTTTAAATGCAGAAGGCAATGTAAGGTTTACAAGAGGAGGTCAATATTTTAGGGGCAAAGCCTTTAAATATAATTTCATTGAAAAAGAAGGAAAAATTGAAGATTCTTACGGAGTTATAGATATTGATAATCTCATTGAAGATTTAAAATTAACTAGTGAGATTGATAGATTAGTAATAGAAAAAACCTCTGGAAATGATTTGAAATACAATAGAAGAATTGATTTTGTCGATGGCATTGAATTTGCTATAGGCAATATAAAATTGCCAGCAAATCAAATAACTAGAACTGATAAATCAATAGGCTCAATTAATAATTGGAGGTTTAAATCAAAACTTGTTTCTATTGAAGAAAATGGATGGAAATCTGAACACATGACTTTTACAAATGATCCCTTTGATCCTATTCAGATTTCTTTTGAGGCTTTTGATATTACTGCAAGAGAAGAAGACGATGAAATGGTTATTATTTCATCAGAAAATTATTTAAACTTTATGGGGATTGCGAGAATCCCTATTGGGAAAAAGAGATTTGGTCGAGATGAAAAGGAAAAAAGTAGATTTGAATTAATCTTTGATGGTAAAGATAGAGATGGATTAGTCTTGATAAGAAGAAACGATCCCATTCGATTCAATGAGAATATTAATATAGATCTTCAGCCTCAATTCTTAATACAAAGAGCTTTAAAAAGTGAAAGTAATAGTTATGAAAAAAATAATAATACAATAAAATTTTTAGATCTAATTGGCTTAAATTTTAATATTGATGCGGACTATGAGAATTGGAGTTATGATATTAGGAATGATTTTAGTACTCTAAATAATGATCATCTATTTGATGGTTTAAGGCATTCATCAGCCTTTAGGAGGGAATTAAAATCACCTATTTTGAATGAGTATGATCTTAATATATTTACTGCCTACCGCTTTAGAGCTTGGAATGGGACAATTGGTGAAACAGAAATAAAATCAGCCTATGGTGGATACCTTAATAAAGGTAATGACTTTGATTTAGGTGAAATAAAAAACAGGTTCAACATTCGTATTGGATTGGCAAATTATGAAGCAGAAAAACTTTTTAGTAATAAATTAACTAGTCTTTGGCGCTCTAGTTTATTTGCATCATTAGATAGTGATTATTATCTCTGGCAGAGTGATGAAAAAAATTCAGAAAAAGAAGCTACAAGTCTTTTATCTCCTGTTTCAATAAAACCTGAATTAGTTTTAAGAACTAAAATTAATTCAGCTTACTTTAACTATGAAGATGGAAGTGATCAGGCTTTTGTTAAATTGAGTGCGGGACCAGAACTTAGATTAGGAAATCTAACAAGAAATTTCCTCGATTATACTAAGATATCAATTATGCCAGGTCTTAAAATTAAATCAGGAAATAGTCCATTTAAATTTGATAATGCAATAGATTTAAGAACAATAAATCTAGCTTTAACCCAGCAATTGTTAGGACCTTTAATATTGAGTCTCGAATCAAATATTAACGTTGATACTAATTCCGATAATTACCGAGAATATTTCGGAACAAAGTTAGGCTTGTTATTGCATAAGAGAGCATATGAATGTGGACTTTACTATCATCCAAATGCGAATGCTGGTGGATTATATTTTCGTTTAAATGGTTTTGAATTCGATAATTCAGTTAAAGCAAAGTTTTAAATCTTTGATTTGAAGTTGTTTAAATAAGGTAATCTTTGCATGGTTTCTTTTATTCTTTCTTCTTCCTGTAAGAGTTGTGTTGTTGCATCCCATTCCCCAGATAAGAGCATTTTTTTGTCACTTGCCTCAAGTTGAAGTTTGAATGCTTCTTTGTTATTTACCATTTCTAATTCCTGAAGGTTGAACTCCCAAATCACCTTTGGATTTTTATCGACTAAGTTTTGCAATCTTTTTATTTCTAATTTCGATGAAGTGAGACATGGGATACCCAAGGCAAGACAATTCCCGAAAAATATTTCAGCAAAACTCTCTCCTATAATTAATCTTATACCCCATCTCATTAGAGCTTGTGGTGCATGCTCTCTACTTGAACCACATCCAAAATTATCATTTACTACAAGAATCTTGGCTCCTTTATTCTCCTTTAGGTCAAATGGATGTAATCCTTTAAGTTCAGTTCTATCATCAGCGAAAACTTGTTCTCCTAAAGCAGAAAAACTAACACATTTGAGAAATCTTGCTGGAATTATTCTGTCAGTATCAATATCATCACCTTTAATTACAAAGCTTCTGCCTGAAATTGTATTTATTTCGCCTGCTGGAAAATCTTGTTTCATTTTTAGATAGCCCTATGAAAAATTTGAATCTTTAAAGAGTTTCCGTACATCTGTAACTTTTCCATTGATTGCAGCAGCAGCAACCATAGCTGGGCTCATTAAAAGAGTCCTTCCATTTGCAGAGCCTTGTCTGCCTTTGAAATTTCTATTACTAGAACTCGCACTTATTTGCCTTCCCTCAAGTTTGTCAGGATTCATTGCTAGACACATTGAGCATCCTGGTTCTCGCCATTCGAAACCAGCTTTAAGGAAAATCTTATGAAGACCTTTTAGCTCAGCCTGCCTGGCCACATGTTGTGAACCAGGCACTACAAATGCTTTTATTCCAGTTGCAACCTGGCGACCTTCTACTATTTTAGCTGCTTCTTGGAGGTCACTTAATCTTCCATTGGTACAGCTTCCAATAAAGCAAACATCAACTTTTGTCCCTTCAATACTAGAGCCCGGGGCAAGCTTCATATAAGAGCAAGCATCTTTGGCTATTTGTTGGTCATTTTGTGGTAGTAATTCAGGATATGGAATTTTTTCTTTGATTGAAATTCCTTGTCCTGGAGTTATTCCCCAAGTCACTGTTGGTTCAATTTCTGATGCATTTAATTTGATCTCATCATCAAAAATAGCGTTGGAGTCACTGGATAAACTTTTCCACCAGCGAATAGCTAAATCCCATGCTTTTCCTTGAGGTGCATATTTTCTACCTTTTAAATATTTATATGTATTCTCATCAGGATTGATATAGCCGCATCGTGCCCCTCCCTCTATAGCCATATTGCAAATGGTCATCCTTTCTTCCATAGAGAGTTTTTCTATTGCTGGACCAGCGAATTCATAAGCAAAACCAACACCACCTTTAACACCTAACGTACGAATAATATGGAGAATTAGATCTTTCGCATAAACACCTTGGCGGAGTTCTCCTTCCATCCAAATTCGTTTCACTTTTAGTTTTTTCATCGCCAAGCTTTGACTAGCTAAAACATCTCGAACTTGACTGGTCCCTATTCCAAATGCAATTGCTCCAAACGCTCCATGAGTAGAGGTATGTGAATCGCCACAGGCTACAGTCATTCCTGGTTGTGTTAATCCAAGCTCTGGAGCCATAACATGAACGACTCCTTGATTAGCGCTGCCTATGCCATGAAGTTTAATTTTATGAACGCTGCAATTTCTTTCTAAAGTACAAAGCATTTCCTCAGCAAGAGGATCAGGGAAGGGGCGCTGCTGAGTTGTTGTTGGAACTATATGATCAACTGTTGCAACAGTTAGCTGAGGAAATTTGACTTTTAGTTTTTTTTCTTCAATCGCTGCAAATGCTTGAGGGCTAGTTACTTCATGAATAAGATGAAGACCAACAAAAAGCTGAGAAGGTCCACCGGATGATTTTCTTACCCGGTGCAAGTCCCAAACTTTGTCATAGAGGGTGTTAGAACTCAACTTTCAAATGCAGTAATAAGGACCTTAGCTTTAATTGAGCATACATAAACGTAATCTATCGAGAGCCTTTAAAACGCTCAATTTTTGAATATCTTTTCTTGTTTTATAAGATCCAAATTTTTCTTCCCATGTCACCATCTTATTGGGACCTTTAATGCAAAAACTTACTAAACCAATAGGTTTTTCTTCACTTCCTCCAGAAGGACCAGCTATTCCGCTTATCGAAATTGACCAATTCACTTTAAATTTTTTTTGGACACCCTCTGACATGGCCTCAACAACTTGAGAAGAAACGGCTCCATATTTTGTAATTATTTCTTCTGCTACTCCTAATAATTCTTGTTTGATTGAATTGTTATAAGCAATTATCCCTCCTGAAAAAACCTTTGAGGAACCTGGAATCTTTGTAAGTGCAGAGGCTAAAGCACCGCCAGTACATGATTCCGCTACCGCAAGGGTTTCTTTGTTATTGATTAGCATTTTAATTACTAATTCTTCAATAGTTTGATTGTTCTCTCCATAGCATTTTGAACCAGTTAATTTAACTAATTCTTTTGCGATAGGCTCTATCTTTTTATTCGCCTCATCTAAGTTAATTCCTTTTGCTGTGATTCTTAATTTTACTTGTCCAAGACTTGCATATGTTGCAACAGTTGGATTCTCTTTTTTAAGTAAATGTGGAATTTTATCTGCTAAGGATGATTCACCTATATCTGAAAAAAGTAAGACTTTACTTGCTATTTGTTCATTGGAAAATCTATTTTTAACAAGCCAAGGGATGGCTTCTTTTGTCCACATCTCTTTAAGTTCACTTGGCACACCTGGAAAAGCCATCACTAAGAACCCTGGAATTGGACTCCAAATCATCCCAGATGCTGTTCCAGTCGAATTTCTTAAAATTTCAGATCCAGATGGAACTAAGCACTGCTTCTTTTGACTTTCAGATAATAGATAATCTTTATCTTTTAATTTATTTTTTAATTCAATTAAAAGATCCTTTCTTTCTTCTAAGGGTGTATTGAATGCCGAAGCAATTGTCTGGGTTGTTATATCATCAGGAGTTGGACCTAATCCGCCAGTTGTTATAAGAATCTGGCATCGATATGAAGCTTCAAGTATTGCCTCCTTGAGTCTTGAAGAATTATCTCCAATAACAGTCTGTCTAAAATGGGGTATTCCTAAAAAAGCTAACTCCTCTGCTAACCATTTAGCATTAGTATTTACGATATTACCAAGCAATAATTCACTTCCAATGCATAGGATTTCAGCAACTTTATTTTCTTTTTTTTGAGTTATATTTTCTTTAATTATTTTCACTATATAAAGGAAACTTTTTACAAAGTTCAGATACTTTTTTAATAGAGTTTTCCTTTACTTTTTCATCATCAGGATTAAGAAGTCTGCTAGCAATAATATCGCCGACATCTTCAAATGCTTTTTCATCAAATCCTCGAGTTGTTAATGCTGCTGAACCAAGTCTTAGTCCACTTGTAACGAAGGGAGATTCAGGGTCAAAGGGCACAGTGTTTTTATTTGCTGTGATCTTGATTTCACTTACTAATTGATCAGCTAGCTTACCTGTCATTCCAATGCTTCTTAGATCAAGAAGAACTATATGATTATCTGTACCTTTACTGACTATTGAAATGCCTCTGTTTTGGAGTGTTTCTGCTAGGGCTTTTGCATTAGAGATTACCTTTTGAGAGTAAATAGCAAAATCAGGTTCGGAAGCTTCTTTAAATGCAACAGCCTTGGCTGCAATTACATGCTCTAATGGACCACCCTGAGTGCCTGGAAATACTGATTTATCAAGCTTTTTGCCTAGCTCTTCATCTCTTGAAAGGATTAAGCCACCTCTAGGTCCTCTAAGTGTTTTATGAGTAGTTGTAGTAACTACATCGCAATATGGAACTGGATTTGGGTGAAGCCCACTTGCGACTAAACCAGCAATATGTGCAATGTCTGCAAGTAAAAAAGCATTAACTTCATCTGCAATAGATCTGAATGCTTTGAAGTCAATTTTGCGCGGGTAGGCTGAAAATCCACATATGATTAACTTAGGTTTATTTTTAATAGCTTTTTTTCTAATTGCTTCCATATCAAGCATTTCGGTCTTTTTGTCCACTTCGTAATGGCAGGCTTTAAACCATTTACCACTCACATTTACTGGTGATCCATGAGTTAGGTGTCCGCCATGTGACAAATCCATACCCATTATTGTGTCACCAGGATTCAGAAGACTTAAGAAAACCGCAAAATTTGCTTGTGCGCCACTATGAGGTTGAACATTCGCCCAATTGGCTTTGAAAAGATTTTTCGCCCTTTCAATGGCCAATTTTTCAATTTCATCAACATATTCACAGCCTCCGTAATAACGTTTATGTGGCAGACCTTCCGCATACTTGTTTGTAAGAACTGATCCTTGTGCATGCATGACAGCATTAGAAGCAAAGTTTTCGCTTGCTATCAGCTCTAGATGGGTTTCTTGACGAGTTAATTCATTCTTAATTAATTTTGCAACACTTGGATCTGTTTCAATTAAAGGAGATTTAATAGTCACTTTATATTTTTTTGACTAATTGGATAGTACGCATATGTCTACTCTAATGAGAGAAAATTTTCACTTATTTTCTATTTTTATTGGGATTCTCATATTATTCAAACGCGCCTGGAGAGATTCGAACTCCCGACCCTCTGATCCGTAGTCAGATGCTCTAATCCGCTGAGCTACAGGCGCACAAAAAAACAATATCAGATTGGCTACCGTAATGATAGAAAAATATGGACATACCCTTTTCTTCCAAATTCATTGAAATGGAGGGATATATATTATAGATGTTCTTTTTGATTTAATATTGGATTGATTGCAATTATTTCTTTGGTAATTGGCTAATTCCTTTTTCTTTTCATAGGCCTTTTTAATTAGGAGAATTTCTCTCAAATGTCTAGTTCTATAGATGCTTCTCAAATCCGAGAGTTAGAGGTTTTGATTGCAGACCGCTTATTTATTCAGGTAGGAAACTGGAATTTGTATTTAGGAGATGCTGGTTTGGCGAAAGATTTAGCTATTGAATGTCAGGTGAATTTTCAGCAGGGTTCTAATGTTGCTGCTAGGAAGGCTTTGGAGGCAGTTCAAGTAAAGCTTGGGGGAGGTAGTACTAAATTGCCATTGTCAAGATTAATTCCACCAAATCAATTTTTCGACTTAGAAGAGATTTTAGAACCCTATTGCAGATAAAGTTGAATTAATTGCTTTAGTAACCTTGCTGATTATTGAGGTGACTAATGCTAGAGAAGTCGTTAGGCAGAGAATTGGTCGCTTGGGGGAGCGTCTTATCGGTAAAGTCGTAGATTCTGATGCTCAGGTAGAAAAAGAATTAATAAAGGAAATGGAGATAGCATTTCAAGAGTTTGGAATAGAGGCAAGAATTCTTTCTGTTAATGGTATAAAAATGGATGAAATGAATTCTTTGGAAATACCACTTCAAGTTAGAGCAGAAAAAAATGTCTACCTTAAAGATGAGTGAATTTTTTGGTTTAAAAATTTAGTAAAA
>QBWD01000023.1 GCA_003283685.1 Prochlorococcus sp. AG-315-D17
TTTGTATAAAACAAACTGTGTTTAGAAAGGATTTGACTAATAGCTTTTTTAACGAGCCATATACAAAAGAATCTATTGCTAATAGGCTTAAACAGGTTCTAAATGGAAAGGTAGGCTTTTACAGTGTAGGTCTATACCCTGCTTCTCTTGCCTATAACTGTGCAATGCAAAATAAGGGCCTAAACCTGCTATTAGCTCCAAGAGAGGGGAGAGAACTTTTCGGCGCTTTTTCTGGTGAGGCTCTTTCCGAAATGGATGAAGAGATTAAGAATAGAATTGAAAAAATGGCAATTTCTAATTTAAGTAGTACTTATAAATATAATTCCCTTTCTGACCTGATAATAAATTGTGAGTTAATTATATTAAGTTCTAATAGTAATCATATTATGAATGATATAAAGTTGGCATTTAAATTGAAAAAAGAACTTGACAGAGAAAATGTTGTAATTGCATGTTTGGTTGGGTCGTTTTGTCATGATAGTAGCTCTAATGAATCTTATGTCTTATGTGAGAAAATTAATAGCTTGGGGTTTTTCTCAGGCTTTCATAGACATGGTGCTTTACGTAACCCATTAGATAGTTTTACATCTAACTTTTGTCACCCTGATGCAATGATTGCATTGTTAGGTGCGAAAATGTTAGATAACATTTCACCAAATATACAAGTCTCAGCAGGTGTGCATAATGTTGAAGGTCAGTACATAAAAGCAGCTAAGAATATATCTTCAATTTTAGCTGGATTTGGTCATACTTTTCATAAGAACAACCCTGGATTATTGCCAACTCTTTTAACTCTTTTATTGGATCAATGTTTGGATCAAGCTGCTTATGTTTCTATGGGGCGAGAGGATAGGGATTCCTTATACAATAAACAACCTTTCCCTATAACAGAGCTTGGATATGGCGTACAGCGTATTGAGGCTTCACTTGTTAAAGACGGAGACTTTATCCAAGTCAGGGATCATACCTTTAGCCAATTAACTGCCATGGTTGCAGATGTGAGAGGGAGCATGATGTTGCCAGTCACAGGCAAGCCTACAAGAAACTTTCAAGCTGGTGAGGTATTAGCAAAGATGATGAGTGAACTTGGAAGATGCCCAGAGGATATTGAAGAATTTATTCAATGGTGTGAGCATTCAGGTCTTAAACGCGGAGCTTTAGAAGGCATAAATTCTTTAGAACATTGGCCAGAGATTGTAAAGAAGTACTCAATACCTTTAAATGATTCATCTATGATAAACCTATTGTATTTGTGTATACTAGGTCCTGAAAATATAAAAGATTATATTTATAATGTAATGACAAGTAGTCGAGAATTAACAAACTACTGCCAAGAATCTGTTAAGCCAAGTCATAGTAAAAAATATGCAGCAGCAATTAATAATATTAACTCAGAATCATCCATTGAACTTATTTGCAATGCATTATTTCCGTTGGATAAGGAATATCCAGGTCCAGAAGAAATTGATATACCTAATAGTGTAGATATTAAACCTATTTTTGTAAGAGTTATGGATTTCATTGATGTCTACTTCTCAGAATCAAAAAAAGAAAAGTAAGCATATTTTACTTAATGGAATCTTTTAAATTATCCTTAGTTGCTAATAAATTTCTAGTAGATGTGGAAATAATTAATATAGACAAAATAAATATTGGAAATATAAATAGTACATATTTAGTAGAATACTTAAACAAAGAAAATGTATCGGAAAAGTTTATTCTGCAGAGTATTAATGATTGCTTTGTCTCAGTTGAACGCTTGAATTATAATCATAAGTTAGTAACTGATCATATGGAATTATGGTTAAGTAATGAACAAATTTCTAAAGACTATAGAAGATGGGTGGTCCCTTCCTTAATGAAATGTCAGCATAATGGTTCTTTTGATTTTTCATTTGAAGGAAAGTCATGGAGGGCAATGAAATTCATAGAATCCTCATTTAGTATATCCTCAGTAAAAGACGTAAAATATGCATATGAAGTTGGATATGGCCTTGCTAAATTTCATCATATTCTTTCGGATTATGATAGTTCGAGGCTTCAATTAAACATAGAAAATTTTCACAATACTAATCATTATTTAGAACAATATTATCTTTCTTATGATAGATTTGATTTGAGTGATTTAGATATTTCCTTATTGGAACGAATTAGCAAGATTAATAGAAAAATTCAGAAAAACTCAGAAAGGATTATAAGTACATATAATTTTTTAAATGATAATACTTTCAAAAAACAAGCAATTCATGGTGATCCCAAACTCGATAATTTCCTATTCAATGATACTAAATATGTAGTCTCTATAATAGATCTTGATACTATTTATTCTGGGAATCTCTTAACGGATTTGTCTGATTGCCTTCGTTCGCTATGTAATCCATTTGGTGAGGATGCTGAGGTCTTGGATGATGTATCTTTTGATATCAATATTTGTAGAGAGTTTCTATTTGGTTATTTTTCTAGATTTAATCAGGAAATGGAATTAATAACTATTTATTTATTTGATTCTATTTATTTAATTATATTTGAACTTGCGATTAGATTTATAACTGATTTTCTTAAATCAAATGTTCACTTCAAAGTTCATTATCCTTCTCATAATATATATAGAGCTGAAGTCCAATTGAAAATTTTGGAAAGTTTCCTTTCTCAAAGGAATGAATTCAGAACTTTGCTTTATGAAATTGTTTGATTGTCAGGACTTAACTTAACTATGAAGGAATAAAAGTATTTGTAGGGTTTCAGTTTTTCCACCTTGCTACTAATGTGTGGTTGTAATTATTTTTTTAAAGTGGCAAAAGAATTATCCCATAGGGCTGAAGAGCTTAAGCAGTTGGGATGGACTCAGGAGGATTTATTCAAATATATTGAGCTTTGGGATTACAGGCAGAGATGGGGAGCGATAAACTTAGAAAGAGAAGATAGGCAATTTTTAAGGAAAGCAGAATCTTTATTACCAGAGATTTCTAAAGCTAAAACCTCAGTTAAAAAACCACTTAAAGAAAAATCGTACTACCGATGGCTTACATGTTTTCTTGATGAAATGAATAGCTTTGAATTGAATGAAAGTCTTGAAATGGGAATGAGAGGGGTGTGGCCAATTCTTTTAGAAGAAGAGCTAAGAGCGTTGGATTATTTTGAGCCAGTATTAGGTTTGCCAGATACTGTTAAAGCCAAATCAATCGGATCAATACGTGAGGATTTAGTGAAAAAAGCTATTGAGAAATTTACCAATATGAGTTCATTTAAGAAATTTGATTTTGAAGGAGTATTAACTAGAGCTAAATCAAATGATGGAAATGCAAGTTGGCGATCTTTGAGAGAGGAAGATACTGAAGTAACTAAGGATTATCTAATTATTAAAGAAAGTTGCGTAGTTGAATTCCGTGGAATAGCAAGGGAAACTTTATTGTCTTTTATTCGAGATAATTTTCCATCTCTGTCTGAAACAGATAAACCTTTACCCCCAAAGGAATGGAATCAATAGCCAAGAATCAAAAATTATGGCTAAAAAGAAAGTAGAGATTATTAATTCATTGACTTCCCAACGTTTTGAGACCCTTCAATTGCATGCTGGCCAATCTCCAGATTCTGCAACAAATTCAAGAGCTGTTCCTATATATCAGACAAGTTCATATGTTTTTAATGATGTAGATCATGGGGCGAATCTCTTTGGATTAAAGGAATTTGGAAATATTTATACGCGTTTGATGAATCCAACTACAGATGTTTTTGAAAAACGAGTAGCTGCTCTAGAAGGGGGTGTGGCAGCTTTGGCTACGGCATCAGGGCAGTCTGCACAATTTATCGCAATAACTAATTGTCTTACAGCAGGAGATAATTTTGTTTCAACTTCTTTCCTATACGGTGGGACTTACAATCAGTTTAAAGTTCAATTTCCTCGTTTGGGTATAAAAGTTAAATTTGCAGAAGGTGATGATATAAGCAGTTTTGAGAACCAAATTGATTCCTCTACAAAGGCAATTTATGTTGAATCAATGGGTAATCCTAAGTTTAATATTCCTGATTTTGAAGGACTATCACGATTAGCTAAAGAAAATAATATTCCTCTAATTGTCGATAATACGCTTGGAGCTGCCGGAGCCTTAATTCGTCCTGTAGATCATGGAGCGGATGTT
This sequence comes from Prochlorococcus sp. AG-315-D17, assembly GCA_003283685.1. Next base: position 4,140 of record QBWD01000023.1, read on the forward strand.
GTTGTTCAAAGTGCGACCAAGTGGATCGGAGGCCATGGAACCAGCTTGGGAGGAGTAATTGTTGACTCAGGTACTTTTGATTGGGGAAATGGAAAATTCCCATTAATGAGTGAGCCTAGTGCGGCATATCATGGCATTGTTCATTGGGATGCTTTTGGATTTGGAAGTGATATCTGTGCAATGCTTGGAGTACCAACGGATAGAAATGTTGCATTTGCTTTAAGAGCTAGGCTAGAGGGCCTTAGAGATTGGGGCCCAGCAATTAGCCCCTTTAATTCTTTTTTATTACTGCAAGGATTAGAGACTTTAAGTTTAAGAATAGAAAGACATTGTTCTAATGCTTTGTCATTAGCTAATTGGTTAAATAACCATTCAAAAGTTATTAGTGTAAATTATCCTGGTTTAGTCACTGATAAATATCATAAAAGAGCTTGCGCATATATGACTGAAAGAGGGAAGGGATCTATGTTGATTTTTTCTTTGAAAGGTGGTTTTGATGACGCAGTTACTTTCATAAATTCTTTAAAGCTGTCCAGTCATTTAGCTAATGTAGGAGATGCTAAAACATTAGTTATTCATCCTGCTTCAACAACTCATCAACAACTTTCGCTAGAAGAACAGTCTTCAGCTGGAGTAACTCCAACAATGGTTAGAGTCTCAGTTGGAATTGAACATATAGATGATATTTTGGGAGATTTTGAGCAAGCTTTAAATTCAATTTAATTTCTTACGGAGAAAATAGATGGCATTAATACTTCCTCGTAGTTATCACAAAATAGCATCTGTTGAGAAAAATCATATTTCTTGGATAGAGCCTGAATTAGCAGAAAGACAAGATATAAGACCTCTTAGAATTGGCATACTAAATATTATGCCTTTAGGTAAACAATATGAATTTAATCTGCTTCACCCTCTTGGATTATCACCTCTCCAAATAGAACCTATTTGGATTAAATTGAGATCCCATTCATATAGAACATGGGATCTATCACATTTAAATAATTTATATATTGACTGGGAAGATGCTATGTCACCTATTCCACTAGATGGATTAATTATTACTGGAGCACCCGTTGAGCATCTTCCCTTTGAAGAGGTTCATTATTGGGCCGAATTAGTAAGCTTAATTGAAGAAGCAAAGCTTAAATGTGCTAGTACTCTTGGACTTTGTTGGGCTGGATTTGCGCTTGCATATCTTGCAGGAGTTGATAAGCAAATATTTGATGAGAAACTTTTTGGTGTTTTTCCTATGAGAAGTCTTGTGCCTAGTCATTCCTTAATGGGAACACAAGATGATGAGTTTTTATGTCCTCAGAGCAGATATGCAGGGTTGTCTGACTTGGCAATGGAGAAAGCAGAAAAGGAAGGAAGACTTAGGCTTTTGGCCTATGGTCATAAAGTTGGATATACAATATTTGAAACTCCTGATCAAAAACAATTAATGCATTTAGGACATCCTGAGTACAATGTTGATCGCCTAAAATCTGAAATGGATAGAGATAAAAAGAGAGGAGATGTTCCACCTCCAGAGAATTTCGACTTGGGTAAATCCATGACTTCTTGGAGATCTCACAGGAACTTACTTTTCCAACAGTGGTTATGGTTTTGCTATCAACATATAAGCCTAAGTGTTTAATTCTTTATGTAATCGTAGGTGAATTATTTTTGGATTTAGTTTTTTAATCTAATAAATAAGCAGGAAATCTTATCTTTATAAAGACGGCATGATATTGTCTGGATCATAAATTGATTTAAGATGCTTTAACTTCGGGAGCCAATCCCTAAATGCGGAAGATATTTCTTTTTTGTGCCATGATAAATGAGGATGTATTTGAGCAAGATGAACTCCAGGGCATATGAATTCTAAATCAGACCAACACTCTTGCATCCAAACTAAACTTCTTTCTCTAGCTTTTTCATCTCCAGCTTCCCAGGCTCCATTTATCCATGGCTTCCAGATTGCATTTCTATGTATAAATGATGTTTCTATATTGTTGAAATTATTAACTTCACCGCCAAGTTGTTGAGCTGCTATGTAGCAGCTATTATCTGGCCTTGTATTTATAAGGTTGTTAATTTTATTTATTACTTTAAAACTATTTCTTTGCCAGGCAGGTCCTAGAAGCCCAAGGACTTCTGAATGTTTTATGTTTTTGGAAGGATTTTTTATTTGGGAAGAATTTGGTAAGTTTCTCATACTATAAATCTTTTTAATTCTTCTATTTGTTGAGAATGGGAGTGTTTCTAATAAATCTAATAAGACTTTTTCATGAGCATTATTCTCAATTTCGGCAATTGCATAAGCAAATATATTTTCTCCCCAACTCCATTGGAAACTTATTGAATTTGGCCAGTCTTCCGCTTGATATATACATTCCGAAAGGTTTCTAGATGAAAGATTTGCGCTCCATATTAATAGTGGTTTTAATGGCTGCGTTTTTAATTTTACTTTTGTAACTATCCCCAAGAAAGCAGCTGCTCCACAAAGTGACTTCCATTCTAGATTTGATTCTTTTGAGGAATCAGGACGAGATAACTCAAACTTTTCCCCTGTCCCCCAATAACCGTTAATCTCTAAAAGTTGATCAATTGCTAATCCCCTCTTTCTGCTTAGTGGACTTATGCCACCAGTAATTATATACCCCATTCCTGTTATTCCAGATAAGCCAATTGGGAAACTTCTTCTATATTTAGTTAATAATGTTGTTAAATCACTCATAGTAACTCCCGCTTCAATCTCTACTTCGTTCTTAGAAGAATTAAAAGATATATTTCGATAGTTTTTTCTTAGGTCGATAGTCCAATGATTATCAGCTGCGGCACGACTAGTTGTTCCTCCACTACAAACTAAAAAAGGTATTGTATTTCTTTTTGTACCTCTAAGTCTCTTCATCAGATTTGTGTTGACCTTATCAATAACACCCAAAATAATTTTGTCATTAGAGATCTGATTGTGAAGGGGGATTTTGTTTTTAATGATTTCCTCCTGCTTGATTATGCTTTCTTCTAAATCTATTTTACAAAAAGTATATTCAATTGAAGTAAGTTATTACTAAGGAATTTTTATTTTGATAGCCTTGCCTTCTATTTTTAACAATTATCCACCTCGAACAGGCATTCTTATTTGTGGACATGGAAGTAGAAGCGAATGCGCTATTAAGGAATTTAAACAGTTGGCTGAGAAAATAAAATTAAGAGTACCTGATATTCCTCTTGAATATGGCTTTTTGGAATTTAATCGACCAATTATTAGAGAGGCTTTAGATAATCTCAAAGATAAAGGTGTAGAAAGAGTTATTGCTCTACCTGCAATGTTGTTTGCAGCAGGTCACACCAAAAATGATATTCCTGCTGTATTGAATAATTACTCTTCAGAAACTGGGCTATTCATTCAATACGGAAGAGAGCTAGGTATAAACACTCTTATGATTGGAGCGGCCGGGGGAAGGGTTAAAGAAATAATTGATACTAATTCAAATTATCCTCTTTCAGAAACACTTTTAGTTGTTGCGGGAAGAGGATCCTCCGATCCTGATGCTAATTCAAATGTCTGTAAAATCACTAGAATGTTGGTTGAAGGCTTTGGATTTGGGTGGGGAGAAACAGTCTTTTCTGGAGTAACATTTCCTCTTGTAGAACCTGGGTTAAGGTATTCATTAAAATTAGGCTTTAAACGAATAATTCTCTTACCATATTTTCTTTTCTCAGGAGTTCTAGTTAGTCGTATTAGAGAACATTCTAAAAGAGTCTCAGAGGATAATCCTGAAGTTGAGTTTTTAAATGCAACTTATTTATCAGATCATGATTTAGTTGTTGATACTTTTATGGAAAGAATTCAAGAAGTTTTAGAAGGAAAAAATTTCATGAATTGCTCGTTATGCAAATATCGCTCAAACTTGTTGGGATTTGAAACTGAGGTTGGCCAGGTTCAGCTTAGCCATCATGAGCATGTTGAGGGATGCTTAGAAAATTGCAAAATTTGCAAGAAGAATCCCTGCCTTTGTCAGATTGATATTGAGAATTCGTCTGAGCAAAACATTCATAACCACCTTCACGAACATGTTCCTTATCCGCATTCTGACCATCCTTTGGGACCTGTTACCCTTCGTAGTTTAAATAACGAGGAAAAATAAAAGTAATATTATTAATTTCATGACTCATTAGTCTCTTTCTTTCATGAGTCACAAGGGACTCGTCATGCACATGATTCCTTAAGGATTCGTTCGCTGTCTTTTTCCCAAGAGATTTCCACAGTTAATGATCTGTTTTCCACGCTTAAACTTTGAAACCTTTGATTTAAGGTCTCTCTTGTGGAATCCAATTTTTATTTTAATAGTATTTACACTGAAAGACTTTAAAGCTTGAGTTCTTAGGAGATTTTCGCTTCCCCCCTTCAAACCATTACTGTCAAATGAGTCTAAAGACGTCTCAATCCCTCGCTTTATGTTTTCTTTATCTTTGACGTTTTGTTCGAAATTTAAGATCCTAGTCTCGTTTCTTGAGAATTTTCTAGAATTAAATGGAGTTGAATCAAATCCAAGCAGTTGAAAAAATCTTGATATCAGTTCTGGAACTCATGCGGCTTTAATCCCTATTAGTCTTGAAACAGAGCTCCCTGAAGTCCTTTTCAATGGGATGAAAGAATTTATAGAGAATAATCCTAGATGGGATCAATACGAGCTTATGAGCTCGGCCATTGCTCACTTTATTTTTCAAAATGGTTCAACTAACCGAGTTGTTTTAGAGAAATATTTAAATGATATTTTCAGACTTTCTGATTAGTAATTGCCTTTTCGCAAGCTCTTTTTGTTATTGCCATCATTGTAAGAGTTGGACTTTGCCATGAAGATGTAGGCCAACATGCACCATCAACAACTAAAACATTTTTACATTCCCACAAACGATTCCATTTGTCCACAACACTTTTTTCTATGTCATTTCCCATTGGTGCCCCGCCTACTTCGTGAATGTAATATCCAGGAGGTGGAGCTTCCTCTTTGATAGCAATTGACTTATCAAGAAAAGGCTTGGCTAATGGAATATTTAGAATTTCATTTAATGGAAGCATATTCCCTTCGCCTGAATTGATTATCAGCTCAATAACTTTATTCATTTCATTAACCATTCTTTTTTCATTTTCTTTCCAAGCACAGCTTATGTGTGGGATGGGAATATCGAATTGATCTGTTTTGTCAGAGAGAGATACTTTGTTTTCTCTGTTTGGAAGTACTTCTCCGTGACCAATAAGAAATCCAATTTTAGTATTTTGTCTTTTTTTTAAAAACTCTGGTGGTTCAAAGCGGTCAATTCCACCCCATATTCCATAGCCTCCTATAAAGTCTTTATTCTTTTTATAGTTTCTACCTAATGGTATGAAAAAACTACCCGCGCCTGATAGGACTTGGTTTTTATTTTCTTTAGATAAAATATTTCTTTTCGGATCATGTGAAACGGTAAAGAATCTACATGTAGAGATATGATCCATTAGGTTCATGCCTAATGAATGAGATGGATCAATTAGACCATTTGTGCTATTTTCTTCTTCTGAATTAAGTAAGAATTTTAAAGTTTGTATTGTAGATGAACATAATATAATTAATTCACCATCTATTTTCTTTCTATTACAGCTTTTTTGATCTACTACAATGATTCCTTTTGCTGATTTTCTATCTTTATTTAATACTAATTTCTCAGCAATATGGTTTGGAAGAATCTCTACTTTACCTAATTTAATTGCCTCTTTCAATGTACTTCCTAAACTACTCGATTCTGGCCATTCCTTTTTCTCTTTGTGAGGACCAAAACCTCGAGAATGTATAAATGGGAAATCTAACTTTTCTTTTATTTTAGAACCAAACTCTTCTTCACATTTTGTGAATGGCAGGTTATCTATGAATTCTCCATCTGGGACTTGTTCTAAATAATCTTTTTTACCATGTACTTTCAGAAAAGTTTCTATATCTGAATAATGTTTATTTAGATCTTGGTAATTTATAGGCCATTCTAAATTATATTTATTATCAATTGAATCTTTGAAATCTTCATTAGATAATCTCAATGTTATTCCACCCCAGGTAAGACTTCTTCCTCCAACTTGATTACCTTGAGTCCACATAAATGGAGCATCGGAAGGATGAGTATAAGGATTTACTTTCTTATTTGCATAGAGCAGTGGATTTGATTTCCAGAATCCAGGATGTTGAGGTTGACTCTGATAGTTACCACTAGCTAAACCTAAAAGTCTTCTTAATGTATTACATGGTTCAGTGCCAAAGGCTTTTTCTGGACTTAGTGTTGGACCTCTCTCTATTATTAATACTCTTATTCCTGCCTTTGCCATTGTCAGTGCTGCCATGCCTCCAGTTGCACCAGAACCTATAATTATGACCTCATATGGTTTTTGAATCATTTGAAACTAATAAATACATCTTTAATTTAGTAGAATTCTTGCTTTTTTTTTATAAATATATTAATTATAAATTTAACGATATCTTTCAATTTAATTATTTTATTCTTAATGGCAAGGATATCAGGTTGTTGTTATTTAATTATGAACATGTTTAAGCTATTCATAATTAAATAAGTTTTCAACTGACTTAACCTTTTTGAATTAATATATCAAATATCGCTAGTTTAGTTGTAGTTATGTTTTATCGACTTCTTCTTTGCGTAATTTCTGTGTTGCTTCTTTTTCCTGGTTTTCCTGCTTTTGCAGCTTTAGATTATGGTAAGCAAACTTTGATTGGAGCTGATTTTGCTAATGCCGATTTGAAAGAGGCTACCTTTTATTTGACTAATCTTCAAAATGCAAACTTTTCAGGTAGCGACTTGCAAGGAGCTAGTTTTTTTGATGCCAAACTTCAGGATGCAGATTTAAGTAACACTAATATGAAGAATGTGACAATGGATTCAGCTATTTTGAATGGAGCAAATCTCTCTAATAGTAATTTAGAGGGAGCATTTGCTTATAATGCTCAATTTGAAAATGTAATAATAGATGGGGCTGATTTTACAGATGTATTGATAGCTGAAGATGTGAAAAACAAATTATGTACTTATGCTAGCGGTGTTAATTTGATTACAAATAGGGAGACTAGTGAAACATTAGAATGTTAATTCTTTTATAATTAGATATATATTTTTTTAATGTGTTTAGTCCTATATCTTTTCACCCTAATAATCTTAAATGATTGATTAATTTGTTTAAATATTGATAATGATTATTTTTGCTCTTTGCCTGACTTTTTGCCTAGGGACTGGTATAAATAATTAAAGACCTTTTCCGTTTGATACTCTCCAGGTTAGAGCGTCGAACAAGTTAAATTCATGCCATTTAAAAGCTATGTAAATAGTTCTAGGAATATTTTTTGGTTTTTAGTAATCCTTTTGTGGTTGGCCTCCACGATTGTTGATCGTATATGGTGGAATTTCTTTAGTGATATTCCCGCCTGGGATCAGGCTGATTATTTAAATAGCGCTCTTGATCATGCAAGAGCTTTATCGTTTTTGGGAGGAGAAGGGGTTTATGGATTTAAATCTTTCCTCGACCTATCCCCAAAAATTCCTCCTTTAGCTTCAATAGTTAATGGATCAGTTATGTCTATATCTGGTCAGTTTCCTCATGAAGCTGCGTGGTCTTTAAGTCTGTGGAATGGTTTTTTGATTTTCAATGTTGCTTCTTGGGGGCTTTATTTAAAAGGAAAGAGATTTAGCCTTATTAGTATATTTATATTAGTAATCTGTCCATTCATTTTTCATCTTAGAACTGATTATGTTCTTGAACTGCCATTAATTTCTGCGACTACATTTTATTTATTTCAATTAGGTAAATGGAGTGACCCTGTAGAAGGAGGAAAATGGAGTCAGGTAATACTTGCTACTTTAGCAGGGCTTTCTTCTTTGTTAATTAAACAAAGTGCTTTATTAGTAATAATACCTTCTTTGCTATTCGTTTTTTTTGTTTCTATTGAAAGAGGAAAAGGATTTAGGTTTCAACTATTATTTGGCATTGTTGCTAATTTAATAGTTGTATTTCCATGGTTTTATCATAGTTGGATTATGATATTAAGTGGTACTTATAGAGCTGTTATAGAATCAGCCTCTATTGAAGGTGACCCCTCTATTTTGAATCTGAAAAGTATTTTTTGGTATTTTCCTTTATTGCCCAATCAGATTGGAAATATTACTTTCCTTATCGGTTTATCTGGCCTGGCTTTATTTATTTTGAAGTATTTAAAATTTAATATTAGCTCTTTAAATCTTATAGATATTAAACTAATTAATTATTCATGGACTTGGCTTCTTTATAACCTTTGCTTTATTTGGATCTTTACGACCTTTATACCTAATAAGGATCCAAGATATATAGCATCTACAATCCCTTTGATTATTTTATTACTTTCTTTTGGACTTTGTGAATGGATTAATTTTTTAGATTTCTACTTTGGATCTAAATTTAGATTAAGCTATCTTCTTTTAATAATATTTCCTTTTAGCCTTTCTTTCTTTTCTGCAATTAGTAAATTTAAAAATATAAATTATGTTAGAAATAAATATTACCCAATAGATGAGATTATTAATGAAGTTAGGTTTACTTTGGATAGAAGTGAAAAAACTACAATAATAGTAGTTCCAAGTACACCTGAACTGAATCAACATAATATAAGTTTTTTTGGACGAATGGATGGTGAGAATATATTAGGTCGTCAACTTGGTCAGTCTTTATCTCATATCAAGCCAGTACTTAATCAAGCGAAATGGATAGTGTTAGCTGAAGGGGATCAGGGTTCAGTTACTGCTAACTCTGTACTCCTTGATAGAGCAATTAGAGATAGTGGTTTGTTTGTTAATATCCGTCAGTTTCCTCGAAAGACAGAAGGAAGCTATTCACTTTGGCGGCGAAGCTTAGAATCACCTATAACTACTGATTTTGCTAATAGGTTTGCTGAACTAGCTATTGGAATGGAAAATGGTCCATTGGGTATTAAAAATATTTTTGATGAGATAGCAATACAACATATGATTGATGGTCATTTTATATATCGAAGTTCTGTGATGAAAGAATCAATTAAAAGATTAAGCTCTGATTCGTCAGATGTTGAGGCTAGATGGAGTTTGTCATTGTTAGCTATTTTAGCTAATAGGCCTCATGAGGCAGATAGTCAATTAAAGATTTTAGAGGAAATTATTCCATCTAGTCCATGGCCTAGTGTCTATAGAGGCATTGTTAATTTATATGCTTGGAAGCCTTTGAGAGCTTCTATGATATTCGATTCAGCTTATGAGAAGTATGGAACTATTCTTTTAAAAGGTCTTGGCGATGCAAGTTCTGTATTAGGAGGTTCTCTAAATCGCTTACCCTCTGCGATGGAAACTTTACCTAAAGCTATCGATAACATTAATAAAATTTCTGATTCCGTTGATAAATAATTTAGATATTAGTTAATCTGAAAAATAAAACCTTTCAGATTTGATCCCTTTCAAATGTTTTAGTTATTTCTTTTAGGAAGGCCACTATCTCGATATTTGTATAGCCAAGCTCTGTTCTTAGGCTTTTGCAAGATGAAGTGATTTCTTTCCATATATCTGCACGGATAATAGCTTCACGGTCTTTAAGGTAACGTTCTCGTTTCATTTTAATTGGGACAGTTTAGAAAACCTGGTTTTCGAAACCAGATTCAGTTGTTTGAATTTTTATAAAAAAGATAATAACGAAAAAATTTAAAAACTATGAGAATTAGGGAGTTTTTGGCTCTTTGCTCTTATTTGATTTTCTTATGAGTTAACTGTTTGAATCAATGTATTAGTAATCATATTAAATTTTCATGTCTATCAAAGGAAGGTAAAAGCTTTAAAGATCAAGAAGCAACATTTCTGAGTCGCTGGAAAAAAATAGTCAACGAGACCGTATGGGAATATTGCGATCGTCATAATATTCGCCGTCCAAGTCGTTGCACGACTGTCCAACCTGCCGGAACAAAAAGTCTTTTAACAGGTGCATCTCCTGGTTGGCACCCTCCAAAAGCTCAACGTTTTATAAGGAGAATTACTTTTAGGAAAAATGATCCTGTGGCAATGGCCTGCATGGACTATGGATATACAATTGTTCCATCTCAATCAGATAAAGATGAGCAAGGCAAACTCTTAGACAACCCATTCGATCCAAGCTGTACTGAATGGCTAGTTGAGATACCAACAGAAGTAAGCTGGGCAAACATTCCAGGAGCAGATGAAATTAATATCAATAACTTCAAAGCACTTGCCCAGTTTGACTTTTACATGCAAGTACAGTCTAATTACACGGATCACAACACATCTGCAACAATCGAATTCAGAGAAAATGAAATAGAAGAATTAGCGAAAGCCCTCTACGACTCAATAGATGAAAACAAAGGTTATATTTCAGCTGCCTTACTAGCAAGATTTGATGCAAATGCAACATTCCCAAGGCTTCCTTTTGAACCTATTAATTCAGAAACCTATTCAAAACTACAATCCGAAGTAATTAGCCGAAGAGAAAGTAATGATTTCTTTGAAGCCCTTAGTCGATATGACCAAGGAGAACTAACAGAAGCAGGTCCTGCTGGTTGTGACTCAGACAAATGCTTATTACCACTAGCAAAACCATCCTAAAAATCAACTAGAAAGTTGATAATAAATAAAATAATCTCGGAAATATCATCAAAAGATTATTTGTCCAAATATTAGTAAGTGTTAATTTCATAAGAACTTTAAAAAATAATTGTCCAAATCCAAAATATTGGCTAACTGTTGATTAGGTGAATTTAGTAAAACTTAAATGACTACCACTAACAAACCATTAGAAATCATAAGTAATAAGTCTGCCAATGATGCACTTATTGACCAACTAAGAGCATGCCAAAATAGCGAAGAGATTTTAAAATTTGAAAAATGGTTTAATTCAAATATTCAAACAGACAAACTTGATAAAATTATTTGCGAATTACTTAGAGATAGAAGCATTTCAAGGACTCTAGCAGCCAAATGGCTCTCTACCCTAATTGAGGATAGAGATAAACAAATTATTAGTTTTACAAATTAATAGTATTTTTTTTAATTTCTTAGCTACCTATCCCTTAACTTTATTGAGTCTTAGAAAGGGAATGGGCCTGTAGCACCACTAGATGCTGTAAAGCCTGTGAGAGCCCAGATACCAAATGAAAACAAACCACATCCAATAAAGAACATTAAATGAGCAACATAACGATACTTCTCCTTTTGCGTGATTCCTCCTGCCATAGGAAGATCTCCTAGAAAACGAGATTGATTGCTTTTGCTAGCCATGAATAAAATCTACCAATAGGTAAGATTATTGCACAATTCATCTCTTTATCCTTTGAAATCGAATCCATTTAAGAAGACTGACATTTTTTGATGCTAATTAAGTTGAAATTCTAAGTGGTGAGTTGATCGAGGGGTTTATTGCTCTAGTCTTAAAACCAACGGAAGACTTCAGAGGAATTTGGAAGTATCACTCATCGCCTTATAAACAAGGTAAAAATAATTAGCTTTAATAGGTAATTGCTTGAAATTTTTAGGAGCTAATAAGGTAAAATTTTAAGTGGAGAGTTGGTCGAGCGGTTTATGGCTCTAGTCTTGAAAACTAGCATGGGGGCAACTCCATCGGGGGTTCGAATCCCCCACTCTCCGTTCTGCAGCGGAGATGCAGGAGGTATTAATAATACTTTTGCCCTCGTTGTTTCAGCAATAGTGTCCATTTAGAAAATCGTGCAAATAATTAGCTTTAAATCAATCAAAGGATTGGAAATAAAGTAACCAAATTATCCACAAAGAAAAAAAGGACCAGCTATAGAGCCAGTCCTTTAGAGATCTTAAGCAAGTTTCAACTTGTTTCAACTGCTGGAGTGTATAAACTCCTTGCTAATAAAAATACTAAAAGACATAATCACATCAATGCTTAAGCATGTGATCATCTTCAATCCTCTGCATTTTCAAACTGTTTTGCCAATCTAAATACTTTTCGGATAATCAAATAAACTCCATATAAACCAGCGATCAGGGGAAGAACAATTAGGGGATTAGGACTGTAATTCGAATAATCCTTAACTCCATCAACGTATTCAATACCTGAACACTTCAAAAATAAAAAACTAGTAAAAACAATTGCCCAGCCGATAATTGAAAGAATACCTCCTTTCTTATCTCCCTCATAAAATCTATCTAACCCCCATCCCCAACCAATCGCAAGAATGAAGCCCCTTGTAACTGCATTTTTTTCTTTCTTACGAAGCATTTTCCTTTAATTAATATATGTTCCGTATGAACATAACTGAATTTTTTATGTAATGCCAGAAATCAATGCGCAAACTACTTAAGTAGTCGCTGTAGATATAAGGAAATTCACATACTTTATTAAATTACCTATATGCTTTCCAAATTACAAAAACGTACGATTGGAAATTAGTATTTATGTACTGCCTAATCTTGTCCGCACCTTCCTTTGATAGACATGAAAATTTAATATGATTACTAATACATTGTTTTTTTTTGTTTTTTTTTTTGTTTTTTTTTTTT
>QBWD01000024.1 GCA_003283685.1 Prochlorococcus sp. AG-315-D17
ATTTATAGGCTTTAAATGGAGTAAAGAAGGTGCTGATGGTGCTAGAGCACTTTTATGGTGGAGACAATGGAAAAGATCACGAACACAGAGTAAATTATTTTCTGAAAACTTAAATTCAATTTTCCAATATAATCGTGATGATTGTTTAGCCACCTTAATGATTGCAAAATGGCTCATTAATCATGACTAAATAACCTTCCCCTAAGCATTAAGGATCACTAAAGGAAATTGGTCTTTTTAACTTTACATGATCACCATTCGTCGAAAATAGATAATCTTTATGCAAAGAATTTTTTCTAATCAAGGCAAGTCCATTAAAGGAATTTTGTTTAATTCTTATTGAAGATGTAATTATACCTGAGTTTTCCTGTATTCCATCACCTTTGTTTTTATTTTTGAATCTTTTCCCAACTTCAAAATCATTAGAATTACCATTAGCCTCCCAGAATCGAAGTTGATGTTTAAAAGAATTTGCCCTTAAAAATCTCGAAATCGCCTCTTGCCCTAAATAACAACCTTTATCTACTTCTACAAAATCTCCTAATCCTAATTCATAAGGATTAGTTTCTCCATTTATCTCTCTATCGAATGATGGAATTCCTTGTCTTATTTTCCATAGTTCCAACTCATTTAGACTTATTTTTTTATATTCATTAATTCCAGAAAGGAATTCATCATCTGATTTAATCCAATTAGATTGCGATTCCTTCCATGACTCCTCTTCAGATATTATCTGCACTCTTCTACATTCATTAATTCCTTCTAAATTAACTTTATCAACTGGAAAAATAACTGAATCGAATCCATCTTTAATAGAATTAATTTCACCACTAAGAATAATTAATTCTGCGATTTCATCCATTAATCTAATTTCTAATAAAGCTTTTAAATTCCCCTTGGTTGATAGCCAACAACTTCTAAAAATTTTTTCCCTTTGTACTGAAATAACATCTGTAGTTGTTTGACCATGGAGGAAAGCACGTGTTCCCTCCCCTTTTAAAGTTAAGGAAGGGAAAGTTTCATCCCAAAGAAATAATTCCTTTTCAGTCATTACAAACTTTTAGCTCTCTCAACAATTTCATCAAGTTTGAAAAGGCTAACCAAGTCCAAATCAGCTTCTTTCATAGCAGACTCGCCTCCTTCTTTCCTATCTACTATGGTTACTACTTTTTCAACCAAATAGCCTTCTTTTCTAAGTTGATTAACCGCTTTCAATGAAGAGCCTCCGGTTGTTACTACGTCTTCAAGTACAGTAATAAGTGAGCCTTTTGGAGGTAAAGGACCTTCCAACCAAGATCCCGTTCCATGTCCTTTTGCTTCTTTTCTCACAATTAAGCCGCTTAGTTCTCTCTTTTGCTGAGCTGCAAACACTACAACTCCACTTACTAAGGGATCAGCTCCTAAAGTTAAACCAGCCACCGCTAAAGCATTGAGATCGATATGACTTAGAAGCAATGAACTAATCGAGACAAGTCCTTTTCCAGAAAGACTTACTGGCTTGCAGTTGACATAATGAGAACTCTTTTTACCTGATGACAAAGAAAAATCCCCAAACTTATAAGATTTTTGAGCAAGAAAAGTCAAAAGATCTTGTCTAATTCCTTCGTATGAAGTAGTCAATTCGTTCATATCCTTATATACAAGCTTAATTATTAAACATCTTGGTGGTATCAGGAATATATTTACTTATAGCAAACCAATTAACTATCATCATAAAAGATTTGGTTCTGCTCTCTTGGGGGTCTAGCGATCTGGTGAACGCACCAAACTCATAATTTGGCTCAGGCGAGTTCGATCCTCGCGACCCCCATAGAAAAATTCTTAATGAATTTATTACTTCTTTGCATTTTGCTTGTACTACCAGCATTTTTCAATGCAGCGGAAGTAGCAATATTACGTATACGTCCTACTAAAGCTCAAAGGCTGGTCGATGAAGGTCTTTCCGGCTCAAATTCTATTCTTCGCCTTCAGAAAAAATTAAGGCGAACTCTCTCGATCTCTCAACTAGGAATAACCCTATCTTTGACTTCCTTAGGTTGGGTTTGTAAAGATTTAGCAAGTTATTGGTGGACAGGAGAAGCTTTATTTAGCCGTTTTTTTAATTTATTTTTTTTAATAAGTATTGTTTTCCTCGTAACTGTTATAGCTGGACTGGTACCAAAAGCTTTAGTTCTAAGTCAACCAGAACCATCAGCGCTAAAGCTGTCCCCACTATTGGAGTCGGCAATAAGGTGGATGACTCCATTACTTGCAATATTAGAAAAAATCACTTCGTTAATACTTAGAGTTATCGGCCTAAATTCTCAATCAGAAACTCTTGTCAATGCCTTTTCAGCAGCAGAACTGGAAAAATTAATAGAAACAGGTGGGGTAACCGGTTTAAAACCTGACGAAAGAAATATTCTTGAAGGTGTTTTCGCCTTACGAGATACTCAAGTTCGAGAGGTTATGGTCCCAAGATCAGGAATGGTAACACTCTCAAGAGAAGTGCGTTTTGCGCAAATGATGGAAGAAGTTCATAAAACTAAGCATGCGCGATTTCTAGTTATAGATAACTCCCTTGACAAAGTTCTTGGGGTTCTAGACCTAAGGCAACTTGCTGATCCCATAGCTAAAGGAAAAATGAAAGCAGATACATCTTTAGAACCTTATATAAAACCAGTTGCTCGTGTTTTGGAAACCTCTACTTTGGAAGAACTCTTACCTTTAATAAAGAAAGGAAATCCCCTTTTACTAGTTGTTGATGAATATGGAGGTACAGAAGGTTTGATCACCTCCGCTGATTTAACAGGCGAAATTGTTGGGGATGAAATTCAATCTGACAATAAAGAGCCTGAACTTAGGCCAATTAATGAACAAAGAAACATATGGCTTACTTCGGGTGACATCGAAATAATTGACCTTAACAAGCAACTAACATTAGAGTTACCGGAGGCTGATGATCATTACACACTTGCAGGCTTTTTATTAGAAAAGCTCCAAGAAGTTCCAGTATCAGGAAAAACTCTAATTCACAATGAGATTCACTTTGAAATCATCTCAATGAAAGGTCCAAGAATTAACCAAGTAAAAATAATTCTTCCAAAAAATCCCATGCAATAACTATCTTAAAAAGCCCTCAAATGCCATCTAAAAATAATTTCTAATATGAATAAAAATATTGCTCCAGTAAAGGTTGGGGTTATAGGAATTGGGAATATGGGATGGCACCATGCAAGAGTTCTAAGTCTTTTAAAAGATGCTGAACTTATTGGAGTTGCGGATCCAGATAGCAAGCGTGGTAATTTAGCTAAGGAACAATTTAATTGCAATTGGTACAAAAACTATAAGGACTTATTAAATGAAGTCGAAGCTGTATGCATTGCTGTACCTACTTTATTACATCATTCAGTAGGTCTTGAATCTCTGAATTCTGGAAAGCATGTATTAATTGAAAAACCTATAGCCGCCAGTAAAGAAGAAGCCTCATCTTTAATTAATGCCTCAAATAATGCAAAGAAAATATTACAAGTTGGGCATATTGAAAGATTTAACCCAGCTTTTAGAGAGTTAACAAAAGTAGTCGCAAATGAAAAAGTAGTAGTTCTCGAAGCAAGAAGGCATAGTCCTCATTCTGATCGAGCCAATGATGTTTCAGTTGTCTTAGACTTAATGATTCATGATATTGATTTAGTAATTGAACTTGCAAATTCCAAAGTTGTAAGACTTGCCGCTGTTGGTGGATGTACGGGGAAAGGGCCTATGGATTATGTCAATGCAACACTTGGTTTTCAAAATGGTGTAGTAGCAAGTCTTACAGCCAGCAAAATGAGCCATAGAAAGATTAGGAACTTAAGTGCTCATTGCAAAGAAAGTCTTATAGAAACAGATTTCTTAAATCACAATATTCATATTCATAGACAAGCTCATGAGTGGTATTCAGCTGACCATGGAGAATTACTTTATAGAAATGATGGTTTTATCGAAGAAGTAAGCACAACATCAATTGAGCCTTTATATGCTGAGTTGGAGCATTTTCTTCAGTGCGTCAGAGGCAAAGAGAAACCAGCCGTGGACGGTCTTCAAGCATCAAGAGCATTGCATCTTGCTAATTTGATAGAGAAAGCCGTTGAGAACCAAAACCAAGGCATTTCCATAGATGAAGGAATATAGTAAAAGTTAGAAGTATCTAAATTAATAGAAAAACATCTCATAAAGAAATGCGACAGATGATTAGATCAACTGTCGCATTTTTGGTTTTCAAGAAAACCTCTTACTTTTTTTGATCTTTTAAAATCAATCTAAAATAAAGAAATTTAAGTCCCTAACGGAACCCAACTGCTGCTTGCCAAACAAATACAAGCAGAAAAAAGAAGATAGGTATTAGTGGAAGTACATCCACAGTTGGAGCAAAAGCCTGATATGCAGTAGGAAGTTCAGAAAACAAGCTGAGATTAAACAGTGCCATCCCTAAGAAATAATGGACGTATTAAGCTTGCACGTTACCACGTATGACGCGCTTTGGACTGACTCTGCCATGGAGCGAAATCCTCTGAAAAACAACCTTCTTCAATTGCCTGCCGCATTGCACTAGTAAAACGAATCAAATGAGTGAGATTATGAAGGCTTAAAAGAGTAAGACCTAGTAATTCTTTGTTACGAATTAAATGATGAATATATGACCTTGAATAGCAAGTACAAGCTTCGCAGGAACAAGATGAATCCAATGGCTTGAAATCATCTTTAAAACAAGAGTTTCTCAAATTCCAAGTCTCTCCCCTAATCAAAGCACTGCCGTGTCTACCTAATCGCGTTGGAATAACGCAATCAAAAAGATCAACACCATTTGCTACCGCAATAGCCATTTCTCTCAAGGTCCCAATTCCCATCAAATATCTAGGCCGATCTTCAGGTAATAGAGGACATACTTGTCTAACAATTTTATGCATTTGGGTAATGGGCTCACCAACACTTACCCCTCCAATTGCAATCCCAGGCAAATCAAAGCCTGAGACAATTTTTGCACTCAATTCTCTCAAGTGACTAAAACATCCACCTTGAACTATTCCAAAAAGTACTTGATCATTTGTTGAGTGAGCATTAATGCATCTTTCCAACCATAAATGAGTTCTATTACAGGCCGCTTCAACATCTACTTCACTAGCAGGGAAAGGAGGACATTGGTCAAAAGCCATTGCAATATTTGAGCCTAATGACATTTGTATTTGAGTAGCTTTTTCTGGTGTTATATAAATTTGTTTTCCATCTCTAGGGTTTTGAAAAGAGACACCATCATTATCGATTTTATTTAGTTTAGCCAAACTAAATACCTGAAATCCCCCTGAGTCAGTAAGTATTGGTTTAGACCAATTCATAAATTTATGTAATCCACCTGCCGATTGAACAATTTCTTCACCTGGTTGAAGATGAAGATGAAAGGTATTAGCAAGAATCATTTCAGCCCCTGTTCCCTCTAGTTGCTTAGAGGTAACTCCCTTTACGGTCCCTAAAGTCCCTACTGGCATAAATCTAGGGGTATTGACTATGCCATTATTTGTCTTCAAAGAACCAATTCGAGCTAAAGTCGAATTGCATCTATTTTTAATTTCAAAAGAGAACACAGGATTTTTGCAAATATTTCAGATACCAAAAGGTATCAATTTAATTATCTAACTAATTTGAGATCTAAAAAACAATTGAGGTTGAAATTCTGATTTGTCTAAAATGGCTAAATGACCTTGCCGGCGCATGGATGTTCTATACCATTTTACCTAAATGGCCATTCATAAAGCCTAGCTTTAAGAGAATTGCACGTTTCTCTCCCCTAATTGGTCTTTTCATTGGTCTCATTCAATCATTAACTTGGTTTTTATTGAGATTCTTAGGTTGGCCTTATATTTCAGCATCTTTAGTTTCAATCATAATTACTATTTTTATTTCTGGCGGGCTTCATGTTGATGGGTTGATGGATACAGCAGACGGGATAGGAGCAGGTTCATCCAAACGCTATATAGCAATGAAAGATAGCAGAGTCGGTGCAATGGGAGTGCAAAGCTTTTCAATTATTTTAATTCTCCAATTAGCTGCAATAATAAAACTTGGTTTATATGCACCATTAGCATTTCCTATGATTTCATTCTGGGGAAGATTTTCACAAATTATTGCGATAGGTAATTACAAATATATTGGAGTAAAAGGATCAAATTCATTCCACCAAAAATACTGGGAAGGGACTTTAAATGAAATAAAACCATCATTAATTATTTTAGGGTCAATAATAATTCTTTTTTTGACTTTAACAGCACCAAATATATCTAATACTTTATTACTAATATACTGCTTATTTTCTGGATTAGCCACTTCAATGTTAATACCATATATTATAAACAAGCTAATTGAAGGGCATAGCGGTGATACTTATGGAGCGACTATTTTAACTGTAGAAACAACCAATCTACTATTAATGAGTTTCATTTTCGGCCCCAAATAAAAACAAAAGCATTGCCCATTTCAGGTAAAGAAGAATGAAATTGGTTTGGGTTAGGAATTAACTTTAATTCTCCACCAACTTGTCTTGCTAAATCTCTTCCTAATGCCAAACCTATACCACTTCCATCCAATTCTGAACTTTTCTTACCTCTGAACCCTTTCTCAAAAATCTTTTCTCTTTCATCTTTATTTATAGGTGTCCCCTCATCCCAAACGCATATACCTTCTTCAGTTATTTCTATTCCTAAAGAAGATAAAGGAGGACTATAACGAAATGCATTCTCTAAAAGATTTGCCACTACTTCGGCAATAACTCCCTCCGAAACTGATCTAGTCTTTTCTACCCAATCTGGCCATTCCGTAGGGCTCAGCCATTCCCTACCTTGCAAATTAGCCCTTGCTTTAGCTCTTTCAATGAGTGGCTCAATCAAAGTCTTTAAACTGACTACCGTCTCTGCAGGCATCAAAGGAGGTAGCAATAAACGATTTGATCCATCATCAGATTCAGGCAATTTAAACTGACTTATTTCATCTAAAACCGACAAATATTTATTTACTTGTGCTTGTTCTGTCATTAGACCCTTAACAAGGTTTTTATGTTCACTTTCAGGTCCCAATTTCCTTAAAAGTAATTTTGCATAAGTCCCTAAGGCAGCAAGTGGATTCCTTAGCTGGTGAACCATTAGGGATATTTGTTCTTTCTGATCATCTAATTGATCTAATAATCTTTTTCTTTCCAGTTCAGAGGCAAGTGAGTTTGCCACAGCGGTTGAAGTCACTTGCAAACGTTGATCTAACGACTCAGGCCATTTCTTTTCTGAAGGGACTCTTTCTGCTCGAATCACACCCAACAAAATAGAACCTTCTTGGAGGGGGTACCATCTCCTATCAGAAGAAGGTGTACGAAGCGCATCATCAGTCTCAACTGGCTGCAAAACCTTCTCAGATTCAGGGTACTGTCCAACCACTTCCAAAGTGGGAGATCCGCTATCACCAGAACTTGCAACATAAACCACTAAATGCTCAACATCTAGATCAGCTTTAAAGCTCATCAACTGCTGTTGCACGAAATTCAAAAAGCGTTCCGAATACTGCATAGAGGTCATTCTGGAGGATTAGACGCCAAGGAAGAAATGATTAAAACTTGTAAAATTAGAAAAAAGTATTAAGATGTGAATAAAAGAAGAAACGCAACTTACTAGGAGGCTATCTCAAAATTGATTCAAAGGTGAGCAGTTAGCATGCTTACAAGACTAAAACAGCGATTAATTGGGGAGTCTGTTTAGTTTAATTTGATTTTTTTGAGAAAATAATCGGTACAATTTTGTGCCAAGAGTAAACTTCCTTGTTCTTCTTTAATAAATAAACTCTTGCTTTAGCTAGAGCTAAGATTAAAGCGAAAACCGCTCAACTATTCACTTTCATCTACTTCAGGTAGTTTTTTCATGTCTAAGAAGCGTAAAAGAATTAGCAGGCGTAGACTTGCAGGCCAAAGAGTTATGGCTCATGTTTCAATCTTTCATCTAGAAACAGGGCAGCACAAGCCAGTCACTGCCGCAAGACGTTTCATTGCAGAAGAAGGTCTTAATTCTCCAGCAATACTGAACGTACGTCGTAATGAACACACCACTGATCGTTTCTTTTGGGGAGAGAAAGGACTGTTCAGTGCACAATATGCCGAGGAAAATCATTTTCTTTTTCCCTCATTACGAGTAATTGTTGACCATCTAGGAGAAGATAGAATTTTTGCTGGTTTAGAGCTAACTGCTGATGATTGGGAAGAAATTGAAGAATACGAATATGCTTTTGTTTAGGAACTAAATTCATTCTTAATTATTTCTTGAAAATGGCTAATTAGATCATTAGTTATTTCATGATCTCCATCAAACAAATACAATTCTGATCTAATTCCATAATTTTTAAGGAGTTTAAAAGTTTTTTCTGATTCAGATTTTGGAACTACCGAGTCCATATTTCCGTGGCTTAGAAAAACTGGTGGCATATCTTTTTTTGGTTCCCAATAAGGATGGGAATATGAACTTAAAGCAAAAACACCTCTTAATTTAAGACTTCTAGCAATTTCTAGAGCCATGGCTCCTCCTTGAGAAAAACCCAGAAGTAACGTTTTCGCTAATGGAATTTCATTAGTAGCAAGGTTTTTCACACGCCTTTCAAGATTTGACACTGCATTTGGAACCGCTTCCCATTGATGTGGGTACAAAGAGTACCATTGCCTTCCAGAACCATTAGGATGACATTCATTAGCAGCAAGAGATACTATTTCATAACTATTATTAAGAGATTCTGTTAACAATTTGCCCACCGGAATTAAATCATCTGCATCTGCTCCCCATCCATGAAGCAAAACTAATCTATTTGTTGCGAATTCAGAATTTAAAGAGATAAGTTCATTCTGCATGGGTGCAATTTGCCTCTTTGATGCGTAGGTTGTCGATTGGAATCAATTTAAAATTCTTTGATATGTCCCCTATAGCCCTACTTAGTGTCTCAAATAAAACTGGATTAATCCCTCTAGCAAAATCATTGATCAATGATTTTGGTTTCAAAATTATCTCAAGTGGAGGTACTGCTAAATTACTAGAAGGTGAAAATCTTCCAGTTACTCGAGTAGCTGATTACACAGGTTTCCCTGAAATCCTTGGAGGAAGAGTTAAGACACTTCATCCTAAAATACATGGAGGAATACTTGCAAAAAGAGAGGAGCAATCTCATAAGAATGATTTAACTTCACAAAGTATTAATCCAATAGATTTGGTAGTTGTGAACCTTTATCCATTTAAGGAGACAATTGCAAAAGAAAATGTCACATGGGAAGAAGCTATTGAAAATATTGATATAGGTGGGCCAGCGATGGTTAGAGCAGCCGCTAAAAACCACAAAGATGTAATTGTATTAACTAACCCAAATCAATACTCAACTATTATTGATGCATATAAATCAAGAAATATTCCTCAAGAATTGCGTAAAAAGTTTGCACAACAAGCTTTCGAGCACACTGCTATTTACGACATGGCAATTAGCAAATGGATTTCAGCAAAAACCTCATCTAAAGAATCTTCTTGGTTGCAGACAATACCATTAAAACAATCCTTAAGATATGGAGAAAATCCTCATCAAAATGCATCTTGGTTTGGGGAACCAGGGATAGGATGGAGTGGTGCAAACCAATTGCAAGGTAAAGAGTTAAGCACAAATAATCTTCTTGATTTGGAGGCTGCTCTATCTACACTTCGTGAATTTGGATATAAAGATTCCCTAAATAATAATAATTACCAAAAAGCTGCGGTTGTTATTAAACATACAAATCCATGCGGGGTAGCTATTGGAGAAACTTCTCATTCAGCTATTAAGAAAGCATTAGATGCAGATAGAGTAAGTTCCTTTGGTGGAATTATTGCAATCAATTCCTCAGTAGATGAAGAAACAGCAAAAGAGCTTGAAGATATATTTATAGAATGTGTTGTTGCACCATATTTTGATAAGAGTGCTAAAGAAATCCTCTCAAGAAAGCAAAATCTTAGACTTCTAGAATTGAAAACGGAATGTATTAAAGCAGCAGAAAAAAAACATATTAGGAGCATACTTGGTGGTTTGTTAGTTCAAGATATTGATGAACCTGAAGTTGATCAAAAAAACTGGAAAATAGTCACCAAACTAACTCCAACAGATTATGAAATAAATGATATGGCTTTCGCTTGGAAAATCGTAAAACATATACGATCAAATGCAATAGCTGTTGCATCTAATGGACAAAGTTTAGGGATTGGGGCTGGACAAATGAATAGAATAGGTTCAGCAAAGATTGCATTAGAAGCTGCTGGAAGTAAATCAAAAGGTGCTATTTTGGCTAGTGATGGTTTTCTCCCATTCGACGATACTGTAAAGATGGCAGCTGATTATGGAATCAATTCAATTATCCAACCTGGGGGAAGTATTCGAGACAAGGACTCTATTAATGCCTGTAATGAATTAGGAATAAAAATGGTTCTTACAGGTAAGAGGCACTTTTTACATTGAAATTAATCTCAAATAATATTAATTATCAAAAGAGAATTTTGAGATTTAAATCTTGTAGGTTAATTATTCACCTTTTGGATAATATGTTATTTTATTAGTCTTTCTAAAAAGTGATAACCTCCCAGGACCTGCGCACAAGAAATAAAATGATATAGCGGCATAAATAGCAGACAATTCAAAGATATAATTGTGACTTTCTACAACTGCAAAAGGAAACCCCTCTAAACCAGTATCTATAAAATGGAAATACAAAGCAAATACCATCGTAGATAAAAGACCTAAGGCAGATAATCGTGCAAATACTCCTGTTGCTAATCCGATTGGACATACTATTTGGGTTACTGCAGCTATATATGTCCAAATAACAGGATCGCCAGGAAGGAAACTGAAGTATTTTCCAACTACAAATTCGGCAAATCCACCTGGATCGCTTAATTTCTCAAGCCCATGATGAACCATCATGAAACTAAAACTAACTCTAAGTACAAAGATTGATAGCTCTCCAAGAATATTTACTTCACCTTCAGGACTCTGAACAACAACTTCAACCTTTTGTGAGTCATTATCTTTAGTACTAGAGTTTTTTGATTGAGCCATCTTCTACAAAAATTGATAATTCATCCTACGAGAAATCGGGGCAAAATTGTGATTCGCTCTTATCAGTTTTTTTCACTTATCTTCATAAGCTTCTGAATAACATGCTCAACGACTCGATCAGGAGTAGAAGCACCCGAGGTAATACCAACATTTATATTTCCCATTGGAAGAAAATCTTTCTCAGTCAATAATTCCCCTCCAAGTGGCATGTGCGTAATAGTATTTGTCTCCTCTCCAATTCGTTCAGGCGTATCAATATGAAATGAGCGAATACCCCTACTAACTGCTATTTCTTGAAGGTGGGTAGTATTTGAAGAGTTATAACCTCCAATAACGACCATAAGATCAAGGGGTTCATCAACAAGGGAAAACATTGCTCCTTGTCTTTCCTCTGTAGCATCACAAATAGTATTAAAAGCTAGAAAATGTTCATTCAATTCTGTAGGACCATATTTTTTTAACATCGTTTTTTCAAATAATCTTCCTATCTCTTCTGTTTCACTTTTTAGCATTGTTGTCTGATTAGCAACTCCAATTCTTTGCAAGTCCTTATCTGGATCAAAGCCATTAGAAGATGCTTTTGAAAACTGCCTTAAGAATTCATCTCTGTTTCCTTTTTCAAGAATATAATTTGCAACATAATTAGCTTCTTTCAGGTCAAAAACCACTAGATAAGTTCCTGCAAAAGAACTTGTGGCCAATGTTTCTTCATGTTTGTATTTTCCATGAATAATTGAAGTAAATGTATGTTTCTTATGTTTCTCAACGGTATGCCAAACTTTTGAGACCCATGGACAAGTGGTATCAATAATATGACAGCCTCTATCGTGTAACAGTTTCATATCTTGGACTGTTGCCCCAAATGCAGGAAGAATTACGACATCCCCATCTTTTACTCCTGAAAAATCTTTTACACCCTTTTCCTCAGCAATAAAAAGAACATCCATTTTTCGAAGATGATCATTTACAGAGGGGTTATGAATGATTTCATTAGTAATCCATATCCTCTCATTCGGATAGTGCTTTCTAGTCTCATAAGCCATAGCTACGGCTCTTTCCACTCCCCAACAAAAGCCAAAAGCCTCTGCAATTTTAACTTTCAGTCGACCGTAATTTAATTTATTTCCATTATCTCTAATAGATCCAATCAATCCACTCTGATAAGCCTCTGCAAGTGCTTGAGCACGTTTGTTTGCAGAGCCAAATCCTCTTCGGTTATAACGATCTGATTTATGAAGTGTTTGCTTGAAAGCTTGAGTATCCATATAAATCACTTATTACAAAACAAATTTGGAAGCTTTACAAATTAATTATAAAACATAATACAAAAGCCCAGAGTATTACTGGGCCTTTGTATTAAAAAGTTCAGGATAATTAACTATCTAACTAGCTAGAAGCAAAATCAGGATAAGCTTCCATTCCATGCTCACCTATATCAAGACCTTGAATTTCTTCCTCTTCACTAACTCGGATGCCTCCGAAAAATCCTCCGATGACTGACCAAGCTATCCAGCATGTACCTACAGTCCAGATACCATAGGCAGCTGCTCCAAGGGCTTGTATAAAGAATTGGTTTAATCCTCCTCCATTAAGAAGTCCAATACCTGCAGCTCCAGGGTCCATACCATTAACGCCCCAAAGGCCTATAACGACAGTCCCCCAAACTCCACAAACACCGTGCACAGAGAAAGCACCAACTGGGTCATCTATACCTGCTGCATCTAGAGCAGCAACAGAGAACACTACAATAATTCCTCCTACAGCACCAGCTAACCAAGATCCTGCAAAGGTCATATTTCCACAGCCTGCAGTAATACTGACTAACCCAGCAAGTATGCCATTAATGATCATTGTCAAATCAGGCTTTCCAGAGGTAATAGTAGATAAAACCGTCGCAGCAATTGCACCACCTGCAGCAGCCAAAGTTGTTGTAACTGCAACATATGCAACGTATTGATCCATCGCCAATTCTGAGCCTGGGTTAAATCCATACCAACCTATCCATAGGATAAGGGCCCCCAAAGTAGCTATAGCCATATTGTGACCAGGCATAGCTTGTGCTTTTCCGTTTGCAAATTTTCCAATTCTAGGTCCTAGAAGCATCGCGCCAACTAAACCTGCCCATCCTCCTACTGAGTGAACAATGGATGAACCTGCAAAATCAATAAAACCTAGCTCAGATAGCCAACCACCATTCCACTGCCAACTTCCTGCAATTGGGTAGATAAATGCAGTTAAGACAAGAGAAAAAACTACAAATTCTCCAAATTTGACTCTTTCCGCAACCAATCCGGAAACAATAGTTGCAGCAGTACCTGCAAAAGCAGCTTGGAAAAGAAAATCGACAGCAGGAACAAGACAACCTGTATCACCAGCAGCGGCACATTCCAAGGCCCCAGATGGGTCAGGATCTACAAAAAGGCCTTGAAAATAAAGCCAGCCATCCACCACTGAACCGCCATACATTAGGGAGTAACCAACAACCCAATAAGCTGTTACAGCGAGACTGAAAACAAATAAATTTTTCGCAAGAATGTTTACCGCATTTTTCTGACGGCACATACCAGCTTCAACCATTGCAAATCCTGCATTCATAAAGATGACAAGGATAGTTGCAACAAATAACCAGAGGTTATCGGCTAAGAATGAAGCAGCTTGAGGACCAGTTAAATCTGACAGAGCTACTTCAGCGCGAGCGGAAAAAGTGAAAACACCTAAACCAAGAAGAGCTAAAGGAACAGTAGCCAGCCAAATTAAGGACTGGCTTCTTCTAAAACCACGAATGCTCCGAAGAAGAAGCATTGGTCCATTTAAAAGACTTGCGTCTTGAAGACGAGAAGTCCTTCGTCTTGGAGGCGATTGCAATGCAGTCGTCATAAATTAAGAATTACTGCGAGAAAATAAATGGATTTTTAATCCAAGATTTATACACTCTTAAATACTCATGCAAGCAAAGTTGATTAGATGTATGTGTTGATACGGAATTCAAAGTTAGTCTGTTCAATTTGTTCTTTACAACAAATAAAGATGATATGAAAGAAAACTCATAATTATTCAGACCAATTAAATTATGAGTTTTTCATTCAAT
The DNA here is from genome assembly GCA_003283685.1 of Prochlorococcus sp. AG-315-D17. The sequence continues at coordinate 14,192 of QBWD01000024.1, forward strand.
GCAAGATTCCTAATGCAGACTAAATAGCTTTTATTCCTGCGAATTCCTAAAAGGTCTAATCCCTTCCCATGTAATGTGATCAGCAAAAAAGCCAAAAGCACAGGGGATCACCTCTAACTCTTTCGAAAGCGCCTCTCTAAACAAATTCCCATACAAAGGATCTGCAGAATCAGCAGGTGCAAAAAGTTTAAGGTCTCTTCTACTTATGCAAGGGATCAATATCGCTTTAAACTTTGGACTTATAGCCATCAGTTCTCTCAAGTGTTTCTGACCTCTTTTAGTTACTGTGTCTGGGAATAGCGCCAATGATCCATCACACCAGGTTGTGTTTTTGACTTCTATATATATATTTCGACTATCTTTATTAATTTCTTTAGGCTTGAGCATTAAATCGATTCGACTTTTCCCTTCAACCCCATAAACCACTTCTGGATGAATACTTGAAATTGGACCTAATTGATTTTCAAGACAATCTTCTTCTATCAAGGACCTGATTAATTTATTTGGTAAAGCAGTATTAATTCCAACCCAGCAACTATTGTCTTTCCCCTCACTTGGCACCGCTGCCTGCTCCCAAGACCAATCTAATTTTCTATTAGGAGAAGGAGCATACTTAACTCTGACCCTGCCTCCAGGAAACAGAACCCCCTTCATTGGTCCAGTATTGGCACAATGGGCTGTAATAATTTGCCCATCATCCAATTTTATTTCTGCCAAAAATCTCTTGTATCTTTTTATTAGTACCCCCTCAACAAGAGGTGGAAACTCAATAAGAGGCTTTCCTATTTCAACCACAGTATCAACATTCAAAGAAAGGTTATAAATACATCATAAATAGATCAATGAGAGTTATTTTTTTTCATAACTAACATGACGAAATCAATATCAAAAATTGCTTTTATTGTGACTCTTGGAACATTAGCAAGCAAATTTGGAGGCATGGCAAGGCAATTGGTAATTGCAGGTGCCTTTGGAATCAGCTCTTCTTATGATGCCTACAATTATGCATACATATTTCCTGGATTTTTCTTAGTTCTTCTAGGAGGAATAAACGGACCATTGCACAATTCAATGGTTACACTTCTATCAGATAAAAATAAATCTGATAGCAAATTAATCTTTAGCTCAATAAATACATCCTTAACTTTCATATTATTACTTTTAAGTATATTTATTTTCTTTTCATCAGATTTAATTATAAAAATTGTAGGGCCTGGCTTAACACCAGAAATAAGCGCTATAGCTTCTGAACAATTGAAAATAATGTCTCCTATAATATTCATTTCAGGATTATTAGGACTAGGGTTTGGGACTCTTAATGCTAAGGAAGAATTTCTTATTCCTGCAATCTCCCCATTAATATCTAGCTTAATAATTATAGTTGCGGTATCAAATTTTTGGATCAACAAAGATAGTACAATTAATCCATATCAAGAAGATCTAAGAGGAGGTATAATTCTTGCAAAAGCTACATTTATAGGGGCATTATCCCAGTACATAATTCAAATACCTTTTCTAATAAAAAAAGGAATCTTCGAAATAAAGTTGACATTAAAAACTAAATATTCAGAAATAAAAAGAGCTTGGAGAATGATTGCTCCTGCTACACTATCTACAGGAATGATGCAAATTAATGTTGTAACTGATCTATTTTTTGCCTCTAAAATTATAGGAGCTGCAGCTGCATTAAGCTACGCAAGCTTTATAATCCAAGCACCTCTTGGAATCATATCCAATGCAATATTAATCCCATTATTACCAGTCTTTGTAAGTCTAAGGGCGCAAAAATATCATTCTAAACTAATAGAAAAGATTCATCAAGGATTAAATATTTCATCTGCTTCTATGATATTTCTAGGTTCGATCTTCATCTCACTTGCCACTCCAATAGTGGTTATAGTATATGGAAGAGGTTCATTCAACCAAAATGCAATTAGTCTTGTAAGTCAATTATTAGTTGCCTATGCAATTGGTATGCCCTTTTACCTAGCTAGAGATTTACTAGTCAGAGTATTTTATGGAATTGAAGATGCAAGAACGCCCTTTAAAATATCAACAATTGCAATATTTTTAAATTTATTTCTTGACTGGATTTTAATAGGTGGCCCAACTCCATGGGGTTTAATTTCACCCTTAAATTTAGGTGTGATAGGACTAGTTTTTTCTACTACATTTGTTAATTTTACAGCCTGTATATTTTTATTATTGAAATTAAATATTAAATTAGAAAATATAGATCTAAGCAAAATCATTATTCAGAATCTTAAGATATTAGCATTAGGTTTTAGCTCTGGTCTATGCTCATTCTTTATTTT
>QBWD01000025.1 GCA_003283685.1 Prochlorococcus sp. AG-315-D17
TTGAAGGAATATCTACTCGCGATGCTGCCCAAAAAATACTTGGATGGAAGCTTCTTGTTCCAGTTAATAGCAGACCTTTCCTAAAAGATGGAGAATTCCACTGCTTAGATCTTATTGGATTAGAAGCAAGGCTTATGCCGAAAAAGATATTAATTGGTCATGTAACTAACTTAATAAAAGGAGGCAACGACCTTCTAGAGATAGAGTTAGTTGAAGGTAAAAAAGTCTTAGTACCTTTTGTAAAAGAAATTGTCCCAGAAATAAAAGTCCAAGAAAAATGGCTTTTAATCAATCCCCCACCAGGTCTATTAGATCTTTAAAGGTTTTGAAAAACAACCATAAAATCTCATTTCCAAACAACCCCCTTTAGACAGTGACTGTCAATTCTCTAGTTCCAGTGATTCTATGCGGTGGATCTGGCACAAGACTTTGGCCTCTTTCAAGAGAAAGTTATCCCAAGCAATATTTAGCTCTAAATACTGAAAATAAAAAAACTCTTTTACAGCAAACAAATGAAAGGCTTTTAGGTTTAAAGGGACTTGAAAACCCAATATTGCTTTGCAATGAAGACCATAGGTTCATAGTTGCTGAACAAATGAGAGAAATTAATACAACTCCACAAGCAATTATTCTTGAGCCAATTGGCCGAAACACAGCTCCGGCGATAGCAGTTGCCGCTCTACAAGCTATTTCTAAAGGACATGATCCCTTACTTTTAGTTTTAGCGGCTGATCATGAGATTCAAAACATAACTGAATTTCAAAGAGTGATTGAATTTGCAAAGACTTATGCAAAGCAAGGACGTCTTGTAACTTTTGGAATAGTGCCTTCAAGCCCCGAAACAGGTTACGGGTATATCGAAGCCACTGAACCTCTGAGTCAAGAAACAGGTATTGGATTACCAATCGAAAGATTTATTGAAAAACCCAATAAAAATAAAGCTGAAGAATTAATCAAAGATTCTCGCTTTACATGGAATAGTGGAATGTTTCTATTCAAAGCAAGTGCAATATTAAATGAGTTAGAAAGATTTTCCCCAGAAATAGTCAACTACTGCAAAACTGCACTTGAAGAAGATGTAGCCGATCTAGATTTCCTAAGATTAGAGATGGAATCATTCAAAAGTTGTCCAAAAATCTCTATTGATATTGCAGTAATGGAAAAAACAAAATTAGGTACTGTTTTACCACTTAATGCAGGTTGGAGTGATGTAGGAAGTTGGAAGTCACTTTGGGATACAAGTAGAAAAAATAATGACGGAAATTGTATTAATGGAAGAGTAATAATTCAAAACAGCAAAAACTGCTATCTAAAAAGTGAGCATCGGTTATTAGTTGGACTAGGGATAGAAAACCTAATTGCTGTAGAGACTAATGATGCTATTTTAATAGCTGGTAAAGAACATTCACAACATGTTGGAAGTATAGTTAAACTTCTAGATAAAGAAGGCATTCCAGAAGGAAAAACGCATAGAAAAATATATAGACCTTGGGGACATTACACAACTATAGTTTCAGGTAATAGATGGCAAGTTAAATTAATAGAAGTGAAACCTAATGCTTCACTTTCTCTACAAATGCATCATCATCGAGCCGAACATTGGATTATTGTCAAAGGCACTGCACTAATAGAAAAAAATGGAGAGAAACAAATACTAAGTGAGAATGAGAGTACATTTATCCCTCTAGGTTGTAAACATAGATTGAGTAACCCAGGCTTAATGAAACTTGAACTAATTGAAGTCCAAAGTGGAGCTTATTTAAATGAAGATGACATAATTCGCTTTGATGATTCCTACGGAAGAATTAAAAAGGTTAATGATAAAAAATAATTACTCAACTGTTACACTTTTTGCTAAATTTCTAGGCTGATCTACATCAAGTCCTCTATGTGCAGCAATGTGATAACTAAAAAGCTGTAATGGAATAACAGTAAACAAAGGACTAACCCATTCACTTACATTCGGTATAGGAAATAATTCATCAAATATTTCAGACCCTGTTCCGTCAGGTGCAATTCCTATTAATCGAGCATCTCTTGCTTTTGCCTCTTGTGAGTTACTAAGAACTTTCTCAAAAACTACTCCTGGGACGGCAATCGAGATTACGGGAACATTTTGATCCAAAAGAGCTATCGGTCCATGTTTTAATTCTCCAGCAGGATAGCCTTGTGCATGTATATAGCTTATTTCTTTAAGTTTCAATGCTCCTTCCAATGCTATAGGGTAATTAATTCCACGACCCAAAAAAATTACATCCTGAGTTTGATTAAATTTATGTGATATGCCCTCAGACAAACGATCATGTTTCTTAATTAGCGCTCTTAATTGATTAGGTACTAATCTCAAATCATTGACAAGAATTGAAATCTCTTCAAATGTTCTTTTTTTTGTGTGAGAGGCAAATAATAAGGTTAATCCATAAAAAGACAACATTTGTCCAAGAAAAGTTTTCGTAGCAGCAACACCAATCTCAAGTCCAGCTCCAATATCCATGATATTGCTCACTTCACGAGATAAAGAACTATCAGGCCTATTAGTTATTCCTAATTGATGATAAAAAAAAGCTGGATTATTAATGGCTTTTCTTCTTTCTTTCTCCATATTTAATGCTGCTAAAGTATCTGCAGTTTCTCCTGATTGACTCACTCCAATAGTCAATGTATGTGGGGAAAGAGGGGGAGGAGAATAGCGAAATTCACTTGCGAAATAAACCTTCGTGGGCACCCCTGCAAATTGTTCCAATAAATAAGCACCAACCATTGCAGCATGACGACTCGTACCACAAGCAAGAATTTGAATTTGCTGAATTGACTTCAGAAAAGATTGATCAATGGGTAAAGAAACTGAAGTTCCAAAAGGTAAATCAGGAGGCAAATGTTTTTCCATCCATAATGCTGCTATGTCTGGTTGCTCATGAATTTCCTTCAGCATGAAATGCCGAAAATTTCTCTTATCAGCGAAGTGCTCAACCCCCTTTAAAAGGGATGGTGACCTTTGCTGTCTTATACCTTTCCCATCATAAAGTTCTATTCCAAGCGGGGTTAACAATGCCACCTCATTATCTTTCAAAGGCAAAAAAGTACGAGTAGATCCAATTAAGGCGGGAGTATCACTAGCACAGAAAAATTCTCCCTCTCCAAATCCAATCACCAATGGTGCATTTCTTCTCGCAACTACTAAAGCATCAGGAGCTTGAGCCCAAATAACTGCGATGGCATATGTACCTTTTAATAAAGATAAAACCTTCTGAACAGCAATTAGTAATGTTGATCCATCGTTTGAGTAACCTTTAGCCAAACAATTTTCGATTTCAATTCCTATTAAATGAGGAATAACTTCCGTATCAGTATCAGAAATTAATTTAATTCCTTTCTCTTGCAATCTTTTACGTAATTCTGTGTGATTCTCAATAATCCCATTTTGAACCACCGCTATTTGAGCAGAAGAATCCATATGAGGATGAGCATTTCTCTCTTCTGGCTTTCCATGGGTAGCCCATCTGGTATGGCCTATTCCTAAATGACCTCTTGCACCTTTTTCTTGTACTAAATTCGAAAGATTAATAAGTTTCCCTTTTGATTTTCTAGTTGTAAGTACTCCAATTTGATCTTTCTCTGAATTTGCAATGGTTGCCAAACCTGCAGAATCATAGCCTCTATATTCTAAATGTCTAAGACCATTTAAAAGGACTGGGGATGCCTCTCTAGAGCCAATTACAGCAACTATTCCACACATAAATAGAATAAATATCCTCTATAAGATGACTTGCTTATATAAAAATTAGTCTACAGTAGAAAAAGTATTAAGTTAACTAATAAGCTAACCCCATACTCCTTGTAGTTTCATCACCTAAATAAACCCTGATACTAAGAAAATCTGTAGGGCATGCAGTTTCGCATCTCTTACATCCCACACAATCTTCTGTTCTAGGAGAAGAAGCTATTTGGTTTGCTTTACACCCATCCCAAGGAACCATTTCAAGAACATCCAAAGGACAAGCTCTTACGCATTGGGTGCAACCAATGCAAGTATCGTAGATTTTGACAGCGTGTGACAAAGTACCAACCCACATTTCCTGGATGTATAAAAATATACTCTGGCAAATCCTTCATAGTTTTTTTTAAATCATTTCCGTCATTTTTGTTAACTCGACACTTTAGCCCGTAGGATTGGAAGTCAGGTTCTAAAGGTTATGTCCCAGGAAGCAATCCTAGAAAAAGTTCGCTCTATCGTGGCGGAACAACTTAGCGTTGAAGCCGGTGAAGTAAAACCAGCATCAGATTTCCAAAACGATCTTGGCGCTGATTCTCTCGACACTGTCGAACTAGTCATGGCTCTAGAAGAAGCTTTTGACATAGAGATTCCCGATGAAGCAGCTGAGGGCATTACCACCGTTGGTGATGCTGTCAAATACATTGAAGAAAAACAGGCTTGAGGATTAAATGATGGAGAACCTCCATCGAGTTGTTGTTACAGGCCTTGGTGCCATAACTCCAATTGGCAACAACGTCGAAAGTTATTTCAAAGGGCTTGTCTCTGGCAGTAATGGGGTAAAACCCATCACACTATTTGACCCCTCATCTCATGCCTGTCGATTTGCAGCAGAGGTGAAAAATTTTGACCCAACAGGAAAATTAGAACCAAAAGAATCCAAAAGATGGGATCGTTTCTCAAAATTTGGAGTCATTGCCTCAAAAGAGGCACTACAACATTCTGGTCTCAGAATTACTGATTCTAATTCTTCTCGTATTGGTGTCATTATTGGATCTGGCGTGGGAGGTCTTCTTACGATGGAAACTCAGGCCCATGTCTTAAACAATAAAGGGCCCAGTCGAGTAAGCCCTTTTACAGTTCCCATGATGATTCCAAACATGGCTACTGGCCTTGCAGCAATAGCGCTAGGAGCAAAAGGGCCTAGTTCGGCAGTATCTACTGCATGCGCTGCAGGCTCTAATGCAATTGGAGATGCTTTTAGACTTCTACAATTTGGGAAAGCTGATGCAATGGTTTGCGGAGGTGCAGAAGCGAGTATTACCCCATTAGGAGTTGCTGGTTTCGCTAGCGCTAAGGCACTTTCATTTAGAAATGACGATCCGTCTACAGCAAGTAGACCTTTTGATGCTCAAAGAGATGGATTTGTTATTGGGGAAGGAGCAGGAATACTAATTTTAGAAACACTTGAGCATGCATTAAAAAGAAATGCCACAATTCTCGCCGAAATTATTGGTTACGGAACTACCTGTGATGCCCATCACATCACTTCTCCTTGTCCAGGAGGTACGGGAGGCGCGGAAGCAATGAAATTAGCATTAGCAGATGGCAAAATTGATCCTGAAAAAGTTAATTATATAAATGCTCATGGAACTAGTACTTCAGCCAATGACAGCAATGAAACCTCAGCTATAAAAAGTGCTCTTGGAAATCATGCATTTCAAACCCCAGTTAGCTCAACCAAATCGATGACAGGACATCTTTTAGGAGGTTCAGGTGGAATAGAAGCCGTTTCTTGTGTTCTTGCGATAAAACATGAAATAATTCCGCCAACAATCAATTATTCCAACCCAGACCCAGTTTGTGATCTTGATTATGTGCCCAACAACGCAAGAGAAAAGAAATTAGACGTCGTACTATCTAACTCATTCGGTTTTGGTGGTCACAACGTCTGCCTAGCTTTTCGAAAAATGATCTAATCCATCTAATCTTTTCTTCCTACTTAAATTTCTATTCCCCCCACTTATAAAATGGTTGCCCTTAGTACTTCTCTAGACACACTTTGCATAAATAGCATCAGAATGCTTGCCGTCGATGCAATAAATAAATCCCAAAGTGGTCACCCTGGGCTGCCAATGGGTTGTGCTCCAATGGGTTATGCCTTATGGAATCAACACCTTCGACACAATCCCAAAAACCCTAAATGGTTTAACCGAGACAGATTTGTTCTCTCAGCAGGGCATGGATGCATGCTTTTATATGCTCTTTTGCATTTAACTGGATACGACTCAGTCAGCATTGAAGATATAAAAGAATTTCGTCAATGGGGTTCTAAAACACCAGGTCACCCAGAAACTTTTGAAACCCCTGGAGTAGAGGTCACTGCAGGACCATTAGGAGCAGGAATCTCAAACGCTGTAGGTCTAGCAATTGCTGAAGCCCATTTAGCTGCAAAATTCAATAAGCCTGGTTCAACAGTTGTAGACCATTACACATATGTGATTATGGGAGATGGATGCAATCAAGAAGGAATCTCTTCAGAGGCTTGTTCACTTGCTGGACATCTAAAACTTGGAAAACTTATTGCTTTATACGACGACAATCACATAACAATTGATGGCAGAACTGATGTTTCTTTTACTGAGGATGTTTTGAAAAGATATGAAGCTTACGGATGGCATGTACAAGAAATTCCTGAGGGGAATACAGATGTAGAAGGCATTTCAAAAGCCATAGCAAATGCAAAAGCAGTAAGCGACAAGCCATCAATCATCAAAGTAACCACAACGATTGGATTTGGTTCTCCAAATAAAAGTGATACTGCTGGTATACATGGTGCCCCTCTTGGAGAAGAGGAAGCTGAACTAACTAGGAAGCAACTAGGTTGGTCATATAAACCTTTTGAAATACCTCAAGATGCGATAGATGAATATCGTCAGGCAATTCCAAAGGGAGCACAACTAGAAGAAGAATGGAACCAAACGCTAGTTTCTTACAAAGAAAAACATCCCAATGAGGCTAATGAATTTGAACGAATGTTGAGAGGTGAGCTACCTCAAAACTGGGATCAAGCTTTGCCCTCCTATACTCCTAACGATAAAGGTGTTGCAACAAGAAAACATTCTCAAATATGTTTAGGAGCTCTAGGGCCCAACATTCCAGAACTAATAGGTGGTTCTGCTGATCTTACACATTCAAACTACACGGACATAAAAGGTGAATCTGGATCTTTTCAGCATTCGAGTCCAGAAAAACGTTATTTACATTTTGGAGTAAGAGAGCATGCTATGGCAGCTATTTTGAATGGCATTGCTTACCACGATAGTGGACTAATTCCTTATGGAGGTACCTTCTTAGTTTTTGCAGATTATATGAGAGGTTCCATGCGCCTATCGGCACTGAGTGAACTTGGGGTAATTTACGTTTTAACTCATGACTCAATAGGTGTAGGTGAAGATGGACCAACTCACCAGCCAATAGAAACGATTCCATCTCTAAGAGCTATGCCAAATATGATGGTTTTCCGACCAGGCGATGGTAATGAAACCAGTGGTTCTTATAAAGTTGCAATTAAAAATCGCAAGAGACCAAGTTCTTTATGCCTAAGTAGACAAGGCATGCCTAATCAACAAAATTCATCTGTTGAAAAAGTTGCCTTGGGTGGTTACATACTCGAAAATTGCAATGGCACTCCAGAGTTAATTCTCATAGGAACAGGAACTGAACTTGATTTGTGTGTCCAGGTATCGAAAAAATTAACGGCAGAAGGTAAAAAAGTCAGAGTAGTTTCAATGCCATGTGTTGAACTGTTTGAAGAACAAAGTGAAAGCTATAAGGAAGAAGTTCTACCTTCTCAAGTCAGAAAACGTCTAGTAGTTGAAGCAGCAGAAAGCTTTGGATGGCATAAATATATCGGTCTAGATGGAGACAGTGTAACTATGAATAGCTTTGGAGCATCAGCTCCAGGTGGATTATGTATGGAGAAATTTGGATTTACTTTTGAGAATGTTTTAGAGAAATCTAGAAAGCTTCTTTGTAAGTAAAAACAATAAAAATCAACCATATAAATTCAATTTATATGGTTGATTGGCAAGATAATCAGCCTTATTTATTGAGCTTTACAGCTGATAATTCGGATGCCCCTTTAGAGTTAATTTCTTTATCTAATTTATCCAAATCTTCATCTGTAATTTTTGTATTCATTGGACAATGATTAGGACCGCACATTGAACAAAACTCTGCTTTTTTGAATATTTCTTCCGGCAAAGTTTCATCGTGATATTGTTTTGCCCTTTCTGGATCTAACGACAATTCAAACTGCTTATTCCAGTCAAATTCCTTTCTAGCTTTACTCAACTCATCATCTCGATCACGAGCACCTGATCTATGTCTTGCAATATCTGCAGCATGAGCAGCAATTTTATAAGCAATTAAGCCTTCCCTAACATCTTCAGGGTTTGGCAGCCCCAAATGCTCCTTAGGAGTTACATAACAAAGCATCGCAGTGCCATACCAACCTGCCATAGCTGCACCAATTGCACTGGATATATGGTCATAGCCAGGTGAAATATCAGTCACCAAAGGACCTAACACGTAAAAGGGAGCTTCAGAACACTCCTCCATTTGCTTCCTAACGTTGAACTCAATTTGATCCATAGGTACATGACCTGGTCCTTCTACCATGACTTGGACATCATGCTTCCATGCTCGTCTAGTCAATTCACCAAGAGTTTTCAACTCGGCAAGTTGAGCTGCATCTGATGCATCATGGAGACAACCTGGCCTAAGAGAATCTCCTAAAGAAAAAGCACAATCGTAACGCTTGAATATTTCACAAATATCATCAAAACGAGTAAATAAAGGATTTTGTTTGTAATGGTGAAGCATCCATTGCGCGAGTATTCCTCCTCCTCGGCTAACAATTCCAGTTATACGTCCTTTGACCTTAGGTAAATGTTCAATCAATAAACCAGCATGAATAGTCTGATAATCGACTCCTTGCTGACAATGCTTTTCAATAATATGAAGAAAGTCATCCTCTGTTAGCCTTGATATTGATCCATGAACACTCTCTAAAGCTTGATATACAGGAACTGTACCAATAGGGATTGGAGATGCATTAATGATTGCAGTTCTTACCTCATCTAAATTGACTCCTCCTGTAGACAGATCCATAAGAGTATCTGCGCCATATTTCACTGCCAGATCTAACTTCTTTAATTCTTCTTTAACATCACTAGCATTAGGCGATGCACCAATATTTGCATTTACTTTGCATTTAGAGCCAATCCCAATTGCCATAGGCTCCAAATTAGTGTGGTTGATATTGGCTGGAATAATCATCCGACCTCGAGCAACCTCCTCCATTACTAGTGATTCTGGAAGATTCTCACGCTTTGCTACATAAACCATTTCTTCTGTCACTTCGCCTTTGCGAGCAAAGTGCATTTGTGAAACATTTGGTTTACCTCTTCTGGAAGCCAGCCATGAATTACGCATGAAATAAATAGCTATTGGATAGATGAGAGGAGCAATATGCAAAGATCACAAAAATTCACTTTCCTTACGCTGGTTTTAGCCAGTTCAGGTTCGGAGGGTGTGATCTCAGCCATACAGCAAGCTATATGGCACCCCTAGTGATAACTCCAAGCTAGCTGATATTTAGAAACTCAACCCTAAAGTTTTTATAGATATAAAAAAGAACTATTTAAATTAATAATTTTCTTGATTAATACTCTTTTTTATTTCTAAAAGCAACATTCTTCGACGTCTTAATCTTCTGATAGTTCCTGTTAAGACCAATCCACTGCCAAAAACAAAAACAGGAATGGCTTGAAACTTTTCTCTACCTTCTCTATGAACAAATCCTAAAATTGCCAGGACAACCAGGAGTGGTGCTGAAATTGAGATTAATGGGTTACCAAATCTTTTCATAGAAAATATAAGTTAAATTTTCTTAGAATTTTGAATCAAAATAATCATCGTTTTACACAAAATCTTAATTCCTATTTCAAGACTTTTCTCATCAAGACTAAACAGTCCATTATGCAATGGAGCGCATCCTTTTTTTTCAGCAACTCCTAATCGAAACATTGTTCCTGGAACATCTTGAACAAGAAAAGCAAAATCTTCTGCACCTAATGACGGTTTTTGCAAATGAACAATATTATCTTCTCCAACAATATTTTTGGAACAATTGAATAATAAATTAGTTAAATCAGGATCATTGTAAACAGGCGGTGCAATTGATCTAAAGTTAACTATTGCCTTGGCTCCATAAGTTAAGGCTATATTGCTAACAATTTGTTCAATCCACTCAGGTAATTTTTCGTATAAGGCACTATCAAGGCATCGAACAGTTCCTAAAAGCTTCACTCTTTCAGCAATAACATTAAAAGCATTTCCACCTGAGACTTTTCCAAAACTTATAACCACTGGATTAAGAGCATCAAGACGCCTACTTATTGCCTCCTGCAATCCACTTACAACTTTTGCAGCGATCCATATAGAGTCAATCGCTTCATGAGGTCTTGCTCCATGTCCTCCATTTCCAATGATATCAACTTCTAATTCTCCAGCAGCCGCAGTGAATATTCCGCTTTTTATACCAATTTTACCAACTAATAAATCTGGATAAACATGCACTCCAAATAAACTATTTAATCCTTCTAAAGCCTTCTCAGCTTTCATCCAATTTGCACCTTGTGCAATTTCTTCCGCAGGTTGAAATAAAATTCTGACTCCTGAGGATATGATGTTATTCATTGCCAGTACTTTTGCAACTCCTAAACCTATGCATGTATGAAGATCATGTCCGCATGCATGCATCAAACCTTGAGTCTTAGAAGAGTAACTTAAACCTGTTCTCTCCTCTATTGGTAAAGCATCCATATCTACCCTTAGACCAACAATATGACCCTTTTGATTACCTAATTCAGCAACTAGCCCAGTTCTGCCAATTCCTTCTTTTACTTGCCAACCTGATTTTCTAAGTTCACCAGCCATTAAAGCAGCCGTTTGATACTCTTGACCACTTAACTCAGGATGAGAATGTAAATGCCGCCTAATATTTAACAACTCTGGCAATATCTTCTTTAATGAAAGATCAATATTTTTTTCAATATCTTTCATCTATCCTCCAAAGCAAGAAATGCAATCAAATCATTCGTTGGATTTGGCGGCCAACGTCGAACGTTCAGTACCCAATCCTTTTCCCGATATCGTATATCTAGACCAGCTACTGCTGCCCAATTACTTTCTGCTTCTCCAATAAAACCTTTACGCCATAAAATCGCACTTAATGCAGCACGTGCATCTGCAAATAATGGATATTTACGAATTAAAAGTCTGATTTTTTCTTCAGCAATATCCAAATTCCCTAACTGATAGATCGATAGAGCCTCACTAGATCTAGCCATAGCAAATCCAGTCCGAGAAGAAGAGGCTTTATTAAACAAGCGCTCGGCCTCAAACCAATTGCCCATAGAGCCCATGACATTTGCCAAGTTATACAAGGCTGAAGAGTTATCAGGGTTTTGCTTTAAAACCCAGTTGTAATCTTCAGCAGCGTCTTTCCAATGTTTTAAAGCTTCTTGAGCAATACCTCTATTTATATAAGGATCCAAGTCTTCAGGTGAAATTTCTATCGCCTTAGTCTGATCTCTTATTGCTGCTTCAGGATCACCAAGCGCAAGGAGAATATTACCCCTATTACTTAAAGCAGAAGAATCTTCAGGGTTTTCATTGATAAATAAATTCCAATCTTTATTTGCTTCGAGAAAATCTCCTTCTCTACTTTCTTGAAGCGCTTTCTCAAAAAGAATTTGAGAAGAAGTTTTCGCTTGAAGAGGAAAGGGTTTAGAAAATAAAACTAAAAGTAGAGGAATTAAAAATAAAATATTTTTAATTTTTCTATTAGTCATGAATCTACTTTCTTCGATGAAGTTAACAAAAAATGTTGTTTCCCTGTCGCAGTAACAACTCTTCCTCTTGGAGTTCTTTGCAGAAAGCCTGCCTGCATTAGAAAAGGCTCAACGACAGATTCCAATGTGCTGGGATCTTCACCAAGAGCGGCCGCTAATGTCTCTATTCCCACTGGACCGCCTCCATAAACATTAATCAGTAAATGTAAAAAACTTCTATCTGTCGAGTCTAATCCTCTGTCATCAACCCTATGCAAAGCCAGTGCATTAGAGACTAATTGTGCGTCAATTGTTTCTGATGAAGAGTAAACTTCCGCAAAATCTCTAACTCTTCGTAAAAGTCTATTAGCAATTCTTGGAGTACCTCTGCACCTTTTTGCCAATTGGAGAGATGCTTCTTCAGTAATTGATAATTGAATTAAATTAGCTGATCTTTTTACTATATTTTGAAGATCTGAAAAATTATAAAAATCTAATCGCTGTGTAATCCCAAACCTATCTCGCATTGGTGAACTTAACGAGGCTGGTTTAGTAGTAGCACCAACTAAAGTAAATGGAGGTATATCAATAGATCGCATTCTTGAAGAGGTACCTTTTCCTACTGTTAAATCCAACCTTCTATCTTCCATGGCTGGATATAAAAGTTCTTCTGAAATTCGATTAAGTCTATGAATCTCATCAACAAATATTAATTCACGCGGTTGCAAGTTAATTAACAACCCAATTATATCTCGAGGGCGTTCCAAGGCAGGCGCACTAGTAATCCTTGCTTTAACTCCTAATTCCTCGGCCATAACTAATGCCATAGTTGTTTTACCAAGTCCAGGCGGTCCATAAAGGAGTAAATGATCTAATGCCTCTCCTCTTAATAAAGCTGCTTTCACAGAGATACCAAGCACCTTTTTCAACTCTGATTGACCTAAAAAGTCATCAAAACACTTTGGTCTTAAGGAATCTTGTTGTGATGCATTGACTTCGTCTTTTAATAAGGAAGAATCGACCAACCTCTCTTCTCCATTATCATTAGGAGACTCAGAACGATTAGTAATTGAAGACACAATTGCCATGACCGAAGAGTAGTGAGATCTGAACAAAAATGGAGATCAATAAAAAAAATGAGCAAAAAAGGTAAGAAAAAATCAAACAAAAATTCTTCAATTGATGGAAAACGGCATTTAGCTGAAAATCGTCAAGCAAGGTATGAGTATGAAATTATCGAAACACTCGAGACTGGATTAGAACTTCTTGGTACTGAAGTGAAGTCAATCAGGTCAGGACAAGTAAATTTAAAAGATGGATTTTGTTTAATCAAAAGAAATCAATTACAACTTCATAATGTACACATATCACCTCATAAACATGCTGGTAAATTTTTCAATCATGATCCCCTTAGAATCAAAAAACTCCTTGCACATCGAAGAGAAATAGATAAATTAAAGATAAATTTAGAAAAGAAAGGTTTAGCATTAATCCCCTTAAGTCTTTATCTTAAAGGTTCTTGGATTAAATTAAAAATTGGAGTTGGAAAAGGAAGAAAGCTTCATGACAAAAGGTATCAAGAAAAAATTAATGAGTCCAAACGAGAATTATCAAATGCTTTAAAGCGTTATTAAAAAAATTATTATCATTTCAAAATTGATTCAGTTTTATAATTTACTAGGTAATTCAATAGTCATTATCAAATCCTCATCTAAGAAAAGTAATTTTGATTATTTTATGAATCTTTTTCAAGACTTACATTGTCTGGTGGAGGAGTTGGGTCTGGATCAGAAATCAACATATGTTGCAAAACAATTTCGGGACGCTCACTATCTCTCCATCTAATTCGATAGGCAGGCATTTTTGTACCTCTGCTTGTTGTTTGCTCAACTGGTTCCATAACCCAGCCTCGCCTTGAACGTCCCTGAGGATTTCGTTTCACAACAGCATCTGCGTGTTTAAAACGGAAACCAACTCTCTCTCCACTCATCTGCACAAAACTCTTACTCGCCTAATTATCCACTTTGATGGGTCATTTTTCACTTTGTTTTAAATTTAAGTCTGGACGAAGAAGAGGAAAGGCAATGACATCTCTTATCGAGGGGCTGTCAGTTAAGAGCATTACAAATCTATCAATCCCTATTCCAAGGCCTCCAGTTGGAGGCATTCCTACTTCTAAAGCATTTATAAAGTCTTCATCCACACCATGGGCCTCAAGATCTCCAGCTTCCTTTCTAGCTTGCTGCAAAAGTAAACGTTCCTTTTGATCTACAGGATCAATTAATTCGCTAAAAGCATTTGCAGTTTCTCGACCCGATATGAAAAGTTCAAATCTTTCAACCAGTCCAACTTTAGACCTATGTTTTCTTGCTAATGGTGAAATTTCAATTGGATAATCAATCACAAACGTTGGCTGAACCAAATTAGGTTCAACAGCCTGCTCAAAAGCTTCGCTGAGCAACCTTCCCACGCAATCAGCCTTGAATGGCACTTCAAGCCCCGCCTGGGCCATGGCAGCCCCTGCTTCGCTAATATTTCCATCAAATGCCTGAAAATCAATTCCAGTGGCTTCCAGGACCAATTCATGCATTGTTGCTCTTCTCCAAGGAGGTGTTAAGTCTATCTCGTTCTCTTGATAACTTATTTTTGTTGATCCACAAATCTCTTCACAAACTGAAGACAACAATTTTTCTGTTAAATCCATCATGTCGTAATAATCAGCAAAAGCTTGATAAATCTCTACAGAAGTAAATTCAGGATTATGGCGAGTACTAATACCCTCATTTCTAAAAATTCTTCCAAGTTCATAAACCTTTTGAAAACCACCCACTACTAATCTTTTTAAATGTAATTCTGTTGCAATTCGAAGATACAAATTCAAGTCGAGGGTGTTGTGATAAGTAACAAAAGGTCTTGCATCCGCCCCACCAGCTTCTGATTGCAAAACAGGCGTTTCAATCTCAAGAAAATCTTTTGCATCAAGCCAACGCCGAATAGCACTAACTAATAAAGCTCTAGTTCTAAAAGTTTTTCTTGATTGAGGATTAACAATTAGATCCAAATATCTCTGCCTATAGCGCTTTTCAACATCTGCTAAACCATGCCACTTGTCCGGCAGAGGTTGGAGAGATTTTGACAGCATGCTCCATTCATTAACTTTTATAGAAAGCTCACCTTTATCTGTCCTCCTAAGAGTCCCTTTCACTCCTATCCAATCACCAGAATCTACAAGGGAAGTTATATTTTTAAAATTATTTTGTGGTTCTTCAATACTTTGAATCTGATTGAGTGTTGCTTTCTCTAAAAAAAGCTGAATGGTTCCAGTCTCATCAGCAATAGTAAAAAAAGCTAATTTACCCATTACTCGGCGAGACATGACTCGCCCAGCTAATGAAACTTCTTCTATTTTTTCTGAACCATTGGGCAACTCTTTATATTTTTCTTGTAAGCGATCTGCAGAATCAGTCGATTTAAAATTCAACCCATATGGACCTTGTCCAAGGCTTTGCAGTACTTTTGCCTTCTCAAGGCGAGTATCTCTTAATTCAGACAAGGATAATTGAGCATAAAACAAGCATTCAGAGATTAGATGAAAACCCTATCGATGCTTAGCTAGTGATTTCTAACTAGCAATAGCTGTGGGGAATTCTCCTAGTCTTTGAGAAGCATAGCCAATGCCTCGAACGGTCAATATCAGCTCCGGATTCCTTGGGTCAGGCTCAAGCTTTCCTCGTAGACGAGCCACATACACATCAACAACTCTTAAGTCCGCTGCTCGTCTAGGAGGGTATCCCCAAAGTTGCTCCAAGATTTCTGCTCTCGGCACAACTCGACCAGGCTCACGAAATAACAATTCCAACAAACTAAATTCTGTATAAGTAAGACCAATACGTTCACCTCCTCTGCTTACTTGTCTGCGGTTTGTATCTACGACAAGATCGCCAAGTTTCATAACTCCTTGACCAGAAGGGATCTCTCTTGGCTCAGCAACCGTAGGAGCAGGTCCAACTCTTCTTAAAATAGTTGCAATTCGTGCCTCTAACTCTTTAGGGCTAAAAGGCTTAGCCAAATAATCATCAGCACCTAAATCGAGACCGGCAACTCTTTCAGAAATCGCCTCAAGGGCAGTTAAGAAAATTATTGGGACGCATGATTCTGCCCTAATTCTGCGACAAACAGCAAAGCCATCCATCTTAGGAAGCATTACATCCAGTACCACCAAATCAGGTGCCTCTTTATGAAACACTTCAAGAGCTTGTTCTCCGTCCTGTGCTGATAAAACTTGATAGC
>QBWD01000026.1 GCA_003283685.1 Prochlorococcus sp. AG-315-D17
TAGGGAAAAAGAAGAAGGTTTCTCTTTGATTGAACTTGTAGTTGTTGTGTCAGTGCTTGCAGTCCTGTCTGCGATTGCAATACCCACGTTTAATTGTTTCCAGAGAAAAGCACAAGCGACTGCTGCATTAGCAGCCATGAAACAAATTCAAACTGAATGTGAAATTAATAAATCTGATAAAAGTAACGCAGGTACATTCACTTCAAGCAATTTAAATTCTTATCAAATTCAATCCGATGGGTCCAATAGTTGTGGTGGAGCATCAGGAACTGGATTGATTAGTGCAATACCTAACGATACAAATTCATTACCTACTTTTATATTGGCTTTAAATGGAAATGGAATAACTTATAGCTTCAAAGGTCAGACTGGGAATGAACTATCTAATGGATTGAAATTAATTTGTTCTGTTGCTAGAGGAGGTAGTGCATTCCAGGCAAATATAGAATCAAATTCTTTTGTGAGGAAAGATACTTATATAGAACGAGGTTGCTCAGCTTATGTATTAGTGGATGGTCCTAACTGGAGTGATGCAAATGCAAATGCGTTGGCACTCGGAGGAAATTTAGTAACTGTAAGTGATGAAAGTGAAAACAGTTGGATGGGTGAAGAGTTTTCTAAAGCAAAATATCAGTATTCTGATGATAATCATTCCTGGGCTCCAGATGAATCAACAATAAGTCATTTCTGGACAGGTGCAAAACGAAATTCTAATGGTGATTGGGAGTGGACCAGTGGAGAATCCTTTGATAATTCTCTCTCTAATCTTGAATTAAACAATAACGCTCCAACTCATAACAGGTTATTAGGAATTTTTAATAACCCAAATCATTCTAATCCAAACATTTATTTAGACGATATGTTTGATACCCCTCTTGAAGGTAGTTATCAAGGTCTTGCTGAAATCCCTTTATGTAAATAGTCTTCCAAGCTTGCCTCTACCATAGAAAAAGTTTATTTATACTTTTGGTGTAAAGATTGACCGATTAAGCCAACAAATTAAAAGAGATTTTAGCAGTCAAACAAAAACGAAAAAAGTTAGAGCAAAGTTAGAATACAAGCCTATCGAGAACAGTGAGAGTCCTTGGTGTCACTAGTTTCCTAGACGTTGAATAAAAACTCCATAACGTCCAGTTATACCAATTGATTACGAGCAAAAATCGCGGTTAGACGTAAGTTAGAATAGATAGAACAAAGTTAAAAGAAATCAAGCCTATTTAAATTCTGAAAAGAGTTGATAAACCTTATTCACTTTTAGGGACAAATTTTGTTATTAATGAAGTATCTATAAATTCATACGCAAAAGAAAGAAAGAATAATTCCTCTAGAAATAACTTTAGCCTGACCCAAGCAGGGCAAGGCTTCTAAGCATAAAACGTATCAACCGTTACATTTTTGTTAAATTCTACCTCTCTGTGCTCGCGGAAAACGGTATCAACAGCTACACTTCCTTTACGTTCGTTCCTCTTTCGGAATGCATGTTTGGGTAACAGGGAACGGGGTTACCTTTACTGAGGAAACGTCATGAATCACCTTGCTTTGATAAAAAAGTGTCATAACAAAAAGGATCTAATTCATAAAGCAGAATTGCTTTTAGTTTCGAAGCCTAGTCATACAAATCCTGCTGAGTTAAATATTCGATTGGTAACACAAAAAACAAAAAGAAAAAATTTACATCAAGCAGAATTGCACATGGCTACGAGATGTACTAAAACTTCTTCTGCTTATTTGAATAGTCGTTTAGCCGCAAAAAGAGCTCACGAAAGAAGGCTCCATGAAGCACAAATAATCTCAATGATTAAATAAATTATTTATCAGCAAAAAATCCCTATAAATCCAAACCAAAAGTTAGAACAAAGTTAGAATAGAAGCCTATTGAGAATAGTGAGAGCTCTTGGTATGACTGGACTGCTATACGTTGAATAAAAACTCCATTACGTCCAATCATACCAATCGATTACAAACAAAAATCATGGTTAGACTTAAGTTAGAAGAGAAGAATAAAGTTAGAATTCAGGCAATGTATTAACTCAGTTAAAATGGATAGAATTTTCTAGCTTTCTATATAAAATAGATAAGTTATAAGGTTTTTAAGCCTTGTGAAGAGTCAAATACAAACAGCGTAAATCAAAAAACTCCTTAAAAAAAAAGAAGGTTTTTCTTTGATAGAACTTGTTGTGGTTGTTTCTGTTCTTGCAGTCTTGTCTGCAATTGCGGTTCCAACGTTTAGTTGTTTTCAGAGAAGAACAAAAGCAACTGCTGCTTTAGCAGCTATGAAACAAATTCAAAGTGAGTGTGAAATTAATAAAGCAGATAAATCTATTTTGCTAGGTAATTTCACTTCAAGTAATTTAAATTCTTATCAAATCCAATCTGATGGATCAAATAGTTGTA
This sequence comes from Prochlorococcus sp. AG-315-D17, assembly GCA_003283685.1. The sequence goes on from QBWD01000026.1 coordinate 2,395, forward strand.
ACGGAGCATCAGGGACTGGACTAATCAGTGCGATGCCTAATGAAACCGATCAATTGCCCACTTTTATTTTGGCTACTAATAGTAATGAATTAACGTATAGCTTTAAGGGGCAAACAGGATCAAATTTTTCAGATTGTTTGAGCTTAATTTGCATAAGTGCTGGCTCTGATTCCACACCAGAACCCATACCAGAACCTGATCCCGCCCTCGATATTGGTGATATTGTGAGCATTGGGCCTAGTGGTGGAAATAGTCAACTTAGTTGCAATGGAAAATTTCTGACAATAAGGGATAGAGAAGATGATCAGGTATATCGCCAGGACGTGGAAACTGGTGAAAGAGTTATGATAACGTCAACAAAAGAAGGGGTACCCTCAACAGGAGACTCACAAACGGTTACGGATATCTCTTGTAATGGTAGATATGCATTGGTAACTCTTGATGAATATGGTTCAGTTGATTTTGATGGAATACCAGGTTCTGAATCAGCTCAAGTTTGTGAGGAAGACGATTGTGATGAATTTGGATATGTGAATGATCGAGGAGCTCTTTATAGGAAAGATCTTGAGACAGGCGAAGTTATTAGAGTCGATACGCTTAGCAATGGAGAGAAAAAGCGGAATAAATGGGGCATTCATGAAGCAGTACTTTCCTCCGATGGAAGATTTACTGTGTTTGAGACTCCAGATGTTCAGCTTACAGGGTTAGAGGAAGCTGAATGGCAATCTGACGATTGGTCTAGAACTTTGGCTTATAGAAAAGACATGGACAGCGGCGAACTTGCTGTTGTTGTTACAAAACCTGATGGCTCCCCTGGTGAGGGATGGACCCAATCAGGTGGTTATGGTAATGGAGTTAGTGATGATGGATCTAAAGTAACTTTTATCTACAAAGGCGATGATCTAGTACCAGGTGTAAGCGGTACTAATCTTTATGTTAAAGATTTTAATACCAATACTGTTTCATTGGTTTCATCAGATAGTGGAGGGAATAGATTAGATGATTTTGGCAACTATGGGAGTGGATCAAGAATTTCTCCAGATGGTTCAAAAGTTATCTTTACAAGCAATGGTTCAAACGGAACAGCTCAGGTAATGATGAAAGATCTTGCTACTGATCAATTAAGTGTTATTAGTATGAACGCCAACGGGGATGTAGCCAATGCCTTTGCAGGAGGAGGTGAATTTAACTTTTCAGGTAACAGAAATATTTAACATATGGTTCTTCCGCATCGAATATTGTTGAAAATGACACTAATGGGAGGATGGATCTTTTTATCTATGATATTTCCTCAGGCGAAACAAAAAGATTATTAGATGATAAAGCAAATTCATTTAATGATCATTTGCGTAATCCTCAAATGAGTGAAGATGGTAAGTACATTTCTTTTACTTCTCGCACTACAGGGATCACGGAAGATGGTGGCAGTAGTGGAAACAGTGAAGCATATATAGTAAAGAGTCCTTTCTTTGAATGATTAAAAAGATTTAAACCACATAACCCATCAAGCAATTAATTTTGATTACTAAAACTATTGATTAAATGAACCGCTTCTCATCTTTCGACCTAACAATTTATGCCTTTTCGAATCTACTAAAAGTTAGAACAAAGTTAGAATAGAGGTTATTCTAATCTTTGAGAACCCTTATTATCACTTGAATACTATACGTTGAATAAAAACTCCATAACATCCCCCTCATTGACGACATATTCTTTCCCTTCACTCCTTAGCCAACCTTTGTTTCTTGCTTCAGTTAAAGAACCTGCTTTCAGAAGTTTTTCGTATGAAATTGTTTGTGCACGAATAAAACCCTTTTCGAAATCTGAATGTATCACCCCAGCAGCTTGAGGAGCTGTCATTCCCTCAAGAATAGTCCAGGCTTTTGTTTCTTTTTCTCCGGTAGTGAAATATGTACTTAAACCCAGCAATCGATATGTTGCTTTTATAAGACTAATTAAACCTCCTTCTTTTACACCTAATCCATTTAAATAATCATCCCTTTCTTCGTCTCCTAATTCAATTAGCTCTGCTTCAACCTGTGCTGAAATTCTCACACATTCAGAACCTTCCTTTTCTGCAAGATTATTTACTTCTTCTGAAAAGTTGTTCCCCTTCGAAAGTTCATCTTCTCCAAGATTAGTTGCATAAATAATTGGTTTTTGAGTTAATAATCCTAATGGTTTAATTATTTTCTTTTCCTCCTCTGTTAACAAGACATTTCTAGCTGCGTTTTCATTTTCCAAAGCCATACTTAATTTTTCTAAAATATCATCTTCTATTTTTGCTTCCTTATTAGTATTTAACTGTTTTTTTAATCTAGCTCTTCTCTTTTCTATTTGACTTAAATCAGACAAGGCTAATTCTAAATTTATTATCTCAATATCTCTTATTGGTTCAACTGATCCAGATACATGAATTACATCATCATCGTTAAAACACCGAATAACATGAACTATTGCATCAACTTCTCTAATATTAGCCAAAAACTTATTCCCGAGCCCTTCACCTTTACTAGCCCCTTTAACAAGTCCAGCAATATCTACAAATTCTATTCTAGTTGGAATAATTTGCTTGCTTTCACTAAGTTCTGCAAGCAAATCTAAGCGTTGATCAGGTACTGAAACACAACCAACATTGGGCTCGATAGTACAAAAAGGGAAATTTGCTGCTTGTGCTTGAGCGTTAGCTACAAGAGCATTAAATAAAGTTGACTTACCAACATTTGGGAGTCCAACAATTCCGGCCTTTAGCATTTATATGGATCTTTTAACGATCCCAAACAGATTAATTTGACCAAAATAAACCCAATAGTGCCCTTTAACAGCGAAAATATTGATATGTGTTCCTGAAGTGCAAGCTTAAAGCTATCTTCAAAAATCCAGTCAAACTATTAACCCTGTTGTGACCTTAATTCTCGAAAATGATTAAGACAAAATTTAAAAAGAAAAAAATTATCGGCCTTCTGGTAATTTCCGTTTTAACTGTTGGTGGAATATTCTTTAAATTTGCCCAAAACGCAAATTCTCAAAGGGATATAACTAATTTTACAATTGCTGCTGAGAGTGGAACATTACCAGGACTAATAACATCAAGCGGAGAACTAAAAGCAAACAAAAGAGTGAACGTCAGCCCCAAAAGACAAGGGATCCTTATGGAAATCTTAGTAGAAGAAGGAGATAAAGTTAATAAAGGGGATTTAATTGCAAAGATGGATTTTGGCGATTTGGGATACAGAATTAATGAATTAAAAGCAAGTTATGAAACTCAAAAAGCTAGCCATAAAAGAAGAGAGTTCCTTTTCAATGAAGGAGCTATCAGCCGTGAAGAATACGAAGAATATAGAAATAAGTTTCTAAGAAGTAAAGCGAAGCTGAATCAAATAGAAGTTGAAGCAAATGAAATTGATATAAAAGCTCCATTCAAAGGAGTCGTAACCAGCAGATACGCAGTTCCTGGAGCTTTTGTTACTCCAACAACCTCAGCATCAGCCAATCAAGAAGGAGGAGCAACAAGCTCATCAATAGTTGAGCTATCTCAAGGGCTTGAAATAGTTGCGAAAGTTCCAGAAAGTGACATTGGACGAATAAAAACAGGACAAGAAGCAACTATTCGAGTTGATGCTTTTCCTGATAGACGATTCCAAGCCACCGTTAACAAAATTTCGCCAAGAGCGATCAAAAATAACAACGTGACTTCATTTGAGGTCAAACTATTATTAAACAATAGACCCGATGATTTAAGGATTGGAATGACTTCTGATATTAACTTCCAAACAGGACCTACAAAACTAAACACACTTATTCCTACTGTGGCAATTGTTACTGAACAAGGGAAAGCAGGGGTTCTAGTAATTGGCAAAAACAATCAACCTAAATTTAAAAAAGTTGAACTAGGCACAAGTAGTGGTAGCAAAACTGCAATAATATCTGGATTAAATCCAGGAGAGAAAGTTTTTATTAATCTTCCTCCTTGGGCAAAAGAAAGGAAGAACTAATCATTAAGCACCAACCTAAAGTCTTATGAAAGAGATAAAAAAACAAATATTATTATTAGTTGATGGCCACTCTTTAGCTTTTAGGAGTTTTTATGCTTTCAGCAAAGGAGGAGAAGGAGGACTAACTACTAAAGATGGATTGCCGACAAGTGTTACCTATGGTTTTTTAAAAAGTCTTTTAGATAATTGCAAATCAATTAATCCAAAAGGTGTGACCATTGCATTCGATACAGCTGAACCAACATTTCGACACAAAGAAGATCCAAACTACAAAGCTAATCGAGACGTAGCGCCAGATATTTTTTTTCAAGATTTAGATCAACTACAAGAGGTCCTCAAAGAAAGTCTTAATCTCCCTATCTGTACTGCACCAGGTTACGAAGCTGATGATGTATTAGGAACACTTGCCAATGAAGCAGCTGATAAAGGATGGAGTGTAAGAATCCTCTCGGGAGATAGAGACTTATTCCAATTAGTAGATGATCGAAGAGATATAGCTGTCTTATATATGGGTGGAGGACCTTATGCAAAAAGCGGGAATCCAAAACTAATTGATGAGCAAGGAGTTAAAGATAAATTGGGGGTTAGTCCAGAGAAAGTAATTGACCTTAAAGCCTTAACTGGGGATAGCTCCGATAATATTCCAGGTGTTAAAGGTGTTGGACCAAAAACAGCTATAAATCTTCTAAGTGAAAACAACGATCTTGATGGGGTATATAAATCACTAGAAGAAGTTGAGAAACTAGGGGAAAAGGCTAAAAGAGGAGCTATAAAAGGAGCAGTAAAAATAAAACTAAGAACTGATAAGAATAATGCCTATCTTTCCAAAAGATTAGCTGAAATACTAATAAAAATTCCTATAGAGAAGAAAATAAAGTTTCAACTTGAGGGAATTGATGAAGTAAAGCTTTCTGAAACACTTGAGAAACTTGAGCTACATAGTCTTTTAAAACAAGTATCAATATTTAAAGCAGTCTTCTCTAAAGAAGGTTTATCAAAAGAAGAAAAGAAATCTTCAATAGAAAAGATAAATACAATTTCTAAAACCATCTCAGGAGAAGAACTTAAATATATTAATGACTCATTAGATCTTCCTAAAATCGAGCCCAAAATAATCAACAAAATTGAGGACCTAGAAATATTAGTAGGAAAGATAATGAAGTATAAAGATCCAAATAAACCAATAGCAATTGATACTGAAACAACAAGCCTAAATCCATTTAAAGCAGAACTTGTTGGTATCGGTTTCTGCTTCGGTAATTCATTAAAAGATATAATTTATATACCAATAGGTCATTCGACTATAAATGATAACTTAATACAAATAAAAGAAAACAATCATCAATTAGGGATTGAGGAAGTTATTCGTTCTCTTCAATTTTGGTTCGCAAGTTCGGAACACCCTAAGACTTTACAAAATACGAAATATGATCGACTCATATTACTAAGACACGGGATCATACTTAATGGGGTAGTTATAGACACTTTACTTGCAGATTATATTTACGATGCCACTAGAAAACATAGTTTAGATGAAATTACATTTAGAGAATTTGGATTTAGACCAACTAATTATAATGATATTGTAAAAAAAGGGGAAGACTTCTCTAACGTAGAGATAAAAACTGCAAGTCTTTATTGTGGCATGGATGTATATCTAACTAGACGTCTAGCAATACTTTATATTGATAGATTAAAGAAGAGAAGCCTAAAATTATTGAAATTATTAATAGAAGTAGAGCAGCCACTTGAGAAAGTATTAGCAGAGATTGAAACCAACGGGATATCAATTGACATCCCTTATTTAAAAGATTTATCTGAAGAACTAACGAAAAACTTAAAGTTAATTGAAGAGCAAGTCTTTGAAGTTTCTGGAAATCAATTTAATCTTTCGTCCCCCAAGCAACTAGGCGAATTGCTTTTTGAAAAGCTTAATCTAGACAGAAAGAAGTCAAGAAAAACAAAAACAGGGTGGAGTACAGATGTAAGTGTATTAGAAAAACTTGAATCAGAACATCCCATAGTTAAAAGTATTATTGAGCATCGAACATTAAGTAAATTACTCAATACCTATGTTGATGCTTTACCCAAACTTGTAGAAAAAGAAACTGGCAGAGTACATACAGATTTCAATCAAGCAGTTACATCTACTGGAAGGCTAAGCAGTAGTAATCCAAACCTTCAAAATATACCAATTAGAACTGAATTTAGTAGGCGAATAAGAAAAGCATTTCTACCACAAAAAGGATGGAAACTATTAAGTGCAGATTATTCACAAATTGAACTTCGCATACTTGCACATCTTTCAGGAGAAGAGGTACTGAAAAATGCTTATTTACATAATGAAGATGTTCACTCTTTAACAGCAAAAATATTATTTGAGAAAGATTCTATTGATGAAAGTGAAAGAAGATTAGGAAAAACAATTAACTTTGGAGTTATTTATGGAATGGGTGCTCAAAGGTTTGCAAGATCAACTGGTGTATCAGTCATTGAAGCTAAATATTTTTTAAATCGATTTAAAGAACGTTACCCCAAGATTTTTAAATTCTTGGAATATCAAGAAAAGCTTGCATTGGGTCAGGGCTATGTAGAGACAATTCTTGGGCGACGTCGCTATTTCCATTTCAATAAAAATGGTCTTGGGCGATTATTGGGAACACCATTAGAAGACATTGATTTAACGATAGCAAGAAGAGCAGGAATGGAGGCTCAGCAATTGAGAGCAGCTGCTAATGCCCCTATTCAAGGTTCAAGTGCTGACATAATTAAAGTGGCAATGGTTAAGCTAAGCGCAAAATTGAAAGAAACTGGATTAGCTGCGAAGATTCTTCTTCAAGTGCATGATGAACTTGTGCTGGAAGTTGATCCAAAAGATTTAGATGAAACTAAATTTCTTGTCACTAAAACAATGGAGAATGCTGTAAAGCTTAGCGTCCCTCTGATAGTTGAAACCGGAGTTGGACTAAACTGGATGAAAGCAAAATAGTCGCTAATTAATTCAATAATTTTCCTCATCTTCACTTAAGAAATTGTCCTTAAAATTCACAAACACACTCTCCAAAAACAAAGAAGATTTCACCGCAATCAATCCTAAGAAGGTTAGTATTTATTGCTGCGGTGTAACAGTTTATGATCTCTGCCATTTAGGACATGCACGAAGTTATCTTAATTGGGATGTATTAAGAAGATATTTAATTTGGAAAGGATATGAGGTTATATTTGTTCAGAATTTCACTGATATTGATGACAAGATTATTAATCGCGCGAAAAAAGAAGGTTGTTCTACTGATGAACTATCTCAAAGAAATATAGAAGAATTTCATAAGGATATGGACAGACTTGGAATACTAAGACCAACTCGAATGCCAAGAGCTACCAGATTTCTCAAAGAAATTATTACTTTCATAAAAGAATTAGAAAATAAACAAATGGCCTATTCAGCAAATGGAGACGTTTATTTTTCAGTAACCAAATATATAGACTATGGAAAACTTAGTGGCAGAGATATTTCCGAGCAGCAAGAAAATGCTGCTGGGCGTTTAAACACAAATAAAGATGTAAATAAAAACAATTCACTAGATTTTGCTCTCTGGAAAAAGGCTAAGCCAGGCGAAGTTAGTTACTCATCTCCATGGGGAGAAGGACGACCAGGATGGCACATTGAATGTTCAGCAATGGTTAAAGAAGAGTTAGGCGAAAGTATTGACATTCACCTAGGCGGATCAGACTTAATATTTCCCCACCATGAAAATGAAATTGCCCAGTCAGAAGCCTGTAATGGTAAAGACTTAGCTAACTTTTGGTTACACAATGGGATGGTTAATGTTGGAGGTGAAAAGATGAGTAAATCATTAGGTAACTTCACAACTATCAGAGAATTATTAAATGATGGCGTATCACCAATGACCTTAAGATTTTTTGTTTTACAGACTAATTATCGTAAACCACTAGACTTTACTAATGAGGCCCTAAAGGCAGCTTCTAAAGGCTGGAAAAGATTAAACGATTGCTTATGCTTTGGTTATATTTATCAAAATAATGAACTGCAATCTCAAACAGAACTAAATAAAGCTAATAAAAAAATAAACACTTCAAGTACCTTAAAATTGTTGGTAGAATTTGAAAAGTATATGGACGATGATCTAAACACTTCAGGAGCCTTATCTATTCTTTTTGAGCTATCTAAACCTATTCGTAAATTCATAAATATATTAAAAGAAACTAATATCGATGAAATTGATAATAATGATTTAAATGAAATTCATGTAAAATGGGAATTACTTACTCAATTAGCAGGAGTATTAGGTTTGAAGGCCAATTTAAATAATGAAATTTCTAAAAGTAAACTATCCATCAATTCTGAAGAAATAGAAGAACTAATAAATCAAAGATCATTAGCAAAAGCCGATAAAGAATTTGAACTCGCTGACAAAATAAGAAATCAACTAAAAGAACTTGGAATTGAATTAATTGATAAATCGAATGGTATTACCGAATGGAAATACATCTCAGACTAAGCAACCCAGGATTCTATTAAAGCTGAAACACTTACATAAAGTCCTATTGCGATGACAGGTGGAGATACCCAGCGAAGCATGAATTTCAAATATCGTCTAACTCTTTTATTAGAATTTGAGTTTGCTAAATCCTCGTCATAACGATTTGGAATAATCCAACCTAATAAAACAGATATTAGAAGACCACCTAGTATCAATAAATTATTAAAAATACTATCCATATTTCCCAAGAAATCCAATGAAATAGCGGAGGGGACACCAACTAAAAAAACAACTAATGTTGAAGTCCAAACTGCTTTTTTTCTACTCCATTTCAAACGATCCATTAAAGAAGATACTGGCACTTCTAGCAAAGAAACTGAAGAAGTAATAGCTGCTATGAAAGCTAATCCAAAGAAAACAGCAGCAATCAATCTTCCTACAACCCCAAGATTTGAAAATCCAGTTGGTAAAGCTATAAATAAAGTTCCTACAGTTGATTCACTAACAACATCTTTCAAGCCAAAACTCATTACCACAGGGAAAGTTATTAGTCCAGCAAGTAAGCCTACAGCCGTATCAAGAGAGGCTACTCTCAAGGCTTCTTTAGGAAGATGATTTCTACGATCTAAATATGAAGAATACGCAACCATAATTCCTATCCCTAAGCTTAAGGAAAAGAATGCCTGTTTAAAAGCATTGCTAATTGTTGTTTTATCAAACAATTGAGACGGATCCCATTTAAGCAAGAAAGAAGTATACCCCTCCCACGCTCCAGATAAACTTGCAGCCCATATTGATAAAGTTATAAGCAATATAAATAAAAATGGCATAGCCCATTTAGTTAGTTTTTCAATACCACCTCTCACTCCTGCCATTACTACTAGAGCAGTTAATAACAAACTTATTATTTGACCTACAAAAACACTATTACCACTACTAATTTGTTCGAAAAATTCTCCAGCCTCATTCATATCTGAAGGCAAGCCAATAAAAACAGAATGGAAGAATGTATCAATTGTCCATCCCATTATGACGGCATAAAAGGAAAGAATCCCACATGAAGCTATTGCGAATAACCATCCTAAAGGCTTCCAATTCTCACCAGCAGCTTTAACGGGTGCGATAAAGGGACTGCTCGCAGTGCTTCGTCCTAAGACCATTTCCGCAACCAAAACGGGAAGACAAACCACCAAAACTACAAATATATAAAGTACAAGAAAAGCAAGTCCTCCTCCTTGAGAAGATCTATAAGCAAATCCCCAAAGGTTCCCAAGCCCGACCGCACTACCAGCCGCTGCAAGAGCAAAACCCAGTCCTGATCGCCATTGTTCCCTTTCTTGCATAATAAATCTCTATAAGAATCCAGTATTTAACGGGAAAGATATAGCAGGGTTATACCTTTAAATGGGAGACTGGTCTAACTTGCCTTCACAATGTGAAAGCCATAAGCGTTTTAGGCTCAACAGGATCTATTGGCACTCAAACTCTTCAAATCGCAGAGGAGTTTCCAGATCAATTCAATATCGTTGCATTAACTGCAGGGCAGAATCTTGATTTACTAATTAAACAGATTCAAACTCATGAACCAGAAGTTGTTGCTCTGGCCAATGAATCTCTTGTACCAGAATTACTTTCGAGATTAAATAGCCTAAATAAAGAAAAAAAGCCGATAAAGCTGCCTGAATTGTTAGGTGGACTAGATGGATTAAATACAGCTGCATCATGGAAGAGTGCAGATATTGTCGTAACAGGAATAGTTGGTTGTGCTGGACTGTTACCAACACTCTCAGCAATTAAGGCGGGGAAAGACATAGCACTTGCAAACAAAGAAACTCTTATTGCAGCAGGACCTGTAGTTATTCCTGCTTTAAAAACAAGTGGCAGTCGACTCCTACCTGCAGACTCTGAACACTCAGCAATCTTTCAATGCCTGCAAGGAACGCCTTATGCAGAGAATGCAAGGCTTTCAACAGGCGTTCCAACACCTGGTTTTAAGTCAATTCAACTAACAGCTTCTGGTGGGGCTTTTAGAGATTGGAGAGCAGAGGATTTGGTAAACGCAACAGTTAAAGATGCAACTAGTCATCCAAATTGGAGCATGGGGAAAAAAATAACTGTAGATTCTGCAACTCTTATGAATAAAGGTCTAGAAGTCATTGAAGCTCATTACCTATTTGGCCTCGAGTACGATCAAATCGAAATCATTATTCACCCACAAAGCATCATTCATTCAATGATTGAATTGGATGACTCATCGGTTCTAGCTCAAATGGGGTGGCCTGATATGAAACTTCCTATTTTATATTGCTTAAGTTGGCCTAGCCGATTAAAAACTCCTTGGCCAAAATTAAAACTTACTGAGATAGCTAGTCTAACTTTTAAAGAACCAGATAAAAATAAATATCCATGCATGGAACTTGCTTATAATGCAGGTCGGTTAGGAGGAACAATGCCAGCTGTGCTTAATGCTGCTAATGAACAAGCAGTAGCATTATTTTTACAAGAAAAAATAAGTTTTATTGAGATACCTAAAGTAATTGAGGTGACTTGCGAGAAACATAAAAACGAATTCAAAAAAGAACCCACTCTAAATGAAATACTCATGATAGATACTTGGGCAAGAAACAACGTTACTAATTATTCAGAAAAGATATTAATAAAGTAATTAAAGACCTAAAAGCCATTTAGTCACAACATAATCACCCCAACATCCATCAATCCCATGAAATCCATTATGTCCTCCATTTTTTGTAAGAATAACCTTATTTGCCTTCTGATCACTACATAGAAGCATCTTCTTCTTTAAAGTCTCTGCAGCAGATGAAGGGACCCAAGGATCATCCATAGATTGAATAAATAATGTTGGAGGTATGATTTTTTCATTGTCACTTAAAGCGAAAATTGGAGATGCTTTTAAGTAATACTCGTTGACATCTTTGTACCCCCATCTTGGAGCAGTTATAGAGTTATCAAAAGAACGAATATCCTTGATTCTCACTTTAGATTTTTTCTCAGTAATCAAAGCTTTTCTTTCTTCCTCTTCAACACCAAAAGGATCAGACAAAGTTTGTTTTACTAAACGATTCAGCAACCATCTTTGATAAACAATATTTCGTGGACGCTCAATAGATAAACTACACTCAAGCAAATCTAAAGGACTACTAATACAGACCAAACCGTCTAAAAGAAAATCAGAACGTGTTAAAGATTGATCACTCATACATGCATTTAAAAGAATGGTTCCTCCTAATGAAATACCAGCCCCATAAAGTGGAATATTGCTTAAGCAGGAATATTGATTAGTTAATAAATAAGAGATTTCCCTAGCTTTTTTTAATACAGGGATCAAATCATTATTGCACTCTGCAGCATAGGTCCCATCAACCAACTCCCGGCACGGATCTGAGCCTCTCAGATTAAGCTTCAAAACAGCAAAATTTGACTCAACCAAAGCACTTGCCATTCGAGTTAAACCTCTTCTGCGAGTAGACCCTCCAAGTCCATGAAGAAGTAAAACCAAGCCTTTAATTTTAGAGCTTAAAAGTGGCTTATCCAAATAGGCCACTAAATAGCCACCGCCCGATTTTCTATTTTTAAGTGGGGGGACAGGTATGAGGATTTCTAGAGAATTTCTATCTGGCAATTCATCAGAGATAAATGTATCCCTAAGAGTCTGAAGATCAGGCCCAATCCAAGGGAATCTTTCTTTAAAAGGCTTCATTCGATAATCAAAAAACTCAATCAGCTCAAAGTTATCCTTTACTACCAACACCAAGCTCCTTTAATTCCAATAAAAGATCTCCTAAGACTTTTTTAGCATCTCCAAAAACCATAGAGGTATTTGGCATGTCAAAAAGATCATTTTTAATTCCTGAATAACCAGCACTCATTCCTCTCTTAATAACAAAGACCGTTCTAGCTTCTTGAACATCTAAAACAGGCATGCCATATAAAGGAGAGGTCTTATCATTCTTTGCTTGTGGATTGACAACATCATTTGCACCAAGAACTAAAACAACGTCAGTTGCTGGAAATTCGGGATTAACAACATCCATTTCTTTCAGTTGTTCATAAGGGACATCGGCCTCCGCCAAAAGAACATTCATATGACCAGGCATTCTTCCTGCAACAGGGTGAATTGCATAAGAAACTTCAATCTCAGCATTTTCTAATACTCTGGTTACTTCTCTCAAAGTGTGTTGAGCTTGAGCAACAGCGAGTCCATAACCTGGGACAATTACAACTCTTTCCGCAGCCTCAAGGGTAAGTGCGCACTCTTCAGGGCTACAACTAGTGATATTTTCATATTCGCCACTAGCAGCAGTTACAGAGGAGGAGCTAGCACCAAGAGCACCGCCAAAAAGTACAGAAACCAATGATCTATTCATACCATCACACATAACTTGAGTAAGTATTAAGCCAGCAGCTCCAACCATCGCTCCTGCAACTATTAAAAGTTGACTTCCCACTACAAATCCCGCTGCCGCTGCTGCGACTCCTGAATAACTGTTTAATAAAGAAATGACTACTGGCATATCAGCTCCTCCAATAGGCAAGGAGACACCAATACCAAGCAAAAATGAGGAAATT
>QBWD01000027.1 GCA_003283685.1 Prochlorococcus sp. AG-315-D17
TGGAAAGGTGGATTTACTTATGAAAAGGACAACGAGCCAGGGCTACTTATCAAGAGCCGAGCTTATGTTCCATGCAGAGTTCCTGAGTGGAGAATAAGCAGAGCTGAGCCAGCAGACAAACACAAAGGACCAGATATTCCAATTAATTCCCCATGGAAAATAATATAAAATATAGTGCATTAATATATAAATTACTGGCTCATACTTAGCCCGAGAAGAGGAGCTAAATATTTGACTATTGCAGGAATAATCAACAAGACTGTTATCAATCTAAATGCATGAATTGCCGCAACCGATGCTCCAATTCCAAGTTCTGCACCAACCAAACTCATACCTAAAGTTCCACCAGGAGCAGACCCAAGTAAAGCGATCAAAGGATCTATCCCAAAAAGATGAACGACTAAAAAACCTACTAAAATGCCTGTCAGAATTAGAGTAAAAGTAATTAAAAGTGCTGGTTTCCAAAGTGTTTCTAATTCATTAAGAGTTTCTCTATTTATCCCAGTACCGATAACAGTGCCCACTCCAATACCAAGTATCGTTTTTGTACCCAAAGGCCATTGCGCTGGCTCAAGTTGACCACTAACGCTTAGCAGGCCTGCCGCCAATAGTGACCCTAAAAGAGGAGCTGCAGGAATACCACTTAATAACATCAGGCTCCCTAATGCGGCTCCACCAAGCACATATATAAATAAAGTAATTAAAGGATTCATGACCCAAGCCTGCAATCTTAACCAATACAGTCTGATGGATTTATTATTTTTTTAATGAATTTGTATTTTACAGTTAAAAGATCGGCCCAAAAGCTCCCATCCCATCATCAAGCAAATAATCTTTAATCAATAAAGACATCAAGAATGATTTCTCTGACTATGTTTTAGGCCTATTTCAGACAATTTTGGAATCTTTTGATTTTAAGTCTTACTCATTTTTTTAATCAAAGAGGCCAAAAATTGTTAGTGTTTAGTTCTAATTGATTATCAATAGTATTTGCCCTTCCTCTAATGGAATCTGTTTTGACTAGTAAATTGAATAAAGAGATCAATATCCTTAACAATCAATCAGAGGAAAAGGTGTTATATGTTCGGCTTCCTTGTAATCCTATTTTCCCAATTGGCCCAATTTATTTAGCAGATCACGTTCATAAATGTTTTCCAGAAATTAAACAATTAATTTTAGATTTAGCTTCTTTACCTATTTTAGATGTAGAAAGAGTACTTATAAAGTGCATCAATACTTTTCAACCAACATTATTAGTTTTCTCATGGAGAGATATCCAAATCTATGCTCCAGTAGATGGCAGAGGTGGAAATCCTTTACAAAACTCATTTGAAGTTTTTTATGCTCGAAACCCTTTAAAGAAACTTCATGGAGCATTAGGTGGAATAGAACTTATGAAAAGCCATTACGGAGAAATATGGAGGAATCAAAAATTAATAAAAAGGGGTTTGAAATATGCAAAGAAATTCAATCAAAATGCAACCGCAATTATTGGGGGTGGCGCAGTTAGTGTTTTTTATAATCAATTAAAGAAATCACTTCCAAAAGGGACTATCATATCTCTAGGTGAAGGTGAATTATTAATAGAGAAATTACTAAAAAAAGAATCAATTGACAATGAAAGATGTTTTATTGTTGGAGAATTAGTAAGGGAAAAGATTATTCATGAGAAACCAAATAATGTATTTAAAACAGCTTGTAATTATAAATATATTCAATCAATATGGCCTGAGTTTCAATGGTATTTAGAAGGAGGTGATTTTTATATTGGTGTTCAAACAAAGCGAGGATGTCCCCATAATTGTTGCTATTGCATTTACACAGTTATTGAAGGCAAGAAAGTAAGAATAAATCCAGTAAATGAGGTGATTGAAGAAATAAAGCAGTTGTACAACCTAGGAGTACGTGGCTTTTGGTTTACTGATGCTCAATTCATTCCATCAAGAGGACATATTCAAAATGCAAAAGAGATTCTTCAAGCCCTTCTGGATGAAGGGTTAAACGATATACATTGGGCAGCCTATATTAGGGCAGATAACTTAGATGAAGAACTTGCAGAATTAATGGTTCAAACGGGAATGAGTTATTTCGAAATTGGTATAACTTCTGGATCCCAAGAACTTGTAAGGAAAATGAAAATGGGTTACAACCTCAAAACAGTCCTAAAAAACTGTGAGCTTCTTGCAAAAGCAGGTTTTAAAGATCATGTTTCAGTTAATTATTCATTCAATGTGATAGATGAACGCCCAGAAACTATAAGACAAACTGTTGCTTATCACAGAGAACTTGAAACCATTTTTGGAACCGAAGTAGTCGAACCAGCAATATTTTTTATTGGACTTCAACCTCATACATTATTAGAAGAATATGGATTGAAAAATGGTCTTTTAAAGCCTGGTTACAATCCAATGAGCTTAATGCCATGGACAGCAAGAAAACTGCTTTGGAATCCAGAACCAATGGGTAAAGAGTTTGGAAGAATCTGCTTAGAGGCATTTGATAAAAGCCCTAATGATTTTGGTCGAACAGTTATGAATTTATTAGAAAGAGATTATGGAGTTTCATCTCTCAATGAAGCCTTAACTGTTAAATCTAAAAATCGACCAGTTCTTGCAAAGAGCCTTCTTTGAGAAATTAAAATTATACACAACGCTGTTATACCAATAACTCCACCTATTGGATTTTGAAGCTCTTTAGCTGCACCCAAGAAATAATAAGGTGTTTCATTAGAAAAAATCACTAATCCAGAATCACAGAGGAACCAGACTCCAACCAAGCCTCCATGCAAACCTATGCAGCCCCATAACTCGCCCTTATCAATAGTGCGTCGCAAAGCTAAAATCAAACCAAAAAGAAACAAGCCTAAAGAAAAAGGAACCAAGGGTAATAAACCTACATCAATCCTTATATGTGCCAAACTAAAAATTGCAGCTTGAAAAATAATTCCTTTTCTCAATCCAAATAAAAATATCATTTCTTGCATTAACCAACCTCTAAAAACAAGCTCCTCTGCAAAACCAACACCTACAATCAGCAAAAATGCATTAAACAAAGAGTTAATATTTAAGTAATTGAAATTATCTACCCAACCGCTAAAGAAAAGAAAAAGTAGCAGAGTTATCAAAAGGGAAATTGCTAATATAAATCCTTTGAAAAATAATTTAATAGCTTCATATCTTTTCTCAAAGTTTAAACCGACAAGTCTCCAAGGGTGATTAGTTTTCCATCGAGCCTTAGACCAACTTGGTAGTAAAGCTATAAACAATAAGAAGGTAATTATAGTACCTATTAAAGATAAATTACTCGAACTAATATCTTTATAAAAAACATAAAACAAATGACTAGCAATCCATCCTATTAAGTATAGAATTGGGAATAAGGTAAAAGTTGGGATCCATTGCACTTTTTGATGCAACCATTTAGACCAAACTATTGTAAATAAAGTTTTCAGCTTTCTATTTCAATTGTGCTTGTTAGACCTTTTGCCTTTAATGACTCGGAATAAAATTCAGCGGGTTCTAAATCACAAACTATCACCAAACCAATCCCGTTATTATGAGTTTCTAACATGACATTAAGAGCATCTTGCTCACTTAATTGAGGAACTACTTGTCTAAGAGTATTTACTACATAGTCCATAGAATTCACTGGGTCATTGTGAAGTAAGACCTTGTATTTAGGAGAGGTTTTACGAACTCTTACCACCTCACGATCAATAACAACAGTATCTCCATCACTACGATCAGAAGAATTAACCATAATTAAAAAGCCTTGAACAATAGCACTTTTTATAAAGAATTTAACACAGATAATTCCATCACAGTTTCACAATTCTATTCATCGCTTTTTCAACATTTTCTCTACTGTTAAATGCTGATAAGCGAAAGTAACCTTCACCTGCAGCCCCAAAACCACTTCCGGGTGTACCCACAACATTTGCATTCTGAATCAAAAAGTCAAAGAAATCCCATGAACTAATATTTTCAGGTGTTTTTATCCAGGCGTATGGAGCGTTAGTGGCTCCATACACTTCAAATCCTGCTTTTGTAAGGTTATTTTTAATTATTTCCGCATTACCCATATAAAAATTTACTAATGTTTGAATCTGTTTTTGTCCTTGAGAAGAGTAAACAGCCTCTGCACCTCGCTGAACGATATAACTCACCCCATTAAATTTGGTACTTTGGCGCCGATTCCATAATGACCATAAATCAATCTCTTCAATACCTGCTTTACCTTTCAAAGACTTTGGGATGACAGTAAAGGCACATCTTGTACCAGTAAAACCAGCATTTTTAGAAAAAGAACGAAATTCAATAGCACAATCTTTTGCTCCTTCTATTTCATAAATCGAGTGAGGAATAGTTTCATCTTGAATAAAAGCCTCATAAGCAGCATCAAAAAGAATCAAAGCATTATTTTTTTTAGCATAATCAACCCACTTAGCCAAATGCTTCTTTGTAGCAACAGCTCCAGTGGGGTTATTAGGGAAGCAAAGATAAATTAAATCAAATTTCTCAGTAGGAATCTGAGCTTCAAATCCATTAGCTGAATTAATTGGTATGTAATTCAATCCTTGATATTCTCCTGTATTGGATGCGTCCCCAGTTCTTCCCGTCATGACATTAGTATCAACATAAACTGGGTAAACAGGATCTGTTACAGCAATATTATTTTCTTTCCCGAGAATATCTAATATATTACTGCTATCACATTTAGAACCATCAGAGATAAATATTTCATCAGCAGAAATCTCACATCGACGAGAAGAATAGTCAGTTTTAGCAATACTTTCCCGCAACCAAAGATATCCCTGTTCTGGTCCATAACCCCTAAAGCCTTCTGCGGTTCCCATTTCCTCAATTGCTAACTTCATCGCTTCACGACAAACAGAGGGAAGAGGCTCAGTCACATCTCCTATGCCTAAACGTATCAAATTCACATCAGGATGTTCAGAGTTAAATTTTTTAATCCTTCTGGCAATCTCAGGAAAAAGGTAACCTGCTTTTAACTTCAGGTAATTTGCATTAACTTGAACCACTTGAAATTCTTTTAAAGTATTATTTAAGAATAATGCTTTAAATACCTATAGATATTTTAATTTTGCTCATCAAATCAAGATAATCTTCATATCGATGATCAGTCCAACCTTTTATTGATACCACATCAAGAAATATAAAATAAATGTCTGGTTAAAGAATATTCAGAATGAATATTACAAATACAGAAAGCAAAAAGCAATCATCAAATGTTCTGGTAGTGCTAATGTAGACGAAAGAACAGAGGCTAAGGCCCTAATGTTCTTACTTAACGTCATTTCCTAGAAGAGAGACCTAATCTCCTCAAGCAATTCCGGCATGTCAAACCGGATTATATTTAATTCACATTTCGATCAGTAATCAAAAAACTCTTCAAAGACTTTTTTGGCGTTAACAATTCCTTACCAGACTCTTTGCATTATCTCTGCAAGCAAGTCCTTATCAAAAGCCTTTAAAAGCTAACCATTTTTATATATGCCCCAGAAAATTATCATCTCTGAGCATTTGCGAATTGCCGCTTTGCTCACTGATGAGCAAACTGATGAATTAATTGTGGCGCAAGGGAGCTACCAAATTGGAGATGTGTTTCTAGGTACTGTTGAAAATGTTCTCCCTGGAATAGATGCTGCCTTTGTCAATATCGGAGAAAGTGAAAAGAACGGATTTATTCACGTCAGTGATTTAGGTCCTTTAAGATTAAAAAAAGCTACTGCTGGAATAACAGAATTATTAGAGCCTCGTCAAAAGGTTTTAGTACAAGTAATGAAAGAGCCCACGGGCACAAAAGGTCCAAGATTAACGGGAAATTTAGCGCTTCCTGGAAGATTTCTAATTCTTCAACCACATGGACAAGGTGTAAATATTTCCAGAAGAATAAATTCAGAGACTGAAAGAAATCGACTTAGAGCACTGGGAGTACTTGTAAAGCCACCATCTACTGGGCTTTTAATGAGAACAGAAGCAGAGAATATTACTGAAGAGCTTCTAATAGATGATCTTGAAAATCTTCTAAAACAATGGGATTTAATTCAGCAAGCCTCTGAGAGTTGTACACCACCAATTCTATTGAATAGAGATGAAGACTTTATACATAGAATACTTAGAGACCATATGGGCCCTAATGTTACTCATG
Organism: Prochlorococcus sp. AG-315-D17; assembly: GCA_003283685.1. The sequence continues at coordinate 6,172 of QBWD01000027.1, forward strand.
TCATAGTTGAAGATTCTTTAGCTATTGATCGTGTTAAAGATTTTCTTGGTCAGGATTTTAAAGATTTAACAATAGAAGCCCATGATGAGTCCAAGGATTTATTCGAAACTTATAGAGTCAATTCAGCAATTAATGATGCCTTAAAACCAAGAGTAGATCTACCCTCTGGAGGTTATATAATTATCGAACCAACAGAAGCATTAACAGTAATTGATGTTAATTCCGGTTCATTCACTCGCTCTGCTAATTCTAGAGAAACAGTACTTTGGACAAATTGTGAGGCCGCAATTGAAATAGCAAGACAATTAAAGCTACGAAATATTGGTGGGGTAATTATTATTGATTTCATTGATATGGATACAAGAAGAGATCAACTGCAGTTACTGGAACATTTCACCTCTGCTATAAAAGATGATTCTGCTCGTCCACAGATTGCCCAACTTACAGAACTTGGACTAGTTGAACTGACGAGAAAAAGACAAGGACAAAATATTTATGAATTGTTTGGAAAACCATGTCCAAATTGTTCAGGGGAAGGTCATTTAACATTTATTCCTATTAAGGATCAAAAGCGTCCAATCGCCAGTGAAATTGGTATTGTAAATTCAAGTTCAGGTGTAAAAAATGAAACTCAAATACTGCAAGAAACTAATATCAAAAAGAAACGTATAGGCAAAATCAAAGATCCCGAAAGTAGCTCAAATAATGAGGGAACAAATTCATCAAGTGAAAATCCTCCTACACAATCTTTAGAGACAATTTCAGAAGAAAGCTCTTCTGAGAATCAGAAGAATAAACAAGAACCTATTATAATTGGAGTAAATATGAATAAAGACGAGGAGTATATCTATAGTTATATGGGTTTAAACCCAATTCTAATTTTAGATGAACCTCCTATTTCTGAGAATTATACAGTTCAAATAATTAGACCTGGAGAAGATAAAAATAAAGTACTTAATGAAGCAAGGCTTACTATTGTTAATAATTCAACAAAAAAACGAAAAAGAAATAATAAGAATCTTCTTCCTGGAGGGGGTGTTAGTAATATTGAGCAAGACATTAATTTAAACGAAATTAAAAAGATTTCACCAATTCAAAAAGATAATATACCTAAACAACTTGAAGAAATTGCAATAAATGAATCAATGAATATAGAAGAAAATACTGAAATGAATAACAACACTGAATCTAATCCGGTAGAGCAAGTTAATGAAGACCCAAGAAGAAAAAGAAGAAGATCATCAGCAGCATCTTAAATAATGGGATGCAATCCAACTCTTATTGCAGGAGTTGATGAAGTAGGTAAAGGTTGTTTATATGGTCCTGTTTTTGCCGGAGCAGTAATTATTGATAAAGAGAACGAATTAAAACTATTACAAGAAGGTTTAAAAGATAGCAAAAAGTTAACAACAAAACAAAGAGATATTTTAGTTCCGTCAATTAAAGAAAAATCAATAGCCTGGTCTATAGGACAGGCATCTGCAAGAGAAATTGATAAATACGGAATTAGAACAGCCACAGAAAAGGCAATGATAAGAGCATTAGAAAAATTTTCAACCACTCCAGATCTAATTATTGTAGATGGAGTATTACCCATTCGATTATGGACTGGAAAACAAATTACTAAAATTAGAGGTGAAAGTTCTTTCCCTTCAATTGCTGCTGCGAGTATATTAGCAAAACAATCTAGAGATGAATTAATTAAACGTTTAGCAAAAAAACACCATCCTTATGGACTTGAAAAGAATAAAGGTTATGGTACAAAGTTACATCGTAGATATTTAATTAACGAGGGTCCATCAAAACTTCATCGGAAAAGTTTTCTTTCTAAAATCATAATAAATCCAAGTCAAAATTTAATAAATTAGTTATGGTTACACCAATTCTGGAAATCACTAATCAACTGCTTTCCTACCCTTGCTTTGATTCCTAATAATATTCCATTTAATATAGATTGTCCTGTAGATTCAAGTATTTTGACAGGAATTAATCTCAAAAGAGGAGGTTGACTAACTGTTACACCTAAAAGCGCTTCTCCCTCAATCCCTTGTGGGGTTACCTCCAAAATTGCATTTAAGGACAATTCAAAGTCATCAACTATTCCCAATCCGTCTAGCTGGCTATCAGTTACAAACATTTTGATTTTACCAGGAGTATTTACGACACTTATTGATACGACTGGATTTACTTGAAGCTGAAAGACTTGGAAACTTGTGACTTCGTATCTAAAGCTTCCTGGTCCTAGAGGAGTTAATTTCTTTGAATCCAGCATTGCTCCTACAACTCTCTCCTGTTGTAGGAGATAATTGGGTAGTTGCTCCACATTCTCTTTAACAACTAGATCAATTTTTTGTCGTGCATTAAAGGCAAGAGACATTATAAAAAAATTGCTCGAATTGATCTTATCGAAATTTACCCCATTTTTTTCACCGAATGTCCATACAAGTAGCCTACCTAGGTCCAAAAGGAACCTACGCAGAGAAGGCAGCTAAGGACCTTGCGAAGCTGGAAAACCTAGACTCTCCCTCGTTTCTACCATGCCAGGGATTAAGATCAGTGGTCGACCATCTGGCCGATAATCTTTGTGAAGCAGCTGTAGTACCAATAGAAAATTCAGTGGAAGGAGGTGTTACTTCTTCATTAGATGCACTTTGGAGACACAAAAATCTTTTTATTCACAGAGCATTAGTAATTCCAATTCAACACTCACTATTAAGTAGTGGAGAATTATCAACTATCTCAGAAGTACTATCTCATCCTCAAGCCCTTGCTCAATGCAGTAACTGGTTAAATGAAAATATCCCAAATGCAGTTCATTTACCAACGAATTCAACTGCAGAGGCGATAAGAATGGTAAGAGGGAGTCAATTCAGAGCTGCAATAGGATCCAAAGAATCTAGTGAAGAGCTAAATATCCTCGCTTATCCAATTAACGATATAGAGGGAAATTGCACACGCTTTGTACTTCTAAGCAAAAATGATTTAAAAACTGAGGGAAATAAAGCAAGTATGGCCTTCTCACTTAAATCAAATAGTCCTGGAGCATTGCTTGAAGCATTAAATTGTGTAGCAAATCTTGGGCTAAATATGAGTAGAATTGAATCTCGTCCATCCAAAAGAGAGCTTGGTGAATATGTATTCTTTATAGATCTAGATATAAACAGTACAAATAAAAAAGCCTTTATTAAAATCAATGAGAGGCTTTCACCGTTTTGCAATCATATAGTTAATTTTGGATGTTACATAAGTAACGCAAGCGAATAAATTAACCTCTTGACTTAAAAACTCCAAATTTCATTAATCCATTAGAAAAAGCCCATCTCATTAACATTATTGTAGGTATTTCTCTAGAAGCTTTCAGGAAGGCTCCTAAGCCTAATCTCAAAATAGCTTCAGGTCTTCTAAGTCCTTCAAGAATTGATTCGTTCCAAGACTGGATAGTATACCTAGTCCAATCAGCAGTTTCCACAGAAGTACCACAATAGCGACTATTCAATAAATTATTTTTAAACCCTTCAATACTTGAGAATTCTGGATGTGTCCATTGGGTAAGAAGTTGATTCATAATTATTTTTTCTAAACCATTTAAAGGTTCTATTTGAGTATCTTTTTTATTCCAATCTGCAACTGCCAAAACCCCTCCTGGTCGAAGGACTCTTAGCATTTCGTCAGCAAATTTTTGTTTATCCAAAATATGAGGTCCCGCTTCAACGCTCCAGACTCCATCAAAACTACCTTTATCAATTTTCAAATCAATCGCATCCATTACCTCAAAACGACAATTTCTCTTATTAAGGGTTAACTGATTAGCTCTTTTAATTTGCTCTTGACTGATAGAAATACCTAAGACATCAAATCCATACTTATCCGCTAGAATTCTTGAACTACCTCCAATTCCGCAGCCAATATCAAGAATTCTTGAGCCTGGAGGTAATTGATTTAATCCACTCCATACAACTAATTCATCAACAAAATCAATTTTTGCCTTCCTAAAGTCTTTCTTTAACCTTGGTTTCTCATAAAAGCCAAGATGTATATGTTCGCCCCAGAGATTCTCTAAAAGCCTATCATTAGTCCAAGAATCATATGAAGAAGCAACACTTCTAACAGATTGATATTTGCGACTTTTGTTCGACCATACAATTACTAATAACGTTGTTAATAAAGAACTAAGTATGATAAAAATATCCATTGCATAATTAAGTATTAGTTTGATCAGCGTTAGAGAAAGTATCCTTTAAAGCAGTTCTAGCCGCAAGCTGACGTCTTGTTTGATCCAGAAGTTCATATTCTCTTTCTAATCGATTAAATGTATTAGTTGATTCCAATAAGTTTTGCTGCTCACTTGCTACAGGGCCTCCTAAATGAGCTGCTATCCAAAAAGATAATTCTCTAGGAATCTCAGGTAAAGAATCTGGAAGCGACTTTTCAGAGTCCATTAATTTACCTGTAAGAGAAACAACATCTTTTAGTGCAATTGAAACTGAATCTTTTAGTTCATCCAATTTAATTTGATCTGATACTGGTTCGTCATCAATCCAACTAACTAAAGCGTTGATAAAAGGAGTTTCTCTAATAATTTCAAGGACTCGGAATCTTTGTTGACCAAGAGTAACTATATTGCTCCTTCCATCTTCAGAGGTTTGATGCTTAATTATCTGAGCACAACATCCAACATCAGCAATTTTCTTTGTAGTGGGATCCCACCTAATAACCCCAAAACAGCTATCTGATTCTAAAACCGATTGGAGCATGATCCTATAACGCGATTCAAAAATATGAAGCGGCAGGTACTCTTGCGGAAAAAGAACAACCTCAGGCAAAGGGAAAAGTGGCAACTCCCTAACTGAAAGTTCGCTCAAAAGAACATTCCCAAATGATTATATATTAGAGAATTTATCTCTAATTTGATAAAAAAAGAGCTATAGCTTAACTTCTATATCTACTCCACTAGGAAGATCTAGCTTCATTAAAGCATCTATGGTCTTAGCTGAAGGGCTGTAAATATCAATTATCCTTTTATGAGTTCTTGTCTCAAAATGTTCTCTTGAATCTTTATCAACATGGGGTGAGCGAAGAACACAATATATTTTTCTTTTTGTTGGAAGAGGAATAGGTCCAATAGCTGAAGCAGCAGTCGTATCAGCTGTTTCAATAATCTTCTCACATGATAGATCAAGCATTCTTCTATCAAAAGCCTTAAGGCGTATGCGTATCTTCTGCTGAGCTATTGCTGTAGACATGATAAATTACAAAAAATTAAAATTAGTTTTCAAGGTTCTTTGGTCTTAGAAAATTAAGTTCTAGAGAACTTTTCTAATCCATTTTCAATCTTAAAGGATGGATTGAAGTATTTCCAAACCATCCTTCAATTATTTACTCGATAATCTTCGAGACCACTCCAGCACCAATAGTACGACCACCTTCTCGGATAGCGAAACGCATACCTTGTTCAATAGCAACAGGAGCAATTAATTCTCCTGTCATTTTTATTCGATCTCCAGGCATAACCATTTCAACATTGCTGCCATCATCTGAGGTGAAAGCAGTAATCTGGCCTGTTACATCAGTAGTACGGATATAGAACTGTGGACGATAACCTGCAAAAAACGGAGTATGGCGTCCGCCCTCTTCTTTCTTTAAAACATAGACCTCCCCCTCAAATTTAGTATGAGGTGTAATAGATCCTTTTTTCACAAGAACCATTCCTCTCTCAATATCTTCTTTCTGAATACCACGCAATAAAAGTCCAACATTGTCTCCAGCCATTCCCTCGTCAAGAAGCTTTCTGAACATCTCGACACCAGTAACAGTTGTAAGCCTTGTGTCTCTAATTCCAACGATTTCAACCTCTTCACCAACGGTCACTTTGCCTCTTTCAATTCGACCAGTTGCAACTGTTCCACGACCAGTAATTGAAAAGACATCTTCTATAGCCATAAGAAATGGCTTATCAATTTCCCTCTCTGGTTCTGGAATATTGGTGTCAACAGCTGTCATTAATTCATCTATTTTCGTCTCCCAATCAGCTTCTCCTTCAATTGCTTTTAATCCTGAAACCTGAATAACAGGAATATCGTCTCCTGGAAAGTCATAACTGGTAAGGAGTTCTCGTATCTCCATTTCAACAAGTTCTATCATTTCTTCGTCATCAACCATATCGCACTTATTAAGTGCCACAACTAGTGCTGGGACACCAACCTGCTTAGCTAAAAGAATATGTTCTTTTGTTTGTGCCATCGCTCCATCTGTTGCGGCAACAACAAGAATTGCTCCATCCATCTGAGCAGCACCAGTGATCATATTTTTCACATAATCAGCATGGCCTGGGCAATCAACATGTGCGTAATGTCTTTCACCAGTCTCATATTCAACGTGAGCAGTATTAATTGTGATACCACGTTCACGCTCTTCTGGCGCACCGTCAATATCGGCA
>QBWD01000028.1 GCA_003283685.1 Prochlorococcus sp. AG-315-D17
ATAGATGCAGTTTTAAAACTTTGTGATGGAGTAATGGTAGCGAGAGGAGACCTTGGCGTTGAAATGCCTGCTGAAGAAGTACCTCTTTTACAAAAACAACTTATTAAGAAAGCCAATAGCCTTGGAATACCAATAATAACTGCTACTCAAATGCTGGATTCAATGGCTTCAAGTCCAAGGCCAACAAGGGCAGAAGTTAGTGATGTAGCTAATGCAATTCTTGATGGTACTGATGCAGTAATGCTTTCAAATGAAACAGCAGTTGGAGATTTTCCAATTGAAGCAGTTGCGACTATGGCAACCATTGCAAAAAGAATTGAAAGAGATTATCCACTGAAAGATTTAGAAAATCATCTTCCGAGTACCATTCCAAATGCTATAAGTGCAGCGGTAAGTAGTATTGCAAGACAAATAAATGCAGCAGCTATTATCCCTTTAACTAAAAGTGGTGCAACTGCAAAAAATGTTAGTAAATTTAGACCCGCAACACCTGTTCTTGCCGTTACGAATGAAAAGAGTGTTGCAAGCAGATTACAACTGGTCTGGGGAGTAACTCCACTTTTGATTGAGAATCAAACGACTACATCAAAAACATTTGATGCTGCCTTGGAGATGGCCAAAGAAATGAATATTCTTAAAGAAGGAGACTTAGTTGTTGAAACAGCTGGAACTCTGACAGGTATTAGTGGATCAACGGATTTAGTTAAAGTTGGTATTGTTTCATCAATTGATAAAGCTAAGTTACCTTTTCTTTAAAAGAAAATGAACAGAAAACTGCCATTATCGGAAACAGGAATAATGGCAATAAACAACCTGAGAGCAAATAAATTTAGAAGTTTACTTACAATGCTCGGGATTGTAATAGGGAACGCATCTGTAATAACACTCGTAGGAGTAGGTAGAGGTGCACAAAATTTGGCAGAAAACCAATTAAGTAATCTTGGAGCAAATGTTTTATTTGTTGTTCCTGGAAGTAACGACACAAGAAGAAGAGGCGTTGCTTTCCCAAAAAACCTTGTTTTAAAAGATGCTCAAGCTATAGAAAAACAAGTTCCTTCTATTAAAAGAGTTGCTCCTCAAATATCATCCAATGAAGTTATTCAATTTGGCCCAAAAAGCACAAGTAGTTCAATTTCCGGAGTTACAAGTGAGTTTTTAATCGTTAGAAGCTTTGATATAGCAAAAGGACGATTTATCAATGATCAAGATATGCAATCCGCAAAAAATATTGTTGTTTTAGGACCAGATTTGAAAATAAAGCTATTTAAGGAGAAAGAAAGTTTAGGTGAAAAAGTCCGAATAAAAGATCAATCATTTGAAGTTGTTGGAGTAATGGAGCCCAAAGGAGCAGTATTTGGCAACAATCAAGATGAAAATGCCTATATACCATTATCAACAATGGTAAATCGTATTACAGGGAAAGATCCTACTTATGGAACTAGTCTAAGTTTTATAAGTGTTGAAGCAATCAATGAAAAAAAGACACAAGCCGCCAAATTTCAAATAACAAATTTATTACGTCAAAGACATAAAATCATTAGAGATGATGATTTTGCTGTCCGATCGCAAAAAGATGCATTGCAAATAGTTTCGACTATCACTGGTGGGTTGACATTATTACTTGCCGCGATTGGTGGTATATCATTACTAGTCGGAGGCATTGGAATAATGAATATAATGCTTGTTTCGGTTAGTGAAAGGACTGAAGAGATAGGGCTAAGAAAAGCTCTCGGTGCAAGGAGATTAGATATATCTACTCAATTCCTTCTTGAATCACTAATATTATCAACATTAGGAGGTATTTCTGGCGTAGGAATAGGAATAAGTTCAGTTAAAATAGTCTCTTTGTTAACTCCAGTGCCAGCAACTATTGGTATTGGGACAATATTTATTACTGTACTAATTTCTGGATCAATTGGTCTTACCTTTGGAGTATTACCAGCAAAAAGAGCAGCCAAACTAGATCCTATAACAGCCTTAAGAAGTCTCTAATATATATTTAAATTCAATTTAATCAATTCAATAATAATACTTATAGCTAAATTCTTGATTAACTTTAGGATTCATATCATTTTTTGTTGGGTGGTAATTTTAATAATCCGATGAATACATCCAGCGGAAAGGGTCTGTTTGACCCTAGAATCACAAAAATAATGAAATTTCTATGAATAAAAGGTGGAAAATTTTCGCTTTATGGGTTGTTCCTATAGCACTAGTGATTTTAATCACAATCCAAATAGTAGGAACATCTAATACTAGTAATAGTCAAGCCAAAAACGGTACTTCAAGTAGCTTGTCCCGCAATACTGCAGTAACAAAAATAAGTTATGGAAGATTTCTTGATTACTTAAATGCAGGAAGAGTTAACTCTGTAGACATTTATGAAGGTGGACGGAATGCCGTTGTAGAAGCTTTAGACCCTGAATTTGATAACCGAGTACAAAGATTAAGAGTTGATTTACCTGGATTAGCCCCAGAACTTGTTAAAACACTAAAAGAAGAAGGTATTAGTTTTGACATCCATCCGCCTAGAACGGCACCACCAGGTTTAGGTATTCTCGGTAATTTGTTATTCCCTTTAATTCTCATCGGGGGTTTGATTCTTTTATCTAGAAGGTCAAATTCGATGCCTGGTGGCCCCGGTCAAGCAATGCAATTTGGTAAAACGAAGGCAAGATTTGCTATGGAAGCAGAGACAGGAGTGAAATTTGATGACGTTGCTGGAGTAAACGAAGCCAAACAAGATTTAGAAGAAGTAGTAACTTTTCTCAAACAGCCTGAACGTTTTACTTCAGTCGGAGCTCAAATACCTAAGGGAGTTTTGTTAGTGGGCCCTCCAGGTACAGGTAAGACATTATTGGCCAAAGCAATTGCAGGTGAAGCAGGAGTTCCTTTCTTTTCTCTTTCAGGGTCAGAATTTGTCGAAATGTTCGTTGGAGTTGGTGCTAGTAGAGTAAGAGATCTTTTTAAACGTGCTAAAGAAACTAGTCCTTGTTTAATTTTTATAGATGAAATTGATGCTGTTGGTAGACAAAGAGGAGCTGGTATTGGAGGCGGGAACGATGAAAGAGAACAAACACTTAATCAATTATTAACTGAAATGGATGGGTTTGAAGGGAACAGTGGAATAATCATAATTGCAGCTACAAATAGACCAGATGTATTAGATTCTGCCCTGATGAGGCCTGGTCGATTTGATAGACAAGTTTCAGTTGACGCACCTGACATATCTGGAAGAATTTCAATACTTAAGGTTCACTCAAGAAATAAAAAACTTGAAAAAGATCTATCACTGGAAAGTATTGCTAGAAGGACTCCTGGTTTTACAGGCGCAGATCTAGCTAATTTACTCAATGAAGCTGCTATATTAACTGCTCGGAGAAGAAAGAACCTGATTGGCCTAGCCGAAATTGATGACGCTGTTGACCGCATTGTTGCTGGTATGGAAGGTCAACCATTAATAGATGGAAGAAGTAAAAGACTAATTGCATATCATGAAGTTGGTCATGCACTCATAGGTTCCCTTGTGAAAGCACATGACCCTGTTCAAAAGGTTACTGTCATACCTAGAGGACAAGCTAAAGGACTTACATGGTTTAGCCCAGATGATGATCAAATGCTTGTTAGTAGAGCTCAATTAAAAGCCCGAATAATGGCTGCACTAGGTGGAAGAGCAGCAGAAGATATAATTTTCGGCAAATCAGAAGTTACGACAGGGGCAGGAGGTGATGTTCAACAAGTAGCTTCAATGGCTAGACAAATGGTTACGAGATTCGGGATGAGTAGTCTTGGACCTGTTTCACTAGAGGGCGAAAGTCAAGAAGTTTTTGTAGGCAGAAGTTTAATGACAAGTTCTGACATATCAGACGAAATATCAAAACAAATAGATCAACAGGTTAGAAAAATAGTTAAGCAATGTTATAAAGAAACTTTAGAAATAGTTTCAGCAAATAGAAATGCTATGGATAAATTAGTTGAAATATTAATAGAAAAAGAAACTATTAATGGAGAAGACTTTTGTGAAATACTATCAAAGTTTACTGATATCCCAACGAAAGAAAGATTTATACCTACTTTAAACGAATAAAAAAGTTTATTAATTCATCTAAACAGGATTAACTGGTCTTTTGTTGAATATATTATCAATAATGCCATATTCAACTGCTTCAACTGGTGACATGTAGAAGTCTCTATCTGTATCTTCTTTTACCCGCTCAATTGGTTGTCCTGTTCGATCTGAAAGTTCTTTATTTAGTTTGTCTTTGATGAATAAAATTTCATCAGCTTGAATTCTAATATCACTAGCTTGCCCTCTCGCTCCCCCCAAAGGCTGATGAATCATAATTCTGGAATGAAGCAAACTACTTCTCTTATCCTTTGCTCCTGAGCAAAGAAGAAAGGCACCCATACTTGCTGCCAGCCCAACACATACAGTATGGATGTCTGGTTTTACATGTTGCATCGTATCAAAAATCCCTAATCCATCGTAAACAGAACCTCCCGGTGAATTGATGTACAAATAAATATCCTTATCTGGATCCTCTGCTTCAAGAAAAAGTAATTGTGCCACAATTCGATTGGCAGAGTCACTAGTAACTGCTTCCCCCAAAAATACAATCCTTTCTCTCAAAAGCCTTGAATAAATATCAAAGGCTCTCTCTCCTCTTCCAGATTCTTCAATTACAATAGGGATCATCGATCAATGGTCGGTTTTCATGATCCTAACCAGGTCACGGGCTGAGCTATGGTCTCTTAAGAATAAAGTTGGATTAAATTGATTCAAAGATCAACGATCACAGACAGTAAATCAGACTTTTATAAGGAGTTTCCTTATGTAATACCTCCGATATACAGAAAACTGGCTGACGAATTATTAGTCGAACTGCACTTATTAAGTCATCAGGAAAATTTCAAGATAACTCCAGTTTTCTCAGTTGGATTAAGAGAACTATTTTATGTATTTACTAATGGCTATAAACCTAATGATCACATAACATTATTATTTAATGCAATTTGTAATTGCAACGGATTTGAACCTGATGAAATAAACTCAAAGGCAGAGGAATTAGTTGCTATATTAAAGTCTATTAGACTTAAGGATTTATCGGATAATATTCATTTAATAGATGATAACAAAATAGACGATAACTATTACAGTCGAATTAATGCAATAGGTCTATACAAACTAATTAGTGATTTACCAGATTGCGATAGTAGTGAAATCAAAGCATTAGATAGTGAAACTATAAAACTTGCTGAATCAATTGGATATCCAAAGGAAAGAGTAGAAAAAGATATTAGTCTTTATAGATCTAATATAGAAAAAATGAATCAAGCATTAGAGATAATAGCTCAAAATATTAAATCTAAAAAAAGTTAATTAAATATCCAAAATATTAATTACTTTCTTTTTTTATCCTTCCAATCAATAAAACTGATATACATAACACCTATTGTTATAAATACAAGTAATGTAATAGATATTATAGATAGAAGCTTATAAAAGGTAAAATCAAATGACATTCTAATAGCCTAAATGTCAATGGAACCATCTCCATTTCTTCCCCAAACAACCATAGCTATTGAAAAAGTGAAAATTGCTGCTAGAGATGCCCAACCAATGGTAAATATCATAATAAATTAGAAATTTTATAAATTATATCTTATAGAGAACATAAATAAAAACATTAAGCTAAAATTAATATGAAAAAAAGAGCAAATACATTCAACTCAAAGAAACCATGGCTAGACTTGTTCAAAATCACAGCACTAATATTAATGGGCTAATTAAGTGGCTAGAAAAGATGTCTCAAAGTGCTGAAATTAAAACTATTACACCGGCATGTCTTTCTTATGCACATGGGAGGGAGGAACAATTAACATTAAAAGTAAGTCGAAAGACAAGAGAAGGATATAAATTAATAGCTAGGAAAGGTAAATTAGTTCAAGAAGTATATATTGTGACAAAACTAGAAGAAAAATATATATACAAAATAATAGATAATGCTAGTTCGCATCTTTCTCAGAAAAAGAAACGTTTTTAAGAATATTACCACAGTTTTTATTGGATTTAGTTACAGAATCAGAAAGATCTCTAACTAAATTTTCTTTAATCATATTCATGGCAGAATCTAAATTTAATATATTTGAAGGCATTGACAAAATAGTATCATTTTTAATGATAATTAGGTAAATCCAGCTAATCAAATAACTTAAGAAAGAAAACCAATTTAGTTAATATGAATTAAAGTTATTATTTCTAAATAATACTGAAACTATATCTAAAAATAAATAAGATAAATCTGTGATGAGTAAATTAATATTGTTCAACAGAATTACATAGCTTATTCACTAAATTATTTTCGAATGAATAAAAGGACTCTTTCCATCCCTTCCAGCTATTGTAACCTTTAACATTAATAAGTGATTGAGGACAATAAACAGCAAGAAAAAGTGGTTTAGTTTGATCATTAATAGTGGGTAGGAAGAATATTCTATTTGAATATTTAATGTTATTCATATCTATGAGTAAAGGTCCATAAGAGTTAAATAATGTTGGCCTAGACACAAAGGAAGTATTGAATGAAGCCTTATTATTGGCTTGTTTATTTAAAGATAAATTCTTTGTACCATTCCTAACACTGTTAATTTCTGCATACGATTGAGGTGTTATTAAAGTAAAATTAATTATATAAATTATAATATTTATTTGTACCCTATTCATATATTAGAAAAAATATTTTTAATATTATTTAGTGAATTATTTTTATATCTCATATTCATTTTTAAATTTATCTAAATAAACTAAATATTGATTATAAAGTTTATTAGTATCTTCATTAAATCCAATTTCTTTATAAAGCTGATCAAGTGACATATAAGAAGACATTACAGGTAAAAATGCAGATTTATACTCTTCTTGTATGTCCTCCTCGCTAATATCATGTATAATCGCCGTAATTAATTCTACCTGTTTTTTTGCTAGTGAAATGCTTTTTTCAAGTTCAGGACTTAATTTACGTCTTCGTCGAGCCATTAAAAATATTATATCCTTAAAAATACTACACCAATATAATTCTAAAAATCAATAATGATTTACGCCAATCAAAAAAAGATACACAAATGAGAGTAAATACTCATAAGAATTGGAAAAATAGTTTTCATTCTAATAAATATGGGATATATTTTAAATGTTAGTTATTTTGACATGTCAAAACTGGACACAGCTAATCAAATAGATTTCATAGGTCTGAAATAAAAAACAATGAAACACAAATCAGATGAAAAGCAGACAAATCTTCCTTGGTGGGTCGAGCTCTTATTTGTTCAAATTGGTTTACCCGACTCTTGGCTCTCAAGTCTTTTAAGAAGCAACAAGAATACAAAAATATTTATTAATGATAACAAAAGAAATATTTTTTATTTTGTTCTTATAATCGCTGGCATTTTATATCTTTATCCAATTGTTAAATATACCTCTTCAAGTTCGTCATGTATTACTAAAACTATAAAGTATTTAAAAACTACTAATACTAACAACCTTAATGAAACCGATTTAAACACACTTGCAGTTGGTTACTGCCATGGAGGAACACTACCTCGTTAGTTTACTGTTTGTACCATCAATGTCATAAGTAGGTTTTTTCTTAACGGCACCTCCTTCTATTAATGGTATGAAATTGGTAAGGATTCTACCCATAATTGGTACCCAGAAATTCTTGTACGCTTTTTTAAGCATGATATAAATTTAAATATTTTTTATATTAATCACTTACACGTATATTATTTGAAAATAAGTAATTATTACCAAAACTTTGAATTAACTCAAAATCAGTAGAATTTTCTAATTTCTTCGAAAGTAAATTATCTGAGGTAATAAAATATGAATCTATCGGAAGAGATTTAAGAGAGCCTATTATTTCAGAAGATGGAAGGTAATAAGATAAAAGTGTTTTAGTTTTAGAATTCATACTTAACAAATATATTTGATTTTTGTTTGAAATCTCGATGAATGATTTATCTGTAATGAAATTCTTTAACATTCTATTGGGATTTCCAACTATACCTAAATTGTATAATAAACTAACACCTATATATTGTGGAATTATAATTAATAATAATAACCTAATTAAATTATTATTAAAAGATCTAAATATAATATTATTGATAGCGAGGGAATAAGATATTATAAATATAGAGCTTATAATTAATGAATATTTTATCTGGTTAACTGAAAGCTGTATAAATTGATATTTATAAATAAAACTTGAAGAGAATATTGTTATTAACATAATAATCAATAGAATTATCATTAGATATTTAATTGATTTGAATGAGAAAGAATACTTATAAGTAAATGACTCAATAAAGATTGAAAAAACTATAGCTAATATAGGTAATAGAAACAAGAAATAATGGGCATAGATTTTTGACATTGATAGTAATATCAATGTTGAAATAAAAGAATAGCCATAAAGTAGTAAGGGAGAGGTGATTTTATAATTAGGTTTAGCAAATAAAAATAATAAAATCAAAATAATTCCAACAGGGAATGTCAAATAAATTACATTTATGGGTAAAAGGTATAGATTCCTAATAATACTTGGCCCGACTGCTTGGTTTTTTGCAAATTCAAAAAGTGTTGTAATTCCAATATTAGAATGTATTTTGTAAGCAAAATATAGATTCAGGAAAGAGGGTATAAGACCTATAATTAAACCTGAAAATAAAACTAAATAGGAACTTAGTTTCTCCTCTTTAAGCTTAGAGAAAATGTATGGACTTAATGAGATAGAAGGAATTAGTATCATATAACTTCGTAAAAAGAAACCTATTGAGAGAAAGAATGAGCCTAGAAATAGAAAAAGAAATTTGTTCGACTTAGAGGGTGAAAATGCCCTAATTAGCGAATAAATAGATATAAGAGTACAGGTCACAAAAGCCATATCAGGACTTGCATATTTAGAGTACTGAATCCATAAAGGCATTGATATAAGTGAAATTACAGAGATAATCGCTGCTTTTTTATTAGATAATTCTCTTGTAATAAAATAAACAAGTAGAACACTAATAAAAGAGCAGACAAAACTAGGAAATCTAATAGATAGTTCGCTAGTGCCAAAAAATCTAATTGCTAATGCAATTAACCAATAACTACCAAGTGTTTTATGATGAGCCTTTTCAAATGGAGGGGAAAACCAATTATTAGATTCTTCCAACAACCGAGCCCTTCTAGCGTATAAACCTTCGTCATGTGCAATTAGATTTTGAGAGGAAGGATCAACCCAGAAATATAAAGCTATGTATGAAATAGAAAATAATAGTATTAGTTTAAGGTATCTAAATTTATTAGATTTGCAAAAATTTGATATTTTGTATGAGATAGCAAAATTGTCATTAACTGATCTATTCATAATATAATTCTACTATCTTTAAAGAAAATATAAATACACATGAAGTCCAAAAAATTATATAAAGACCTTATATTAAAAAGTAATTTCGAGTATCAAGCCATATAATTAGTGAATAATGTATAATATATAAAAATTAAGTTCATTCATAAAAATGGCTACGGCAAAAGAAAAGAAGGAGGAGGTCAAAGCTTCTCTAAAGATTTTAAGAGCTGAATTAAGAAAAATGCACTTAGGTGTAACAGAAGAATTAACGCTACCCGAGCCTACAGATGTAAAAAAACTAATGTCACAAATGGAAGAACTATTAACAGTTATTGAACCAAAATCCGCAAAAAAGTCTAAGAAATCATAGTTATAAGTTTCTATGAAATAAATTGAATAGTTATTTAAGCCTAAATCTGATAAAATATGGCATAAGTACAAGAACAGCTAAAGAAAGAGGATGTCCAATTAATGTATAGAAAAGAGTTGTTATTGTAAAGTAATCAAATAACAATTTAAGATCAACTCTTAGTTCATAAATTGCCAAAATATACAATATTATTTGTATTAAATTATATCTGAGCAGTTTATATATATGGTAGTTCAAAAGATATAATTATGCTTCAATATCACTCTCAAGGCTTAGTGATAATAATGAAGGTGCAAGAGCAATACTAGACCATGAACCTGCTATAACCCCAACTATTAGAGCAAATGAGAACCAAAATAGTGTAGATCCTCCCCATAATAAAATACATAATAATGGAAGTAATGTAGTACAGCTTGTATAGATTGTCCTAGTTAATGTTGCGCTTACAGCATTATCTATCTGAGTTTTTGAAGTAAATTCCTTATCAATTAATCTTCTTTCCCTAATTCGATCAAAGACAACAACAGTGTTATTAACAGAATAACCTGCAATAGTTAATAGTGAAACAGCAAACAATGAATCAATTTCAACACCATTAACATAACCTAACCATGCAAAAACTCCACATACAATTAAAACATCATGCAATAGCGCAAGCAATGCTAAAAATGAATATATTTTGTCATATCTGAAGTTTATATATAATGCTATTCCAACGAATGCAACAAAAAGGGAGAGTAAACTACTTTTAAGCAGCTGTTTTCCTAGACTGGGACCTATGATTTCAACTGAAGCATTTGTATTTAAAAAAGGACCAAAAGTCGTATAAATATTTTCTATAACAAGCTCAGATTGAGATGCAGAAAGAAATGGTAAACGAATAGAAATGATATTTGAATTATCTAATAACCTAATTTCGGAACGATTTAGATTTGGAGATTTAGTGGATTGCTTATTACTATTAACAAAACTAAGTGAATTTAAATTTTTGGAGATATCCTCTGTATTAATCTTTACACATTTCTTTTCACATTCTCTTTCTAAGGTTATCTGTGTTCCACCTGTATAATCAAGACCTAAATTCAATGGACTATTAATACTAGGATTTAGAAAGCAAATAAGCATTCCACTGACAGAAATAAAGCAAAGGAAACCTGATATCAACCATACCAATTTCCTATTTTTTGAAAGTCTTATCCTTGCCCGACTATTCATTGATTTATAAGTTGATGTCATCCTTCTTGAATGCTAACAGCTGGTGATGAAATCTTTTTGGGATTAACAAAGTTGGTTACACGTCTCAGTCCTTTATAGGACATTAAGAATTTAAGAATTGATTTAGTACAAGTTAAGGCAGTAAATAAACTCAGAAGGACTCCAATACCAAGGGTTGCTGCAAAACCTTTTACAAAACCTGTACCTAAATAAAATAATGCTATACAACTAATTAATGTAGTTAGATGGCCATCAATAATTGATGAAAAAGCATTTTTAAAACTTGCATCTATCGAACGTATTAATGTATTACCATGGAAAAGTTCTTCTTTTAATCTCTCAAATATAAGTACATTTGCATCCACCGCCATGCCGATACTTAATATAAATCCGGCGAT
>QBWD01000029.1 GCA_003283685.1 Prochlorococcus sp. AG-315-D17
CAAATCAATTGTGCCTTAGCATTGGCAAAAGAAATTAAAATCCCCCCACGTCAAATTGCCAAAACAATTGTCGATCAACTGCAAAAAGATGATGAATTCTTGAGAATTTGTAATCCACCTGATATTGCAGGTCCAGGGTTTATTAATCTGACCATTAATTCTCAAACATTAATTACTGAAGTTTCTATTCGTCTCAATGATGAGAGATTAGGTGTTGCTCCCAAAGAATTCAAAAAAGATCTAGAGAATAGTAATCGTGTCATAGTTGATTTTTCTAGTCCAAATATTGCGAAGGAAATGCATGTTGGACACCTTAGATCAACCATTATTGGCGATTCTCTTGCCAGAGTTCTAGAGTTTTGTGGTTATGAAGTTTTACGAATAAATCATGTAGGGGATTGGGGCACTCAATTTGGAATGTTAATCACTCACCTTAAAGAAGTCTTACCTGAGGCCCTTAACAAAGAAGGTGTAGTTGAGATAGGTGATCTCGTCAATTTTTATAGAGAAGCAAAAAAAAGATTTGATGAGAACAAAGACTTTAAAAATAAATCTCGCAATGAAGTCGTTAACTTACAATCAGGTAATAAGAATAGCTTGAGTGCATGGAAATTATTATGTAATCAATCAAGGAAAGAATTTCAGAAAATATATGATCGCCTTGATATAAAATTAATAGAGAGAGGTGAGTCTTTTTACAATAAATTTTTAATCAACGTTATAGAGGATTTAAATAATCAAAATCTACTCATTAATGATCAGGGTGCTAAATGCGTTTTCCTCGAAAATCACTTAGGCAAAGATGGCCAACCTCAACCAATAATTGTTCAGAAAAGTGATGGAGGTTTTAACTATGCAACTACTGATTTGGCGGCAATTAAATATAGATTGACGAACTCTCCTAATGGAGATGGTGCAGGCCGTTTGATTTATGTAACAGATGCTGGACAGTCGTCTCATTTTTCTGGGGTTTTCCAAATAGCAAAATGTGCAAATTGGATACCTGAATATTGTCGAGTAGAGCATGTACCTTTTGGTCTGGTTCAAGGAGAAGATGGTAAGAAATTAAAGACTCGATCAGGAGAAACAATTAGATTGGTTGACCTTCTGAATGAAGCAGTTAAGCGAGCCAAACAAGACCTGACAAATCGTCTTAAAGCTGAAGATAGAAATGAAAGTAATAGCTTTATAGAAAAAGTCTCAACAACAGTAGGAATTGCAGCTATAAAATATGCAGATTTAAGTCAGAATAGAGTATCTAACTACCAATTTAGTTTTGAAAAAATGTTATCACTTCAAGGCAATACAGCTCCATATTTATTATATGCATTAGTCAGAATAGCTGGTATTGCTCGGAAAGAGGGAAAATCGGAGGTGTCAAATCAAAATCTACTTTTTAATAAATCACAGGAATGGACACTAATTAGAAAGTTATTACAACTTGACTGTGTAATTGCTGAGGTAGAAGAGGAACTTCTTCCTAATCGGCTATGTGGATATTTATTTGAATTAAGTCAAGTGTTTAATAGGTTCTACGATCAAGTACCTATTTTAAAAGCTGATGAAACTTCACGCAATAGCAGACTATTGTTATGTTCTCTTACCGCAGATACCCTCAAACTAGGTATGCATCTATTAGGGATACCTACTTTAGATAGAATGTAATGAGTACTTCAGAAAATCCTTCTTTAGAAATACCTACTCCCAGAAGAGAAATCGAGGTTTTAAGACCTTACTCTGCCCCTCTAGAAGGGCGAAGAGAATTACTTCGACTGGACTTCAATGAGAACACAGTTGGGCCTAGTCCAGCTGTTCTTGAATCACTAAAAGCAATCACTAGAGAAGAAATAGCTATTTATCCTGAATATTCAGGGTTAAAAGAGAAAATAGTAGAGAACTTAATTAATCAAAGTTCAACAATAAATATAAATTCCTCTGAGATTGGGATTTTCAATGGTGTAGATGCAGCAATTCATGCCGTTTGTCATTCTTATGGCGACCGTGGTGATCTAATGCTTACCACCTCACCAACTTTTGGGTATTACACTCCTTGTGCACAAATGCAAGGAATGAAAATAGTCTCTATCCCCTATGAAGGAAAAAAATTTAATTATCCATTCACAAAGATCTGCGAGTTAATAGTTAAAGATAATCCTAAAATCTTACTCATTTGTAATCCAAATAATCCAACAGGAACAAGATTAAAACCAGAGCGTATTTTAGAAATGACTACGCTCTCATCAACAACATTAATAGTCGTTGATGAGTTATATGAGGCTTTTACAGGTGATAGTGTTCTTCCATTAGTCAACTTCCAAACGACTCCTAATCTTCTAGTACTAAGATCCCTTTCTAAAACAGCAGGTTTAGCTGGTTTGAGAATTGGATTCGCAATGGGAAATACAGCAATCATAAATAGAATCCATAGAGTTACAGGTCCATATGATGTCAATAGCTTTGCCGTAACGGCTGCTTTTGCAGCACTTGAAGACCAATCATATATTGATTCATATGTAAATAAAGTTTTAGAAGCTCGCAATTGGTTAAAAGATCAGCTTGAGAATGACAATGTTAAATACCATCTTGATGGTGGAAATTACTTATTAATCTGGCCTAAATTAGATCCATATCATATAGAAAAATCCTTACAAAGCTCTGGCATCCTTATTAGAAATATGGATAAGAAAGAGAAGTTAAAAGGCTCTCTTAGAGTTAGTATTGGCACTCTTAGTCAGATGAAGAAATTCTGGTCAGTCTTTAAAAGGATTGATAAAATATAAAAACTATTACATGAGATCTATGAAAGTTTCCTGAGAGGCTTCTTTCCTCAGGGTATATTTTATACCAACTTTTCTAATACTCCTCCCTTTCATAGTTTCTAAAAATGGTGCAATTCTTTTTTGGTCACAAGCTGATTTTCTCTTTATCTTGTTTTTGATATTGAACTGGCATGAAAAACTTGGATGCAAAATACCTGCTAGATTTAAAGCCTCTTGAGCATTCTAAGATTTAGTTCCACTACAGTAATAAATAATACATCTGCTACCTATTCAAAGTCTATCTACAATAGTCAATGGTGCGGCAATACCTCTTACACGAGCAAAATTGAATCCGTCTTATCTCCATTTCAATATTGTAGACATTCAAAATCTGCGATCTACAAATCGATCATAAGGACTTAAATCCTTTATAAATAGAACCATTAATTCGATATAAACCTGGCTTAACAAAAATACAACCTTTGGAATTTCAGCTCCCTAATCTAAAAGAAGAGAGCTAGCAAGTGATTACATCAGTTGAAATGAGAAATGTAGATGTAAAATAAATATATGATTTCAAAAATAATCAACAAGAATGATTGTAGAGACGAATAATTCACTTTCGTTTTACTTCTTCACTAAGGACATGAAGTAGAAACCTAACTTGATTCTGCTAGATCTAAAAAGTTAGAAATTAATTTGTGGCCAGATTCAGTCAATACGCTTTCAGGATGAAACTGTACTCCATTTATATGTGGGTATAATCTGTGTTTTATTCCCATGATTGTGTTATCTTCTAACCACGCAACAACCTCCAAACAGTCAGGGAAACTATCTCTTTCTGCGATTAAACTGTGATACCTTGTTGCGACTAAAGGGTTCGGTAAATCCTTAAACAATCCATTATTTTGATGAAAGACATTAGATGTTTTTCCGTGCATTAGTTCTTTCGCTCTTATTATTTTGCCTCCAAAAGCTTGAGTAATTGCTTGATGGCCTAAACAAACACCAAGGGTAGGTACGGTGGTAGATATCTCAGATAAAATGTCTAAACAAACTCCTGATTGATTCGGATCACCCGGACCAGGAGATAGTAAAATTGCATCAGGACTTAAATCTTTAATCTGATCAATTGTCAGAGAATCATTGCGCTCAACTCTCACTTCTGAAGCGATTGAATGATCCGAAGCTAACTCGCCCAAATATTGAACAAGATTGTAAGTAAAACTGTCGTAATTGTCGATAACTAAAAACATAATTTCAAGCCATTAAATTCCTAATTTTGTTAGGAATGGTGGAAGTAATAAGAGAAAAGCAACAAGTAATGAACTAATTGACGCAGCTAAAACAGCTGCCGCCGAACAATCTTTAGCAATTCGTGCAAGAGGATGAAAGCGTTTTCCAATTGCTAAATCAACAGTTGCTTCAATTGCAGTATTAATTAATTCAAGAACTAAGACACAAGTAACGGTAAGCGTCATAATAGCCAATTGACTTGTATTGAGTTCTAAAAGAAAACCTAAAAGAAAAGCACCTAAGCCAAAAACAACGTGAATACGAAAGTTTCTCTGACTTGAAAAGGCATAATTTAAACCTTTGGTTGCATATAACAGGCTTGTAGGAAGATCTTTAGCTATCTGCCACGAGGATCTTCTCTTGTAGGCTTTTTCCGAGTCACTAGCAACATTAGTAACATTCCTATTAGCCGAATTGGATATCTCAGAGGTCAAATTTTTTGTCATTTTTTTAGCTTCATTTCAGAGAATACCTCTTAAATCAAGAAGTTGCTCTTGAGTGAAGAGCATTTGATTAAGACTCACTTCATCACAATGATCCCAACCTAATAGATGTAAAAGGCCATGACTTGCAAGCCATCTAAGTTCCCTAGCTAAGTCAATATTATGTTCTTTAGCTTGTCTGGTTGCAGTTGGTACAGATATAACGATGTCACCTAATTCAATACACTCATGATTTGGAACAAAAGATAACCCATCAATAATCGGAAAAGAAAGGACATCAGTACTCTTAAATTGCCCTCTCCAGTTCTGATTTAACTCAGAAATTTTGTTGTCATTAGTTAATTCAAGACCCAAACTTATTTTTCTAGCATTCCTTATGACTGTATGACACTGCAATTTTTGATTAGCTTGTATAAAACTTATCCAATTAGCTATGTCTACTAACCATAGACATGAATTTTTCATAAGATTTATAGTCTCATCATCAACCTTTACCTCTAACTCTTCGACAGAGAGAGAAGTAAAGGAAAGGTCTAATTCCAATTCATCAGAACTAATAAAATTTCCTTTCATAAAAACCTTATTGAGGAATATGAGGTTTCCCAATCGTTGCAATTAGAATAATAAATCCTATAAAGCCAACAGCTGTTAGACCAAAGTGAAAAAGACTTTGGCTTCCTTTTCTGACCATGTTTTTCATCGCAAGTTTTATAAAACTTGGTGATGGTGTTCTTTTCTTGAACGTGTCATCTGGAAGAGATTTATTATTCATTTGCCTTTATTGGAATCTGTTTCTATTTCAGAAGCCTCAACATTTTGCCTTAAAAGAGATTGAATAAAAAGATCTAATTCTCCATTCATAACTGAATCCACATCTGTTGTCTCTTGATCCGTTCGTAAATCCTTAACCATTTGGTATGGATGAAAAACATAATTTCGAATTTGATTCCCCCAAGCCGCTTCTACTATATCGCCACGAATATCTGCAATCTTTGCAGCTCTCTGCTCAACTGCAATAACCATTAATTTGGATTTGAGTAAAACCAAAGCTTTCTCTTTATTTTGAAGTTGAGACCTTTCTTGCGTACATCTAACAGCTAAACCCGTCGGCAAATGAACAATGCGAACAGCAGTCTCAACTTTATTCACATTTTGACCACCTGCTCCACCTGAACGACTAGTCGTTACCTCTAGATCTTTTTCAGGGATATCTAATTCAACCTCATCATCAAGTTTAGGCATCACTTCAACTCCAGCAAAACTTGTTTGTCTCTTCCCATTTGCGTTAAAAGGAGAAATCCTTACTAAACGGTGAGTACCTTTCTCATTTTGTAAATAACCATACGCATAACTTCCTTCAATCTCAATAGTGGCACTTTTTATTCCTGCTTCTTCACCCTCAGAAATCTCATTAATAGTTACTTTCATATTATTGTTCTCAGCCCAGCGGGTATACATCCTTAAAAGCATTTGAGCCCAATCTTGAGCATCCGTTCCTCCGGCACCAGCATTTATTGATAGAACTGCCCCCTCTTTATCGTAAGTGCCACTTAAAAGACGTTCCATCTCCCATTTCTCAAGGTCAATCATCAATTGATCAAGACCTTGTTGGGCTTCTAAAAGCATTTCTTCATCAGGTTCTATCTCGCAGAGCTCCAGTGAAATATTTGCATCCTCAATCGCACTCTTCCATGAAGTTAACTTGCACAACTCTGCTTTAACTTCATCAAGTTGACGCATCTGTTTTTGAGCATTATTCTGATCATTCCAAAATTCAGGTTGCGCAGCAACTTGCTCTAAATCCCTCTTTCTTGCTAATAACGCAGGTTCGTCAAAGACAGTCCTGGGTATTTACCAGGCGAGTCGTTAAAATTGAAAGATCTCTTTTGAAATCGGTCAGGTCTTGCAAAAGAAGTAATAGAATCAATACATTAAAAACTATCAGTAGATCCACCCTTAAAAGGAAAAATGAATAGATCAATTCACGATCCAAGTATTCCAAATGTCGAAATTTATACTTGGCAATTTTGCCCTTTTTGCATACGTGCAAAATCCCTCCTCAATAAAAAGGGAATCAAATTCACTGAATATTCCATTGATGGAGATCAAGACGCAAGGAGAAAAATGTCTGAAAAAGCAGAGGGACGTACCACTGTCCCACAAATTTTTATTAACAACAAAAGTATTGGAGGCTGCGATGAACTCCATGAACTTGAAAGAAATAACAAATTAAATGACCTAATTAGAAAAATTGATTCATGAATCAACTATTTGTTCTTGATCCAATTGAAAACATTAATCCTCTTAAGGACTCGTCTGCTGCTCTTATGCAGGCTGCCTCTAGAGCCAAAGTCAATGTCTGGATATGCACCCCTTCAGACCTACAAGCGCGAGGGGACAATGCCTGGGTAGTTTCAAATCAAGTAATTTGTGAACCCTGGATCCAAATCAAAAAACCGCAAAGCCTTTCTTTAAATGAGTTTGCATGTATTTGGATGCGTAAAGATCCACCAGTAGACGAAGCTTTTTTATATGCAACACATTTGTTGGAAGTAGCGGAAAGAGATGGAGTGAATATCATTAATAAGCCAGCATCACTAAGAGCTTGGAACGAAAAATTGGGTGCTTTAAGATTTAGCCATCTCATGGCTCCTACTCTTGTTGCAAGCCGTGTTTCTCAACTAACTGACTTTGCAAAAGAGCATGGAGAAGTTGTGTTAAAACCTCTTGGGGGGAAAGGTGGACAGGGAGTCATTCGAGTAGCAAAAGATGCTCAAGGCCTAGAGGCATTGCTTGAATTAGTTACTAACCAAGAACATTTACCAGTCATGATGCAAAAGTTCCTTAGTGAGGTAATAAATGGAGATAAAAGAATTCTATTAGTTAACGGAGAACCATTAGGTGCAATCAATCGCCGCCCCAAAAAAGGTGACTTCCGAAGCAACCTTGCCTTAGGGGGGCAAGCTGAGAGAACTGATTTAACCAATAAAGAAAGGGAAATATGTGATCAAATCAAACCTGCTCTACAAAAAGAAGGTCTGTTCTTTGTTGGAATAGACGTTATTGGAGGAATGTTGAGTGAGATTAATGTAACTAGTCCAACTGGTATTAGAGAAGTTGAAAGCTTAATGGCTACCCCCTTAGCAGATAAGGTTATTGCGAATCTCTTAGATCATTTAAATAATTAACTTTGTCTAAGTTCAATTGATTAATTAAAACGTCTAATTTTAAACCTACTTCTTGCAATTCACATTCCACGGTAGAACCCTTAACCAAGCCAGCACCTGCAAATAATTCAAGTTGATTACCACTCATATGACCATATCTAATTGATACTCTAAATTCGGCGTTTTGATCTTTATCAATCCAACCAATAGGTGCAGCATAAGTTTGGCGATCAAATAGCTCTAAAGCCCTTAACCAACTCATGGCTTTCTTGAGAGGTAATCCAGCCACAGCTGGAGTAGGGTGCAGTACTTCAATTAAATCTAAGGGTAATATATCTTCAACATAAGCTTCAACAAGTGTATGTAAATGAATTAAATGACCTTGATTCATTAATTTTGGTTGGTTGTGATGTCTTGCCTTTATTCCTTTTTGTGAGAGTTGTTCTACAATTGACTTAACTACAAAATCGTGTTCTCGTAAATCTTTAGAAGAAGCAAGTAAATTTTTTCCATCATCATTCTTTTTTGCAGTACCAGCCAAAGCATCTATAAATAATCGATTTTTGTTGAGACTGATTAATCTTTCTGGTGATGCACCAAAGAATGACTCCTCATTACTTTTTTGCCATAGAAATCGACAACTATTAGTTTGCTGATCTCTTAAGCGAGAAAGCATATTAAGGGGATCTAATGGTTCTTTAAGAAAAAGAAGTTGCCTGGTCGCCAAAACGAGTTTATCTAAATCACCTGTATTAACTAGTTCTATTCCTTTAATTAAAGCCTCACGATATTCAGGTTTCCAATCATTAGAGAAAGCATCCACTAAAAAACAATTTTCCAAGTCTGGATAGATTTTTGCTGGTGTTCTAAGAATCTCTTCTCTCATTGTCCATATTCTTTCGGTAGCTTCACGCACATCTGTCAAATTATGAATAATTGCGTTCAAACGAAGCCATGTCAAACCGTTTTTAGATGTTAACTGCCACCTGGGTAAGACAGCTTGAAATGAGAATTTATTATCTATAGATTTTGCATTATCTTTAGATTGATCAAAGAAAGAAAATGCATATAAAATTCTTGGTGCTGCATAATCCGGGCTTACAGAAGTATCTATTAAATGCTCAAAAGTTTCGTCACTAAACCTCTGAGCATTTTCAAACCTATTGGATCCTGATAAATCTAAATGTTGGCAATGTCCTGCTGCCGAAATACATAATTCTGGGAAAAGGTCCCAAAGGAATCTAAATTGATGTTTTTCAGCTATTAAAGGCAATTTTTCTAAGGGGTCAACAGCTTCAACAGGAATAGCAATACTCAAAATACACTCATCAACTTTTCTCTCCTTCCATGCACGTTGAGAAGCAATTAAAACTTCACTGAAAACAGGCTCTAAATTCATGACTAATCAGCAACTTTTACAAATAATCAACCCAATGCATAAAGCATTACCTAGGCTAAGGAAGACATCAAGCATTAAGTAGAGTAGGTCATTTTTTCTGTGGATTCTTCTAAAGCTGAAAGAAAACGTCTTTGGCAAGCTGCAATTAAATGGCCATTGTACTCAGTTGCAATAATGCCAATAATCTTGGCAGCTGGATTGGTATTTGGAAGGAGCGGTAATATTCGCTTGGGACAATTCATAGGTTTTTTAATTGCATCTATTCTCATTTTGATTTGGGAAAACCTTACAAATGATCTTTTTGACGATGAAACAGGTGTTGATAAATACAAATTTCACTCAATAGTTACCTTAACTGGTAATAAAACCACTGTAAGTCGAGTTGCCTATTTTTCGCTTTTATTAGGTTTATTTATCATATTTATCCTGGCTCTAAATAGTAATTTCTCAGTACTTTTTATAGTCCTCACATGTTGTTTACTTGGATATTTATATCAAGGACCACCATTTCGACTCGGATACAAAGGGTTAGGGGAACCCCTGTGCTGGATCGCCTTTGGTCCACTTGCTACAGCAGCAGCAATAATAGTAATTTCTCCAGAGTCAAGTTATGGGGAAATAGCAATACCTTGGAGTGATGCTCTTCTAGTTGGATCAGGACCAGCATTAGCAACTACTTTAGTGCTTTTCTGCTCGCATTTTCACCAAGTTAGCCAAGATGCTGCAGCAGGAAAAAAGTCACCATTAGTTATCCTAGGAACTTATAGAGCATCAAAAGCTTTACCATGGCTATTAGGATTAATATTTTTGTTAGAGATCTTCCCAGTAATTAATGGTGCATGGCCTTTAACTGCCCTTTTAAGTTTAATTAGCCTACCCGCAGGGATAGAGCTAACAAGCTTAATTAGAAAGTATCATGATAAACCATCTCAAATTAAAAATAGTAAG
>QBWD01000030.1 GCA_003283685.1 Prochlorococcus sp. AG-315-D17
AACTCAGAGTTAAGAGATGATAAGGTTAACTGTGCTACCTGATTTTGCTTTTACAATTGGCCACCAATTTAACAATGGCTGGACAAATCACTGAGCATCATTCTGGAGTTTAAGAATATGAGTTTCTTTGAGTCTGAAATAGTTCAGGAAGAGGCCAAAAAGCTTTTTACTGATTATCAACAGTTAATGCAACTAGGATCGGATTATGGAAAATTTGATCGAGAAGGAAAAATAATGTTTATAAGCACTATGGAGTCACTTATGGGAAGGTATAAAGTCTTCATGAAGCGGTTTGAACTTTCAGAGGACTTTCAGGCGAAAATGACAGTTGAACAACTGAAAACTCAGTTAGGCCAATTTGGAATTACGCCAGATCAAATGTTTGATCAAATGAATAGCACTTTGGTAAGAATGAAGTCTCAACTAGATCCCTAAAATTTACTCTCTTCAAAAATCGTACTAAATATTATGTTGGATAAATTCCAAGAATTACCTGAGTGGATCTCTAGAGGGCTTGAAGATCTTTTCCCGGATAATAAATCAGATGACACGTCGCAAAGTTTCAATAAAAGACTTGAACTTTCGTTAATTGAAAAAAAACCTTTAAGAGTAAAATTAGGAATTGACCCAACTGGTACAGATATACATATTGGTCACAGTATCCTTTTTCGAAAATTAAGAGCTTTTCAAGATGCTGGCCATACTGCAGTACTTATCATTGGAGATTTTACAGCAAGGATTGGAGATCCAACTGGTAAAAGTAAAACTAGAGTCCAATTAACCTCAAGTGAAGTTGAGAGAAATGCAATCAATTATTTGGAGCAATTGGGTCAAGGAAAATCACCAAAAGAATCAATATTAGATTTCTCAACTCCTGGAAGATTAGAAATTAGAAGAAATAGTGAATGGCTTGAAGAACTTAATTTATCAAAAGTAATAGAGCTTTTAAGTAATTCGACAGTTGGGCAAATGCTTGCAAAAGAAGATTTTGGAAATCGTTATAATTCTGGTACCAAAATCTCTTTACATGAGTTTCTTTACCCACTTCTACAGGGATATGATTCAGTAGCTATTAACTCAGATATAGAACTTGGAGGAACAGATCAAAAGTTTAATGTTGCAATGGGAAGAGATCTGCAGCGTTATTTTGGGCAGAAACCTCAATTCGGATTTTTATTACCAATTTTAATTGGCTTAGATGGGAGTCAAAAAATGAGTAAAAGTTTGGGGAATACCGTTGGTATAAATGAGGATCCATTGTCTATGTATTCAAAATTAGAAAAGCTTCCAGATGAACTTGTTTATACTTATTTAAAGTTATTGACTAGTGAAAATCTAGAAAAACTATCTTTAAATCCTAGAGAAAATCAAAAATTCATGGCATTGACAATAACTTCTAATTTTAAAGGTATCGAGGCAGCTAAAAAAGCACAATCTAATTCGGAAAAATTAGTTTTAGGATCGAAAGATTCTCTTGAAGAAATTCCTGAATCGTCTCTTTCAGAGGTTAATTTTCCTGCAAAAGCATTTTATTTAATAAGTAAGATGCAATTATGTTCTAGTAGCAGTGAGGCAAGAAGACAAATCCTTGGTGGAGGAGTAAGAATAAGTGGAGAGAAAATTACAGATCCAAATTTAGAGTTTGATACCCCAGAGGTGTTAATTGGAAAAATATTGCAAGTTGGAAAGAAAAAATTCCTTCGTCTTTCTCGTTGATTACTATCTTTTTTATGAATAAAAAAATAAATCCTAGCGATAAATTTATAATTGCCCTAGATGGCATGGATAGAAATAGGGTGTTGTATTTACTCGAGAAAATACCTGATTTGATCTGGGTTAAAGTTGGTCTTGAATTGTTTGTTAGTGAGGGGCCAGATATTTTATCTTTGTTGAGAGATCAGGGAAAGAAAATCTTTTTGGATCTTAAATTTCATGATATTCCCACAACTGTCTCCAAGGCATGTTTTTTTGCTGCTCAAACTGGAGCTGAGTTTATATCTTTGCATGTTTGTTCAGGAGAGAAAGCTTTAAAGATGGCTAATGAAGCTGCAAGTGAAGGAGCTGCAAAAGTTAATTTACCTGCTCCAACTCTATTAGGTGTAACTGTTCTTACTAGCTGGACACAAGAAAGCTTTTTAAAGGATTTATTGATTAGTCAATCAATTGACGAACGTGTGAACCATCTAGCTGCTTTAGCTTCTACTTCAGGCATTGGAGGATGTGTTTGTAGCCCTAAAGAAGTTCAATTTCTTCGTGAAATTCATCCAGAACCTTTTGAGTTGGTAACTCCCGGGATTCGGCCAATTGGGTCAAATGTGAATGATCAGGCTCGGGTTGCTGATGTCTCTAAGGCTCTTAAAATGGGAGCCTCAAAATTAGTTATTGGTAGAGCAATAACTAATTCAAGTGACCCTGGAACTATATTTAAAAGTTTTTGTAAGAAAGTTATTCAATAAGGTATTTATTTTTGACTTATTTTGGGCTCTTTCCCTTTAATTAACCTATTTATGTTTTCTCGATGTCTCCATATAACCAGTACCATAGCTAATAAACTAACAAATAAATAAAGGATAGAAAAATCTGAATTATTAAAACTCAAGTACATAATTAATGGCAGTGATAATGATGCAATTACACTTGCCAGGGAGACGATTCTAAATAAAGAAATTACAAGAAGAAATACTCCTAAACTAGCAAGCCCCACTTGCCAAGAAATCCCTAGAAATACACCAAGACCCGTTGCCACAGCTTTTCCACCTCTCCATTTCAGCCAGACAGGCCAGATGTGACCAAATAATGCCGATAAACCTACAGTGACTTGCCAGGAGTCATTTAGTAGGAAATATTTAGCTAATAAAATAGATATAATACCCTTAGAAACATCAATTAAAAAAACTGCAATAGCTGCACGTTTTCCTATATGTCTTAAAACATTTGTTGCTCCAGTAGATCCTGAACCAATTGAACGAATATCAATACCTTTTATAATTCTTCCTGCTAAATAACCACTTGGAAATGAACCAAGTAAATATCCTAATAAGAGAATTAATAGATTCATAATAATTTCAATGTTTGTTGATTATTGTAATTCCCCTTCTTCGAACATCTCATTAGGACTTGCGGCGAAAGCAAGCCAAATTGGAAACTGAAGAATTGGAATCTCAACATTTATTTCTGCTGCATCAATAATTATTAAAGGTAAATCTCCTCTTTCTTCTAAACGATCTGCTCTTTCAATTAAACTGTCAGGCCTCTCGAAAAGAACAATTCCACTATTAGGTCCGAAATCCTCTCGATTAAGTCCTAATGCATCTTGAAGGCCTCTTCTCCACTCACCCAGGCGCTCAGGTTGACTTGCTAAAATAAGTGTTTGAAATTGCTCACCGTAGAGTTCTCCAAGAATTGAAATAAGTCCTGCAGAAACTTTGACATTTTTGGTTCTATTCCCCAAGCTTGGTAGAGCACCTCTTCCACCCATGTTGAAGAACCAATCTTCAAGTAGTTCTATATCTTTTGTTTCAAGACTTCTTCTTAATTGCCAAGGCTCAGCATAGAAATCGGGCTGTTTTAAAAATTGGTTAAAACAATTTCTTATTAACTTTTCATCAGGCTTAAAAGTATCAGATATGGCTGTAACTACTTCTTCTTCTTTTGGTATATCTTTCTTTTGATTTTCATCAAGAGGAGAAGGCGTAACAATAACTGGAGGAACAACTAGATCTAGTTGTTCTGCTGATTGGGTTAAGTCCTGTAATGCACCAGTTAAATATTCTTGAAAACCTTTTACTTTCCTAGCAATGGCATCTGATTGTCCTGAAAATGAACTTTTAAGCTCATTTTCAACTTTTGATTTTTGGGTTGAGAGTTCTTTTAATTCTTTTTCTAATTTGTCTCGGTTAAGCTTAAGTTCCTTTAGTGCAAGGTTTAAAAAGGGTTCTATATCTGCTGAAGTGAAATCTTGATTCTTTGTTGGAACTTTTTGAATAGGGGGATTTAAGTCTTTTTTTGTTATGGATATTGGATTTTTTTCTAAAGAAATTTTGGATGATTCTTCTTGAATAGAAGAGCTCTTAGAACTATTCTTCTCTATTCCTTTTTCCTTTGGAGAAGGGTTTTCTTCAGTTTCCATATTTCAATAAACGTTGATTAATGTTCTGATGGGTTTGATGTTAATGATTTATTTGTTTCTAAATCTTTAACTCTTAACCGAAGCTGCATCTCTAATGACTTTGGCTCGAAAAGTATCGGCAAAAGATGAGGGCTTGCTTCTTCTCTGAAATAAAGCAATCCTGGTAAATGAGGAAATAAGATTCGCCATGCAATCCATTTCTCGAAAGGAAATCTACGCAATTCTCGTCCCAATTGAATCACTATCAAATCATTTTCCGTGAATTTCAATCTTAAAGTAAAAGATTGTAGTAAAAGGAAAAGACCAAAACTGATAATTATAATTGAGGGCCAGGGACTAAATGGTATTAGTAGAAAAGGGATCCCAATTAATATGATTATCAAAGGTAATCGATAAGAAGGTGACAGAATCACACTTTCTTTATCATTTTTTTTATCAATAGTAATTGCCATTAGCCAAAGAGAATTTGTGTTAGTAAAACATCCATTAAGGATACTGTTATCAATGTCATTACTACTGCACCAGTTGTACTGGATCCAACTTCTTTTGGCCCACCCTTAGTGGTGAGTCCCCATCCACAAGCAATTATTGCTATTAGAAGACCAAAAACTAATGCTTTTATAAGCATAAATGGTAAATCAGAGGTAATTAACCATTCTCTGACCGAATTCCAAAAAATACTCGGAGGAATTTGGTAAAGAGTAGTACTACTTAGTTGGCCGCTATATAAAGCAACAGAAAAAAACAGTAAGCATTGGATGGGAGCCATGATAACCATTGCAAAAAGTCTTGGAACAACAAGATATTCAACTGGATCAGTTCTTAGCATTGTGATGGCATCAATCTGCTCGGTTACTTTCATAGTTCCTATTTGTGCAGCATAAGCAGTTGCTACTTTCCCTGTAAGAAGGGTTGCAGTAAGTAAAGGGGCTATTTCTCTTGCCATTCCTATTGCTAGAAGACCACCAACCTGGGAACCTAAGCCTTGCTTACTTAATTCTGCAGCGACTTGGATATTGAAAACAGTTCCAGCTGCAATTCCTGTAATTAGAACAATTAAGAAGCTTCCTGGACCGGCTTCCATTAATTGATCTAGCAAATCTGACTTGTTTATTCTCCCTTTAGATATTGAAGTTATTGCTTGACCTCCAATTAAAAGACTGCTGCCAAATCTCCTAAGCCAACGAGGTGAGTTGTTCATGAACTCATTCTTTCAGGCTCAAAATCTATTCCTTTCCAAGGTCTCATAGTTATCAAGCCAGCTGCTATGAGTAAAGAAGGGATTAATCCCATACACAATCTAATTGTAATAATTGCTGTCGAAGGTTGGTCTATCCCCCCCAAGATTGTGGAGCAGTTAGTTGAAGATTTATATCCTGCTAAAGATAAAAGTAATCCAAGTACTTGAACGCTTAGACCAATCCCAATCTTCTGAACAAAAACCATCCATGCTGTATATATACCTGCAGGTCTTTCTGGATCTTTATCTATAGCATCAGGGAGTAATGACCATGGAATTAGATAAGCAGTTGATGCTCCAAATCCAACAAATGAAATAGTAATCAAAAGAATTATCATTTTTATACTCTCAATATTATTGATTAAAAATATATTCGTAATATCCAGTTCACCTGATAAAGGTGGTAAAATCATTGCTATTAGACAAGATGCTATCCATAACTTTCCTCCTTTGAAAAGAGCAGATATCCTTCCAAATTTATTTGAATAAAAACTCCAATACTGTAAACCTAAAAGAGTACTAATTTGAAATGGAATAGGAATCCATTTTGAAATCTCAATAGGAACCAGCATTACTTGTTCAAGGTAAATTAATGATACCGTTTGCATTAATTGAAGTCCACACCAAAGTAGTAAATAAAGCCCTATTATTCTTATAAAAAGACTATTATTTAAAACCCTATGTAATTGTTGTTTAAAAGGTTCTGATTTGGAAATTGGCTTCCTTGCTCTTTTTGCAAATGGAGCAAGTCCCCAGCAAGCAATTAAAGTTGAAAAAGTAGCTATAAATCCTGTAATCCTTCCCATTGAAATATAACCTTCAACTCCTTTTGATAACAAACCAGCAGCAACGATTAATCCAGTTGTCCCAGCTATTATCGACCCTGTGAATCTAGCTGCATTTAGTCTTGTCCTTACAGCAGTATCATCTGTAAGCTCTGTAGATAATGCCGCAAAAGGTAAATTGACAGATGTATATGCTGTCATTAAAAGAATTGCTACGAAGATGTAATACATGGTTTTTGTATTTATTTCTCCAGGAGGAACCCACCACATTGCCGCAAGGAATAAACCAAGAGGAACTGCCCCTCCAATCATCCAAGGAAGTCTTGGCCCCCATCTTGTTTGAGTATGGTCACTCATCCATCCAATTAATGGATCATTTAAAGCATCCCAAAGCTTTGAAACCATAAGAAGTGATCCTGCGATGAAGGCAGGAATGCCTGCTGCACAAGTGAAAAAGAGAAATAGATAAGTCCCAAGTTGTATAGCGGCTAATCCCGTTCCAGCATCTCCCATGCCATAGGAGACCATTAGCCTTAGACGGTTTCTTTCGTTAAGCGTTATGGACTTCTTCAATCTTTTTGAGATAGGGGGGGGCGCAGGGTAATAATGGATAAAGCTAAATCAAAGATTTATCCAAAGTTGTATAAATCTTACTTCTTTAGCGCGGGCGTAGTTTAGTGGTAAAACCTCAGCCTTCCAAGCTGATGATGCGGGTTCGATTCCCGCCGCCCGCTTTCTTCTTTGACTCATCGTTTGACTTTTTTTGAATACTCACTTGCTAACAGTAGAACAAGACTATGGCTTTCCAATTGAATAGAGGATTGATTAGATAAAGATTTTGTTGAAACTTTTTTTGTCTTAATATCAGAGGTATCTATACACCTTTTCCATGAGGATATTGGCGAAGGTAATTCAAAAATCATTGATTCTTCATAGGCATTGAAGCCTATCCAAATAGCTGAGCCTTCATCTTTTTTGTTTATGCTATATCCAAGTGTATGAGACCAGCTGCTCCAATCTGGTTTGTTAACTTTTACTCCATGCCATTGAATCCAGAAATCACTTGTTTGAGATTTTATTTCTGAGCAGTAAGAATCATAAATAAAGTTAGGGTTAAAGAATTCAGGTAATTGGTTTCTAATATTTATTAATTTCCTTATAAATTCTTTTAAGTCTTGATCACAATCATCAGGACACCAATTCATCCAACCAATTTGATTATTCTGACACCAAACGTTGTTGTTTCCCCCTTGGCTTCTTCCGACTTCATCTCCCATTAAAATCATAGGTATTCCAGGTGAAAGTAGAAGTGATGAAAAAAGATTTTTTTGTTGTCTTATTCTTAAGTTGTTTATTTGTTTATCTGTAGTTGGTCCTTCTACTCCATGATTCCAACTATTGTTATGGTTATCTCCATCTCTATTACTTTCTCCATTTGCAAGATTATGCTTTTTATTAAAACTAACTAAATCATTTAAAGTGAATCCATCATGTGATGTTAGAAAGTTAATTGTATAACTATTAGCAAACTTTGAATCTTTATAAAGTGATTTACTACCAATTAACCGATCTTTTAATGCCCATGTAGTATTTTTTTCTCCTTTCCAAAATCTTCTAATATCGTCCCTAAAATGTCCGTTCCAGGTCCTAAATCTTTGAGCCGGGAAGTCTCCTAGTTTATAAAGTCCACCACAATCCCATGGCTCACTAATTAATTTAACTTCACTGAGTATCGGATCAGATTCAATCTCTTCAAAAAGTGGTGGCGAATCAAGAGGAGTTAGATTTTCTCCTCTACTTAAAGCAATACCTAAATCAAAACGAAATCCATCAACTCCAAGTTCTATTGCCCAACATCGTAATGATTCGAGTATTAATCTTCTAGCTAAAGGACGATTTGCCGCAATACTATTTCCACATCCAGTTACATCTTGATAATGTTCATTTTTATCTTGATGGTAGTAAGTTTTGCCTAAACCTTTCCAGCTAATTGTTGGTCCATCTTGATTCCCTTCAGTGGTGTGATTATATACAACATCTATCAAAACTTCCAAACCACTATCATGACAAAGCTCTATCAATTTCCTGAACTGGTTACGTGCTTCTAATGGATCTTCCCCTATAACAAAATCTTGATGTGGTGTAAACCAGTTAATAGGGCTATAACCCCAATAGTTTTCAACACCTTTTGGTGCATCAAATATATCAAAAGCAAATACTGGAAGAAGTTCAATAGTTGTTATTCCAAGGCTTTTAAAATATGGAATCTTCTCACTTAATCCGATAAATGTCCCTTTCTTATTGTCACTAATATTAGAACCTGTACTCTTAGTAAATCCTCCAACATGTAATTCATAAATAATTGTTTTGCTCCACTTATGTTTGGGCCTTGGGTGAGATTTGAAATCAAAATAATCTCTTTTAGTAACTACTCCCTTAAGATGATGTCTATAGCCATTTTTTAATTCTTTATCTTGGTCTCTTTTATATTTTCCCCATCCACTAATAGCTCGAGAACAAGGATCTAAAATTAGATTATTCTTATTTAAATCGTTTTTATGATCCTCATATACTTTATACCCATATAAAATTCCTTCATGAAGTCCTTCTATCTCAACGTGCCAGTAATCTCCAGACCTATTCTTCTTACTTAAAGAAACTATTTGATTGGGATAATCTTCATCTTCACTTTCAAATATAAGTAAGTCTATATTTGATGCATATGGAGCAGCTATAGAGAAATTGACCCCATCAGGAGTCAAAGAACTGCCCAGAGGGCAAGGCGAACCAATTTTAACTTTGGTCAACCTGTCCTGCAAATTAGTAAAATGTAAGATTTAAACCAACCTAGGCGGTTGGTTTGTTTTAACAATGATATTGACGACGAAATTGTCTTCTGAAGACAAATTTCTTTAAGAGACTTTTGTATGAGGATTTGTCTTATCCTCCTCATTGAAGTTGGAATAGGCTTAATTAATCCTTTTGGAGTTAGACCTGGGCGCTCTGTTTTATTGGCTTTTATCCTTGTAATGTGCTGTTCTGCGCACGTTTGTTAAATTCCTTTGACTTTTATTTAATTATCTTCTTTTGACTTTAATTGGTTTTTTTTTTGCTCTAGACATAATAAGAGTTCGGATGAAAATATAAATTTAATAATTCAAGATACATTTCAAATACTGACTTCTCAATGGAAAGTGCAGTCACTTTCATTTTTAAAAAGCTTAAACTCGCTAATCATTAATTGGCGGTTAAATGGACAAAACAACTCCTACTCTTTTGTAAAAAGCTCTCTGCCACAGGCTCTTTAGGTTGCCGTTAGGTGATTTGCTCCATACCATTAGCAGGATTGAGGTTTCTGGAAACTAATTCCAAATTGGTTTTGGTTCCTAACACTCTCTGCTACATACAACAGTTTCCAATGAACAAAGCAGATCTAGTTAACTTGGTTGCAGCTCGTACCGAGCTAACTAAGACAGATGTATCTCTGGTTGTCGATGCCGCCATAGACACAATTATTGACTCTGTAGTGGAGGGCAAAAAAGTCTCCATTTTGGGTTTTGGTTCTTTTGAACCTCGCGACCGTTCCGCACGTCAGGGACTAAACCCCAAGACTGGAGAAAAGATCGCCATTCCAGCTAAACGTGTTCCAGCTTTTAC
>QBWD01000031.1 GCA_003283685.1 Prochlorococcus sp. AG-315-D17
TATATACACAAATAGAAAGCATAAAGGTATCTCGAAATCAAGGTTGTCTTCAAATAGCTCCGAAACATATTTGCAACACTGCTCTTGTTTGTGAGGGTAGTATTTGGATTACTTGCTTGGCAGCTGTTTTGGATAAATCTAATCCTCCAGCCATAGGAACAAAATCCAGAGGTGCAAAAGTATTTGATGAATTAGTTCGACAGCGTTTTATAAATATTGATTAAATCACCCAAGTTCTTTGGCATGATGGATTCAGAAAAACCCGCAAAGCACCTCAATTGTCAATAGAGCAATTAAAAGCCTTTCTAAAAGACATTCAGCAGAACAAGGTCTTGTTTGAGTCCCTAAAGCAAGCTGCAACTGCTAACAAAATCGCTGGAATTGCTTCTAAATTTGGTTATAAATTTTCAACTAATGGATTAAAAGCTATATAGAAAGAAAATATTCCAGTAGTCAAAGTTAAGAAACAAGATACGTCTCCTTCCTATAACTTTAGTAAAAGTGAAAATCAGAAGAATATTTAACTCTTCGAACGTTTTTTACGGTACTTACACCCATGCCACAACCATTGGGCTTGATTAGAACATAATTATATGAGTATGATTTCTGAAACTCTTTACAGCTTTTAATATCCAGAAAACTGACATGTCAGACCTTCTCAGGAATCAGTACAAATCACCTTCTAAGGAATCACTCTAATCATGCCACTAACGACAATCAAGTACACAATTAAACCTGATGGGGATGTAGATGAAGAAGTTCAAGGGGTAGTTGGACACGCATGCCAACGCATTACTAAAGCAATTGAGAATGAAGTAGGAGAAGTTGTTAGCCGTTTTCATCAATCATCATTCTTCATTACTGATTCAAATCCAAACGAAGAGAATATACAAAATTTAGAAGAAGAAGACTGGCGTGGATGCTGTAATTCCTGGGAGTGCGCTATCTGAAATTCTTTACAATTACAAGTCATACCAAGTTCTAATCACGTGCGAAGCCGCAATCGGTTACGAGATACATCATAAAATATTTAATATAATTTAATACGATTTCTTTAGTTGATTGCATCATGTTTTCCGCATCGAGCTTCAAGACTTGGATCGTTGAACCATTCTTGAGGTTGAATAAATAAATCGGTTAAACGGGATTGTCTTGAATTTATGGGAACTTTATATCTATATTCCCATCGAGTAAGTAAAGGCATCTATAAATGGTCATTAATTACTGAAGTAATGAATCCCATCTGCTCTCTAATATCTGACCTGTTTTCTTATTACATGACCCAGCTAAAGAGTCAACGATAGTGCATGTGTTATGCACAGCTACAGAAATCGTATTTCCAGTTGGCATTAAACCATCAACATAAATTGGTTTAGAGGCTAATGGAATAGAGCTTTGTCTGCTTAAATTCCTTAATAGCTTTGAAGGAGGTTTTTGTTCTGGGAATAAAATAGGAATATTTCCTTTTTTCAGCTGATTAATTACTTTCGAAATAGTTTGAGGTCTAAGGCTACCCGAATGTCCAAGAGTATCTAATAAACTGAGTGTTTCAAACCCATATCGATCAGCATAAGAACCCATGGCTTTGTGTTTTGAAACTATCCAACGATTGTCAATCGGGACTGTTGCGACTTGATCCTTAGTCCATTGGTCTAAATCAGTTAAAACTGATTTCACTTTTTTGTATCTTTCTTTTAATGACTTTCTACTTGTTCTATCCCAAACAGGAACATCTCGTCTAAATCCATTAAAAATAAGCTCACTGATTTGTTGAGTATTAATCGGATTATGCCAAACATGAGGGTCCACTCTTCCATGCAAATGGTGCACATGCTCGTCATGATGCTCTTCTTCTAAATGTTTCTCTTCATAATGATAATCCTCTTCGATGATTTCAATTGCACTGACACCCACAACTAAAGATTGGGGCTTCTTTAGCCATTTTCTTATTGAAGGTGTCATTTCCTGCCCAAGAGTAATTATTTGGTTTGCGCTACTAAGAGTTTGAGCTTGTTCAGGAGATATTTTGATGTCATGAACATCTATTTTCCTATCAATGAGACAAGTGACCGACTTAGAGGGTAGGGCAATTGCTTTGACTAAATCACAAACAAGAGGTTCCACTGCAACGATCGAGTTGGATGAAGCTTGCACTCTTTGAGCAAACACTGAGATAAAAATACTTCCAGCGAGAAAGGAGTTTTTAAGAATTATTTTGGTGATTGATTCAGGAATTTGTCCTGGTTCATGAAATTGAGAGCTCATCGGAGACGAAGATTATATTTCATATGATAATGATTATCGTATTCGCTTGTAAAGTTTTTTGTTTTTCATGCCGACACTTCTTCTAACAGCAAGAAAAGAATTAAAGACCTACTATTTAGATAGTAGTGCAATAAAACAAGAAGCATGGCAATGATAACCTTCAGAAATCACAGGCAAGAAATTGAAAAATTTTCAACTAGATAAATTAAAAGAAAGACTTATATCAATAGTTAGTCATAAAAATGTTCTTTTCGGAGAAAGAGAGACCAGAAGCTATAGGACTGGGATAAGAGTTGGTTTTGGCGAGGCTGTTGCAGTCGTTCTACCAAACGATCTCCTCGAACTTTGGGAAATAGTCAAATTGTGTATATTGCTAGACAAGATAATTCTAATTCAGGCAGCTAATACTGGCCTTACAGGTGGATCAACTCCAGACGGTGATAAATATGATAGAGATGTTGTAATTATCAACACTCGTTACTTAGATAAAATATTCCTATTGAATCAAGGGAAACAGGTTTTAGCTTGCCCAGGAGCAAGCTTATATAAATTGGAAGAGATCCTAGAGCCATTTAATAGAGAACCGCATTCAATCATTGGATCATCTTGTATAGGCGCTTCAATAGTAGGAGGTGTTTGTAATAATTCAGGGGGAAATTTAATTAAAAGAGGGCCTGCATACACTGAATTATCACTTTATGCACAATTAAATAGTGATGGTCAATTAGAACTGATTAATCATTTGGGAATTGATCTTGGACAGTCTCCTGAAGAGATACTGAGAAACTTACAAGAATCAAATTTTAATTTAAATAACATATCTACTACAGGAAAAAAAGCTTCGGATGATACCTACAAAGATCTTGTCAGAGATTTTAATTCCAAAACTCCAGCACGTTTCAATTCAGATAAGACTCGGCTTTTTGAGGCAAGTGGTTGCGCAGGGAAAATAATTGTATTTGCAGTAAGATTGGATACTTTCTTAAAATCTAAAAAGAAAAAGGTTTTTTATTTTGGTACAAATAATCCTTCAAACATAACAGCTATAAGAAAAACTATTCTTGCTCAATTCAGAGGATTACCTGAGATGACAGAATATATGCATTATTCTTCATTTGATGGGGCCGACAAGTATGGTAAAGATACTTTTATGATCATCAAATATTTAGGGAAAGGTATAATGCCTACGTTATTTAGGTTTAAAAGATTAATTGATATGTTTTTTACTTTTATCCCATTTATACCCCAAAATATTTTTGATAAATTCTTGCAATACTTATCTAAATTTTCACCAGATCATTTGCCTTTTAGGCTGAGAGAATATAGACGTAGATTTAATCATTATCTAATAATAGTCGCAACTGACTCTGTAATTGAAGAAGCTAGATGTTTATTAGATGATTTATGTGACAATAAAGATTTGGCTGATTATTTTGAATGCGATGATTTCGAAGGTCAAGATATTTTGCTACATAGATATGTAGCTGGTTTAGCCCCAAAACGTTCAAAAATTATGAATAATCATGAATCAGGAGAGGTATTGGCTTTAGACGTAGCTTTACCAAGAAATTGTGAATCTTGGCATGAAATTATCCCTGATCTAATTCTTGAGGATGCTTTGGAGTCTTTTCAAATGGCTCATTTTATGTGTATGGTTTTTCATTGGGATTTTTTATTAAAAAGAGGTACAAATGCGGATGAGATAAAAAGAAAAATGCTCAAGAGATTTGATGATTTAGGCGCAAAATATCCAGCAGAACACAACGTTGGTCATATATACAAGGCCAATGATGACCTTGCAAGCTTTTATAAAAAATTAGATCCAATAAATTCTTTTAATGCAGGGGTAGGTCAACTATCTAAAAATAAATATTATAGGGATTAATTTTCTACTTATGGATATATAAGATCTAGTTAATCACTGAAAAACCATGAAACGTTTTCAATTCAAGCAAATCACCTTTAAATTTAGATGTCAAGATACAAAGCCTATTACAAATAATCGCATTGCCATAACATGATCCGTACATCGCTAGAAGAGGTATGGGGGAAATATTTTTCTTGTCCTAAGCATAAAATATTGGAGCCAACCCTAATTCCAAGTCAATCCATTTCTCTCTATTTTTTGCCCCGTATCTAGATTTATCCAAAGTTCTCCATTAGCATTTCTTCCTTTTTCTTTTTTCACTCCAAGAATATGAGGACCTAGAGGACCAATACAATCCCCTAAGTTTGTAGGAGGTATATAACCATCATCACTTTTAATATAATCATATTGCTGATAAAATTGATAAAAACCATTTGTAGAGTGAAGTCCTAAGTCTAATGTAAATCTGGGTTTTTTTTCTGATTGAATAATCATAGTTTTGCATTCTTTGAAAGAATTAATCAAG
Organism: Prochlorococcus sp. AG-315-D17; assembly: GCA_003283685.1. The sequence continues at coordinate 4,659 of QBWD01000031.1, forward strand.
CTCGTTTTAACTAATTGATCAGCTACTTTTTCTCTAAAAAGATTCAGCATGATTAACATAATTGATGAAAGAATTGACAGAACTGAAATCACTAGTAAAAGTTCAATTAAAGAAAAGCCGTCTTCATTTGTTATTTCACTTTGCATAAAACAACTATAGAAACCTACCACCAAAGTAAGTTTTAATATTTAGTGAGCTTTTTGACGAATAGAATGCTGTTAAATAGAAATTATTCTCAAAATAGATTTCTCCACGAATGTCAGAAACTTCTGAAAAGATTTCTCCTTCCTTTACGCATTGCTCTTGATTTCTCATCTTAATTATATTTACTGTATCTGTAGCTTTATTCAGAATTGACGAGTACCTTTCCAACTTAGTCGTGACAGAAGAAAAAAGCACAGTAGATAAGGAGAAGAACAAGAATCGGCTCATTTCATAAGTTTGAGAAAAGGGGGGAACCCAAGCAAAACCCCAAAAAGACAATAGCCCAAGCCACCATTTATAACAGCCGAAACAAATTCTCCTTCATCCCAATATTGAATGGCTTGACGAACAAAAATTAGTCCAAAATATCCAACACACAATACAAAAAGATTTTGTATTGTGTAATTTTTAAATATGGGTTTCATAAATTTTTAAGTTAATCACTCACTATGAGTATCATCTCCAAACTTACCAATATTTTTAAAATCTCTAACAAAATCCCATACATATGAAATAAAAACAGGCATGTTTCTCAAATAGCTACATATTATAGAGGTGTTTTATAGATATTCTCGTTAATCTTATCTATAACTGTATAAATCTGAACTTTTTCTAGGGATACAACCACTTATACAATTAATATTGATTGGTGTATGAAAACGTGAGTCATCACCTTCTATTTCAACTGAAGCACTAATTTTCATGTTTGATCGTATGCACTTACCATCATCGGAAGAGTACCAATAGCAAGAGCAAAGATTAACACTGGAGTGACAAGTTTTAAAAGAGTTTCCTTATCCATTAAAAAAATATATCTTCTCTCTTTTTAGCTACATAAGTTCAAAAAACATCTGTTTGGTATTGCTACTTCGAGAAATAAAGGTAAAAAGAGTTAAATGATTGATATTGATGAATACAAATCCATCTGATCTTGATGAGTTTTTTGTGGCAACTGTATTAGCAGATTTGTTTGATCATACAGATTCAGATGATCCTGATTATTTAGCTCAAGAAATAGTGAAAGGGTTGCAAGCAAATGGCCTTATTAAGCATACAGATGATGGGAGCGATGAACTCTTAGCAGCTTGAACAGGCTCTGTTCTCTTGCTGAGTAGATTGTTTAATCTATTATGCCAACACTAATCAAACAAAGAGAAATAATTGAGCTCCTCCAGGGTCCAGAGCAAAGACATAGCTACTGCTTTTACGAAATGCAAACCATAACCGTAGACATTTAAAGATATAGATAAATGCAAAATTACAAAGTAGTAGTTAAGGCTTTAGAAAGATTCTCTATATCATTGACTCAAATGATTAACAGGCCTACCCCAGATAGGATGCCCAACTTTATTTTCCTGTAACTCTATAAAACTTCTTAGCCTCTATCCCCATCAGATCTGAATCATCAAAGAGCCCTCCTTCCTTCTGGTATTGAGCCATATCAAGTGACAAGAACGTAACTATAACGATGTAAATAGTAGTTTTTTTCATTTAATTGTACCCTTTGATTTACCGGAAAAGAACTCACAAATTTTGGCAATTACTCTAGTTCCCCATTGTTCTCGAATTTCTTCGCTTAGCAGAGATGTATCCTCATCGACGTCTAAAGATTGGATGATGCATTCTTTGGAATCACCCCTAATAAAGTTGTCTGATTCATCAGATTCCTCCTCCGTAATCGGAACCAATTTTTCACCTTCAGCTTTGTACCCAATTACGGTTGCTTCCGTCGGTGTAAGTCCATCTTTAATGCGCTCTTTTAGTTTTTGTCCTTTCTGCGAGAACTCATCAAGTTCTAAAAATTCTTAAAAAGGTAGATCAGGTGCGGACTTTTTAGAGGAAATTCTTTTTTTCAACTGCTTCTATTTTCTCTATCCATTTATTTCGTATTTCCTTATTCCTTTCTTCCCCAGTTTGATCAGTCATTAAATCGAAAGCGAAATTAGTTTCTCGTCCATCGAGATTACCAAAGTTACAAAAAAACTAATGACATTATTCATACCTAGTTGCATGTTTTGTGCTTCCTGTTTATTCTTTTAATGTTTTTATCTAAGAATTAGAAACTAAAAGAAAACCTATTAATAGGTATTGCTCTTATGGGTGGAGTTGACGAAAGATATCTTCAGTTTATACAGTAAATATTAAGACTTTCAATAACCCATTGGGCCAAGACTGTTAATCCAATTAAAGCACTTATTCCATTAAATCTTGGACGCGCTATGAACGAAGGAAAAGCGTAATCGGTAAAAACTAAATTGCCACGACAGGTTTTCAAGCTATAACTTAGTCCCCTTAAAGCACTTTTCACACCTTTGAGGCACATATTCACCAACAAAACTTGAGTTTCATATACATTATGTTTTGAAGTGCCTTCGTAAAAGGTACTGTAAATATAGAAAGATCTGAACCCTTCAAGGAGATGAAGAAGACTTTAAGCTCTTGGAAATCAATAAATATATCGTATCTATTC
>QBWD01000032.1 GCA_003283685.1 Prochlorococcus sp. AG-315-D17
TTTGTCCTACTTGAAATTTTATAGAAGCTTTTAAATATTCACTTGGGATACCAAGTCCATAGATACAACTTATTGAAGCCACAACTATGACATCATCACGTTCAAATAAAGATCTTGTTGCAGAATGCCGCAACATATCTATCTCTTCATTAATTGATGATGTCTTTGCTATATAAGTATCACTCACAGGTACATATGCCTCTGGCTGATAATAATCATAATAAGAAATAAAATATTCAACAGCATTATGAGGAAAGAATTCCCTAAGCTCATTACATAGCTGAGCTGCAAGAGTTTTATTATGAGCTAAAACGAGAGAAGGTCTTCCGGTTTTTGCTATTAAATTAGCTATTGTAAATGTTTTGCCTGTACCAGTTGCTCCTAATAAAGTTTGAAATTTCTGACCATCATTTACTCCTGCAACCAGCCCTTCAATAGCAGCAGGTTGATCACCTTTAGGGACATAAGGAGCTTGAAGATGATATGCAGGCATATTTTTAGCTACTCATAAGGTAAAACAAATTTATTATTTGAAGAATAATCACTTAATTATCTAATATTATTTTTTTAAAGCTTATAGGAACTTATTGAATCTTCGTGGAAACCAATTCAACAGATGAAAGAGATTGACGAATAGATTTAATAGCAGCGATCATTGCCAATTCATTATTTAATTTATTAATAGCAGAGCCTATACCAACACCTGAAGCTCCACAAGAGATAGCCATTGCGACTGTAACTTCAGAAAGACCAGAAGCACAAATCAATGGGACCTTCCTTTCACTCTCTTCAATAGCACGAGCAATAGTGTAAGTAGCAGCCAAAGTAGGAGCTGCCTTCTCAATCAAGCCTAAAGTTCCTGCACTTTTTGGCTCCGAACTCATGCCACCCTCAGTTTGAATTAAATCTACTCCCTTATCAATAAGATCTAAAGCTAATTGAGCTTGACTATCTAAAGGCAAAATATGAGGGACGGTTACAGATAAAACCACCTCAGGCAGTAGAGATCTCGTTTCGGCCGCTAATTCAAGCACTTCATCAGCAAAGAAAACACGCCCCTTTGGATAAAAGGAATCAAAATTACCAATTTCAACAATTGAAGCCCCTGCTTTAACGGCTTCTGGAAAGAGGCCTGGCTCAACGGAACTTACACAAATTGGAACACCTGAAGCCTCTTTAGCTAATCGAACTAATTCTGGATCACAAGCTATATCCAATAAATCAGCTCCTCCATAACCTGCAGCTTTAGAAACTTGAGTTACTAATTTTGGATTGAAATTATTTAAACCAGAAATTACTTTAAAAAGAGACCTATTCTGAAAACTCTTTTGAAGTGGACCAGGTAAAGAATTTAAGAGTGTCATAAAAACAGCAACAATCTATCCAATTTTGACACTGACTCAGCAAAAGAACTAACAAAATGAGAATAGGCAGTTAAAACCAAAGCAAATGTCACAATCTGCCCAAAATCAAAAGTCTTGGAGTCAATGGCATGCACGTTTACATAAAAGACTTAAAAAAAATGAATCTCTACTTCCTAATAAATCAACACTTTTATTGGCAATTTCTGGTGGGCAAGATTCCATGGCACTTTTAAAATTAATTTTTGATTTAAGGAGGCTTTATGAGTGGCATATTGAGGTTTGGCATGGAGACCATCAATGGCATAATTCATCTACTAGATTCGCAGAAGAATTAAAAAATTGGTGTAATCATAATAAAATAAATTTTTATTCTATCCAAGCTGAAAAAGAAGAAGTAAATAATGAAAACAAGGCAAGGAATTGGAGATATAAACATTTAAGCATTAGAGCAAATTTCTTATCATCAAATAATCAAAAATATCCTTGTAAAAGAATATTAACTGGTCATACAGCTACTGATCGAGCAGAAACAATTCTTATGAACTTAGCAAGAGGTACTGACCTGATTGGACTAAGTACTCTTAAAGAAAATAGAGAGCTAGAAAAGAATATTAATTTAGTACGTCCACTAATAGGATTTAGTAGAAATGAAACTAGAGAAATTTGCAATGAATTCAACTTGCCTATTTGGATTGATCCATCTAATGCGGATTTAAATTTAACCAGGAATAAAATCAGAAAAGAGGTCTTACCAGTCCTAAATTCAATACATAAAGGAGCAGACTTAAGAATAGCTGCCTTAGCAAGTAGGTTTGAGAATTACAGCAAAGATGAAATTATTTTTGCAACCATTACATTAGAATATTGCAAAGAAAAAGAAGAAGAATCTTTATCTAGAAATAAAATTATTAACTTTCCGAATTCAGTAAGAAAAATATTACTTGCTACATGGCTTAAACAAATTGGAGTCAATAAATTTACTGCTTTACAAATAGAAGAGCTAAATTACAAAATTTCCATTGGCAAACCACCAGGAGCATGTAATCTCCATGGAGGTTTGATTGTGAGATGGAACAAGAAAACTATTAAAGTTGAGTTACACAAAAATAATTAACTATGAAGTAATTGTTGATCTACGCCTTCTTGTCCTGCCTGAAGGCATTTCGTCAGAATTAGATTCATTATTAATTGTTTGTTCTGTTTTCGAATGTGTTTCTTTAACTGAAGTAGAAGAATTAGTAGGTTGTTGAGATTTATCTGCAGTCTTTTTAATTACTTGTCTTGAATCGGTTTTGTCCTCAAGTTGAGGTTTATAAGCCCGCGTTCCACCTGGAGCAGGCTGAACAAGACAAAGTATTAAAGGCTCAGCTTGAACCTCACGTCTCAATCTGCGGGATAAGCCTGCCTCTACCTCTCGCTGCAAACCAATCCAGTCAACCTCTACAGACTTACCTCCTGTTTTGAGCACTAGTTGTTTCCAGCGATTTTCTAACACCCAGATAATTTCACGTTCAGTCCAATTGCACATGGTCTTCACGTTAACACTTGTAATAACGCCGCGAAGATTAACCCTTGGTGGAGCAACCATTACGCCATCTGTGCTGACAGCAGCAAGTACTGTAATGACCCCATCATCTGCTAGTTGCTGACGCTCTTTTAATGCTCGAGTGTCTACAATTCCAGTTCTTGAAGAGTCCAGCAATTCAACACCTGACTTAACTGGAGAACCTTGAATTAAAGAATCAGGCCTAACCTCGGCAACATCCCCATTTTCCATTACTAATACATTTTCAGGAGCTACTCCCATTGAGACAGCTGTTTTCCCATGAAGAACCTGCATTCTGTATTCCCCATGAACTGGAATAAAATATTTAGGTTTAGTTAAGGCAAGCATCCATTTCTGATCTTCCTGGCAACCATGTCCTGAAACATGAATACCTTTATCTTTTCCGTAAATAACTTTTGCTCCAAGTTTTACAAGTTTATCGATTGTATGCATCACAGAAATTGTGTTGCCTGGAATCGGGCTAGCTGAAAAAATTACAGTGTCGCTAGTTTTCAACTGAACATGTTGATGTTCTCCTCTTGCAATACGACTCAACGCAGCCATTGACTCTCCTTGGCTCCCAGTCATTAACAAAAAGGTTTCTCTATCTGGCAAATCCCTGATTTGTTTAATTGGGAAAAACAAGTCATCTGGGAAACGCATATAGCCTAGCTCTCTTGCTTTTCCAACTACATTCAACATCGAGCGTCCTAACAACCCAACTTTTCTTCCATTCTTCATAGCCAACTCCAAAAGCATTGAAACGCGATGAGTGGAGCTAGCAAATGTAGTTACCATTACTCTGCCTTCAGCCGTAGCGATATATCTATCTAGATTAGGGAAAACAGAGTATTCAGAAGGAGTGAATCCAGAAACTTCTGAGTTGGTCGAATCTGACAAAAGACATAAAACACCCTTCTCGCCATAATGAGCCATTCTAGCCAAATCAGCAGGCTGACCATCAGGTGGTGTTTGATCAAATTTGAAATCACCCGTAAAAAAGATTACTCCAACTGGAGTAGTCACAGCAAAACAATAACTATCAGAAATTGAGTGTGTATTCCTGACAAATTCTACTGAGAAGTGTTGTCCAACTTTGATTATTTCTCTTGGACCGCATACTTGAATTGTGGTCCTATCAGCCACACCTGATTCTTCCATCTTCCCCCTAAGCATTGACATAGCAAGAGGAGGGCCATAAATAATCGGAATATTAAAGTTTTTCAAATGATGAGCAATACCACCGATATGATCTTCATGTCCATGAGTAACTACCATTCCGCGTATACGATTTTGATTTTCACGTAAATATGTTGTATCTGGCATTACAACATTTACTCCATGCATCCCATCAGTGGGAAAAGCAAGGCCAGCATCCAGAATCATGATGTCATCACCATATTCAAAAACGCAGGTATTTTTACCAATCTCACCAAGACCTCCAAGAGGAATAATCCTCAAACATGCATCTTTTGGTTGATTATTTCTGGACCTTTGAGCATTCATTGAACTTAATGTCATGGAAAAGTATGCGAAAAATTTGTTTTTACTTGAATGAAGGACCGATCAACTCGAAAAGAAGATAAGAATCAAATCAATCTCAAAGAAGCAAGTATCTTCATAAGTTCTTCTGTCATTTCGTTGTTCAACGAAACTAGAGGACTACGAGGAGGGCCAACAGACCAGCTAATTGCTTCGAGAGCCGCCTTAACAGGAATAGGGTTTGTAGTCGCGAAAAGAGCTTTAAAAAGAGGTTGTAATTGCTCGTGTAAATAAAGAGCATCACTATATTTTCCTTTTAAATAACTCTCAATCATTTTCTTCAAATTAGGACCAACTAAGTGACTAGCAACACTGACAACACCTACTGCTCCAACAGAAAGCATTGGCAAAGCCAAAGCATCATCACCGCTATATACAGCCAAACCTGGACCACATTGAGTTCTTAATTGAGTCACTTCTTCTGTTGTACCGCTTGCCGCTTTAAAACTAACTACATTACTGCAGTCCATAAGCTTACTAACAATAATAGGCGAAATAGAACATCCTGTACGTCCTGGAATGTTATATAGCATTAAAGGTAATTCTGGCGCAGCATTTGCAATAGATCGAAAATGAGCTTCTAAACCTTCTTGAGGTGGTTTGTTGTAATAGGGAACAACTACTAAAGCTCCATCAGCTCCTGAGTTCGCTGCTGCTTTCGTGGCTTCAATTGCCTCAGAGGTACTATTACTGCCTGTGCCAGCTAATACTTTTGCCCTAGTACCTAATGCATTTCGAACTGTTTCTAACATCTTTTGCTGCTCTATCCAAGTCAAAGTTGGGGATTCCCCCGTTGTTCCGCATACAACTATTCCATCAGAACCTTGATCTACTAAATAATTAGCTAAATCAGCAGCCAATGAATAATCCACAGCTCCAGTTTTGTTAAAAGGTGTAACCATGGCAGTCAACAACCTTCCAAAAGGTATTGGTGATTCCACCGCAGAATGATTCATAGTTTTTTTAATAAAAGTTCAGCAATTTGAACAGCATTTAATGCGGCTCCTTTTCTTATTTGATCCCCACAAAGCCATAATTCAATAGCATTAGGATTACTAATATCTTGTCGTATTCGGCCTACAGATATTAAATCTTTTCCAGCAACATCTATGGGCATTGGAAAACGATTTTTGTATCTATCTTCAAGTATCTCAACTCCAGATGAAGATCGCAAAATCCTATATGCTTCCTCGATTGGAAAAGGTTCTGTAAATTCAATATTTACAGATTCGGAATGTGCTCTTAATACTGGAACTCGCACACATGTAGCTGTTAATGAAAGTTGAGGGATACCAAGAATTTTTCTTGTTTCATTAACCATTTTCATTTCTTCCTCGCAGTAGTTATTAGCTTGCAAAGGAGAATTATGAAGAAAAAGATTAAATGCTAATGAATAAGGGAGAACTTTACTTTTGGGAATCAATCCATCTAAAACTTCTTGACTAAGTCTTTCCAATTCCTCCATTGCCTGAGCACCTGCACCACTAGCAGATTGATAAGTAGACACAACAACTCTTTTAAGAGGTATTTGATTAGCTAAGGGTGCTAAGACAAGAGCTAGTAAAATCGTTGTACAGTTTGGGTTTGCAATCAATCCTTTGTGAGTATTCGCTGCGGAAGGATTAACTTCAGGAACAACCAAAGGAACATCACAATCCATTCGAAATGCACTTGAGTTATCAATCATCACAGCACCAGAAGCGTGTATAACTTCCCTCCAATTGCGCGATATAGAACTACCTGCAGAAGCCAAAACTAGATCTACTCCATTAAAACTTTCTGCAGTTGTCTCTTGAACTGTTAATTCCTCACCATTAAAAATCTGAATTTTCCCAGATGAACGTTTAGAGGCTAATAAGATTAAGTTTTCAATTGGAAAAGATCTCTCTTCCAGTAAAACTAATAATTCTTTTCCTACTGCCCCACTTGATCCAAGTACAGCAACAGTAAGAGGTCTATCTGGTAAAAGGAATTTAGAGTTCAAACTTAATTAAGGAAGAATTGAAAAGTTTTTACTAAGAAAAAACCCTTCATTATTGGAAAAATCAACAAATACTAAATTTTTTGATGCTTTTTAGGCCACAATAGCCTTTGAAGTGATCCACCGCTTTATTAAGCTAACCAATTCGAGAATTGCTATTCAATGAGTGTTTCAAAATTAAAAGTAACAACGAATCCTGCCCCCAAAAGCAGAATTGCTGTAGAAATAGAAGTTCCTGCAGATAGATGCAAAAACAGTTATGCAGAAGCCTTAAATA
>QBWD01000033.1 GCA_003283685.1 Prochlorococcus sp. AG-315-D17
TCACATACTTTTTTCCATGCGCAAATTGTACATTTTTTACGATTAGAAGTTATGGGTGGAGGGTCTTTTAATTCAAGATCTTTACTTATTCTAATTATTGATTCCATAAGATCCTTATTAACTTCTTCTTGAATCCTTATCTTCTGAATATTTATAGCCTTATTATTTTTATAAAGGATTAAGCCTTTTGAGACAGGTGATTTTTGTAACTCTGAAAGCAACTTCCCTCTCATCGCTAGTGCTAATTTATGTTCACGTGTTAATTTTTTTCCTTGACGAGCAAGAACAGGGAGGTAGGAGAAATTTCCCCAAATACTTTCTCCAGTAGTTTTCTTTATAAGAGCTAAATTTGCCTTAAGAGTTTGATTCAGGGGGAAAGGGTATTTAATCCTTAAGCCATAAGCAATATTTTTTCCATCTTTACAGGCTTGGATTCCTATCCCATGACTTTTTTGATGTAGAGAAGAAAAACAGTCTTTTTGGTGATTTAATTGAAGTGTATAGTGAGCGGTCCAAATTTTTTTTTGTTTTTTACCATGAATTTCAAGCCAGGCTTTTCTTCTGCATCGAATCCAACTTCTTAGAAGATGATCATTAATTACTGTTGATTTATTCCAATTCATATAACGAGAATAATGTTTATTTCTTGTAGATCAAATTTTCTCCTAAATAAAAGATGAATAAAAATAAGTTGAATCTTACCAATCAGCCAATTTCTTTTGGAACAGATGGATGGAGAGGAATCTTGGGAGTGGATTTTACTCTCGAAAGATTATTATTGGTAGCTTCAGCTTCCGCCCAGGAATTAGCTTATTCAGAAAAAAAAAGAGCTAAGAAAATAATTATTGGATTTGATCGTCGTTTTATTGCTGAAGAGATGGCAGAAGCAGTTGCCTCTGCCGTTAGAGGATTGGAACTTACACCTCTTTTGGCCTCCTCTGCTTTGCCAACACCAGCTTGCAGTTGGGGAGTAGTAGAGAACAATGCTCTAGGCGCATTGGTTATAACAGCTAGTCATAATCCACCTGAGTGGTTGGGTCTCAAAATAAAAGGTCCTTTGGGAGGATCAGTTGATAGCTCTTTTACTGACGCTGTTGAAAAAAGAATTAAAGCAGGTGGAATATCTATTCCCATAGATGGCAAAACAGAAAGATTTGATTTTCGTAATCAGCATCTTGTAGGAATTAGTAAGAAATTTGATATCCCTAATATTTTGAATGGCTTGAAAAATTTAGGATTAAAAGTAATTGTTGACCCGATGCATGGATCTGCTGCGGGCTGTATGACTGACTTGTTTGGTCCTGAAGGTGATGGTGTCTTGGAAGAAATAAGAACACAAAGGGACCCTTGCTTTGGTGGAAACCCTCCAGAGCCTTTGGAACCCTATTTAAATGAATTGATCACGGAGATTCAAGATTCTTTTGAAGATGGAAAGTTGGTAATTGGATTGGTCTTCGATGGAGATGGAGATCGAATTGCAGCGATAGATGAAAAGGGAAAATATTGCAATACGCAGTTATTGATGCCTCTACTTATTGATCATCTGGCAAGAGTTAAGAAGATGGAAGGTTCTGTTGTTAAAACAGTAAGTGGTTCTGACTTAATGCGATTTGTTGCGGAAGATTTAGGTAGAGATGTTTTTGAAAAGCCAGTTGGATTTAAATATATTGCTGAAGAAATGCTTTCTAGCAAAGTGTTAATTGGGGGAGAGGAATCAGGGGGGGTTGGATTTGGGCATCACATTCCAGAGCGTGATGCTTTATTCACAGCATTGCTTTTGTTGGAGGCAATAGTTGCAGAAGGAAAGCCTTTGGGAGAAAAAATAGATAATCTTTTTTCTCGTTTTGGCGAAAGTCATTTTGAACGTATCGATTTAAGTCTTAAAGATATGCAAGTAAGAAGAAGTTTGGAAACTTTCTTGAAAAATAAAACCCCTTCTTCAATTGATAATAAATTAGTTTTAGAAGTCGTTTCCACTGATGGGATTAAATTAATACTAGATAGATTTCATTGGGTGATGTTTCGCTTTTCAGGAACTGAGCCTCTTTTAAGAATTTATTGTGAAGCCCCGTCCAAAAAAGTAGCTATGTCTACTTTGTATTATGCAAAAAATCTTTTAGAAGAAAATGGTTTTGGATAAAATTCCTTTTGTGATTGCTAGTACTAATAAAGGAAAGGTGAAAGAATTTCGTAATCTTTTAAGTGATTTTCCCCTAGATTTTATTGACCAACCTGAAGATCTTAACGTTGAAGAAACAGGAAAAACATTTGAAGAGAATGCAAGAATTAAGGCTATAGCTGTGAGTAGAAAAACAGGAAATTTATCTCTTGCTGATGATTCAGGATTGAGTGTTGAAGTATTAGATGGAGCCCCAGGCATTCATTCAGCTAGATATGCAAAATCTGATAAGGAAAGAGTCGAAAAGATACTTAGAAAACTAGAAGGTTTTTCGAATAGGAAAGCTAAATTTGAATGTGCTTTATGTGTCGCCTCTGAGAATAAAGTCTTGTTGGAGGTGACTGGTTCTTGTGAAGGATTAATCACATTTTCTCCTAGAGGTGAAAATGGATTTGGATATGATCCGATATTTGAAGTAGCTAGTTTAGGAATTACTTTTGCAGAGATGAATCATGAGATAAAGAAACAAATTGGACATAGAGGAAATGCTTTTAATTTGATCAAACCTGAATTAGAAAAACTATTGCTTTCATTGCAAAATTGATTGTAGTATGTTGATGAAGTTATTAGAATTTTATTCTTCAACCCAGCTTCCATGCAATCCATGAGGAATAGCAATTGGGACCTCTAGAATTGCTTTTTCAGAAAGATCTGTTGCATCAAGAATTACTAAATCAGTTCCAGACCGAATACTGTTCCAAACTAAAACTATTACCCATCCCTGATCTTCTGAAGCTTTTGATGAGTTCAAAGGAATAAATATAGGTTCTCCTATAAATCCCCTTGGTGCTGCGCTCCACATTATCTCTTCATTATTAAATAAATCTAATTTCTTTATCGCTTGAAGTGGACCATTGCCTTCTTTCTTTTCAGCAGTTGCCATCCAACTAAAGCGAGCTTTTTTTCCTTCTAAGAGGGGATTAACCATCGCAAACTCACAACATTGGTTACTCAATGTTGTGGCACTAAATTTATTTTTATTGGGATTGATTTGACACCTTTTTAATATGCCTTCAGGTAAAAGGTCAAAGTCAATTTCTCGAAAGTCATCATCAGGCCCAATGCTAGGAAAATCGTCGTAGTAAATACTATCTACATTGATATTTCCACTCTCCTCCCAGGCATTTAGATGATGAAAAACAAAACCTTTTGGAGCATTAACTGTTTTTGGGGATTCCCCTGCAAATTTTCCACTATCTCTAGGGATTAGCAAAAACTTTGGAGCCCCATTTTTTTGTGATGCTAAACATTGTGCCGCTCCTTTTTGGCCTAGCAGAAAAGGTAAAGGATTAAAGCTGATGGCATTTTGTAGAAATATTGCCCAGTTTGGTGTAATTGCGAAATCGTGCAAAAAGGCAAATCCATTAAAAGAATCTTTTCTATCGCTTAAAAGAGACCCTGCTTTTTCCCCCTCTGTCGAAAATTCCATAAGCCTGATAGTGCTTTTTGGACCTGTGGTAACTCCAAAAGTTACCATCCTTGGCTCTTCATGGTGACCAGGATCAAAATGGGGATGTGCACTAAAGGCCTCATTTTTCTTTAAAACCCCTTTTAAATTTGATATTCCAATTGTTTCAAGAGTGTTGGGGTTAACGGCATAAGGGCTAGAAGCTTCCCAAAGTGCTAAAAGTTCTTTACCAAGTTTAACAACATGAGTATTTGCAATGTTTTTGAGACGTACATCCAATGCATTTGCTAAGACCCCACCCTCTTTTTGAGTGCCGAAAACACCTCTATAAAGAAATCTCTGTGCTTTTTCTTCTTCTTCCCATTCCTTCGTACGAATAAAACGATTAGTAAGACTTACATTCCCATTCTTAAATTTGAATGCAGCTATCATTCCATCACCATCGAAGGGATGATGCACCCATCTTCCACCGCGCTCTAATCTTCCCGGTCCATTCCGATAAAAAGTTCCTGAAAGCTCTTTTGGTATTGATCCTTTAGAAAGATTTAACTCCGCATTATTTAATTCTTTTTCAACATTGCAATAGGCGCTAGACCAATCTTCTTTATCGAAGGTCTTATTTTCAGTTGAAGTAGATGTTGTTAAATAATTTGTTGACACTAACTTTGATTGATTTGTCTTTGATTTTCTCTTAAACCTAACGTTTTTGCGAGCTTATTCCCGAAATGGGTTTGTTTAATCAGATTGCTTCAACTTCCAGCTTGTTCAATAACTCCTTTGCTGCTTGGAATATGACTTGATCGACGAGGGTCGATTTCAGTAGCCATGCGCAATGCTCTTGCAAAAGATTTAAAACAAGCCTCAATAATATGGTGAGTGTTAGTTCCATTCAGTTGGCTTAGATGGAGTGTTAAGCCACTATTACTTGATACGGCAGCAAAAAATTCTTTGACTAGTTCAGTGTCATAAGACCCTACTTTTTGGGATGGCATTTCTAATCCAAAACTTAGATGTGGTCTCCCAGAACAATCAACTACTGCTTGGATAAGCGCTTCATCAAGAGGCGCAAGAAAGTGGCCAAACCGTTTAATGCCACTTCGATCCCCGAGGGCTTTCGATAAGGCTTGTCCTAGAGCAATCCCAATATCTTCATTCGTATGGTGGTCATCTATATGAGTATCTCCATTGGCCTTTACTTTGATGTCAAATAATCCATGACTAGAAAGTTGTTGAATCATATGGTCTAGGAATCCAATTCCCGTATTTACTTCGCATCTCCCAGAACCATCAAGATCAATTTGGACGAAAACGTCCGTTTCTTTTGTAACTCGGCTGATTTCTCCTGTTCTTGTTCTAGTCATGCTAATTAAAAAAATTTACAGGGAATTGACTCACATTCCATTTATGCAGTAGCCAGCATCTACATAAATTGTTTGTCCTGATATACCACTCGAAAGATCACTAAGCAAGAAAGCCGCGGTGTTGCCAACCTCAATTTGAGTAACAGTTCTTCTTAATGGAGCCTTTTCTTCAACATTGTGAATCATATCCAAAATGCCTCCAATGGCAGAGCTTGCAAGAGTTCTAATTGGACCAGCACTAATTGCATTGATTCTAACTTGATTATCAGGCCCCAGCTCGTCTGAAAGATATCTAACTGAAGCCTCTAAAGCAGCTTTAGCAACACCCATAACGTTGTAGTTAGGGATTGCTCTTTCTGCACCTAAATAAGTTAATGTCACTACCCCTGCACCTTTACTGAAAAGAGGTTTTGCATATTTACATAAAGGAGCAAGTGAATAGGCACTTATCTCTAGCGCTCGAGAAAAACCTTCTACCGATGTTGCGCTGTAATTGCCAACTAATTCTTCTTTACCAGCGAAAGCTAGGCAATGAACTAAACCATCTAAGCGTCCCCATTTATTTCTGATGGTTTCAAAAACCTCTTCCATTTGGGATGGATTTTGAACATTTAAGGGTAAAAATAAGCTTGGATTTAATGGAGAGGTAAGTTCTTTGACTTTTGATTCGAAACGTCCTTTTTCGTCCGGTAAATATGTAATCCCAAGTTCTGCACCTGCTGCATTAAGTTGTTGCGCTATTCCCCAGGCAATAGATCTGTTGTTTGCTATTCCTGTAACTAGGATTTTTTTGCCACTTAGATCTAGAAGCATCTGATCAGATTAATTTGGTTAGTATTTAACAATTGTCTCTTATTTAGTGCAAAGACTCATAGTTAAATACCTATAAAGTTAGAAGTTGTTTAATCCATTCTTTCAAAAACAATAAAAACCATGGTTAGAACAGCCTCAACAATGCTTCCTTTGGGAACAGAATGCCCTGATTTTGAGTTAGATGTGGTTACTGGCTTAGAGCTTCTTCCTGACGACCCATTGCAAGGATTGAAGCGTATTAAAAGAGTAGATTTAATAAAAAGACCATTGTTCTTGATGGTTATCTGCGCCCACTGCCCTTTTGTTAAGCATATAGAAAGTGGCATATCAAATTTATTTAACTCATATGGGCAAGAAATTCAATTTGTTGCGGTTTCAAGTAATAGTTTGATCACCCATCCTCAAGATTCTCCTGAATTGTTGGCTTCCCAGGCTAATAAGCTTGGTTGGAAATTTCCTTATTTATTTGACTCTGATCAAAAATTAGC
>QBWD01000034.1 GCA_003283685.1 Prochlorococcus sp. AG-315-D17
ATTTAAGCCAAGATCAATTATGTCAAACATTGGAAATTGGTTCTTTAGATGTTTCTCTTGATAGTGGAATAAGTTTCAAAGGTGTTCATGACTTGCAAAATATTCTTTTTATATGCTCCAGGGGAGGGGTTTCCTCAGGCGAAGACTTGTTGAAAGTAGCAGAAACGTTAAGAGCAGCCAGGAAATTACGAAAACTAATATTTGATCAAAATACTCGCCCAAAACTTTCTTTTTTGCTTGAAGATATAGCAACTTTACCTGATTTACAAAAACTACTGGAATATGGTTTGGATGAGGGAGGTAGAATTGCTAATCGAGCAAGTACTCAATTATCTGAATTGCGTCATCACTGGTATGCCTTACGACTACAAAGAAGAGATATTCTTCAAGATATGATTAGGAGGTTTCATTCTTTACTTCAGGATAATGTTATCTCTGAGCGATATGGTCGTCCTGTTTTGGCATTCAAATCAGGAACTGCTGATCAGATCAAGGGAATGGTCCATGATAGTTCAGCTTCTGGAAATACTACTTATGTTGAACCTCAAGCTGTTATATCAATAGGAAATCGTTTAGCTAAAATAGGTTCAGAAATCTTAAATGAAGAGAGGAGGCTTTTAACTAATTGGAGCAAAGAAGTTGGAAAAAGTGCAAATTCAATAGAATTTTTAGGTGAGGTCCTTTTAAAGATTGAATTTTCTTTAGCAAGAGCACGTTATTCAAAATGGCTTAATGGTGTCCCCCCCATTCTTGAGGATGAACAAAACGCTCCGTTTGATATCAAGAATTTTCGTCATCCATTATTAGTGTGGAATGACTTTCATGATAAAAAACATCAAGTTGTGCCTATAAGCTTTGATGTCTCATCTGATTTGAAAGTTGTAGCTATTACAGGTCCTAATACTGGGGGAAAAACAGTTGCTTTGAAAAGTATTGGTTTGGCAGTCTTAATGGCAAAAATAGGATTGCTTTTGCCTTGTACTGGTCATCCAAGAATGCCATGGTGTGAACATGTCTTGGCTGATATCGGAGATGAGCAATCATTGCAACAGAGTTTATCTACATTTAGTGGACATATACTTCGTATAAGTCGAATACTTACGGCTATATCAGATTCTCCTGGGACATCTCTTGTCCTTTTAGATGAAGTAGGTGCAGGGACTGATCCTTCTGAAGGAACTGCATTGGCTATTGCTCTTTTAAGGATCATGGCTGATAGAGCAAGACTAACAATTGCAACAACTCATTTTGGAGAGCTAAAAGCATTAAAATATAATGACTCAAGATTTGAAAACGCATCAGTTGCTTTTGATAGCGTAACTATTAAGCCAACTTTTAATTTGCAATGGGGTATTCCTGGTAGGAGCAATGCATTGGAAATTTCTCAAAGACTTGGTCTAGATATAGAAGTTATTAATAGTGCCCAAAAATTGATAAATCCAAAAGGTGTTGAGAATGTTAATCAAGTAATTAGAGGATTAGAGGAACAAAGAGAACGTCAACAGTCAGCGGCTGAAGATGCTGCTGCTTTATTAGCTAGAACTGAATTACTTCACGAAGAATTGCTTCAAGGATGGAAGAAACAACGTCAACAAACTGATGAGATCAATGAGAAAGGAAGGAAAAAATTAGAATCATCAATCCGAGATGGACAAAAAGAAGTTCGCCATTTGATTAAGCGTTTGCGAGATCAAAATGCCAGCGGTGAAACAGCAAGACTTGCTGGCCAACGACTACGTCAAATGGAAAAGGGGTATCGAAATAATAGGAAAAATGAACTTAATCACTTATGGAAACCGACCATTGGTGAAAAAGTTAGATTGACTTCCATTGGTAAGGCAGGAGAAATACTATCTTTTTCAGATGATGGTATGCAATTAACAGTCTTGTGTGGAGTCTTTCGCAGCACAGTTGATTTAACTGATATCGAGAGTCTTGATGGCAAGAAAGTACAAGTAAGTCAGGTCGTTAAGATAAATTCCTCTCAAATTAAGAAAAACTTTTCTACTGTTCGAACTAAAAAGAACACAGTGGATGTTAGAGGTTTACGAGTATATGAAGCTGAGGGCGTTATTGAAGAAAAACTTAGAAATTGTAGTGGAGCTTTGTGGATTATTCATGGCATTGGTTCTGGAAAATTGAAAAAAGGTTTGAGGGCATGGTTCGAAACTCTGCCTTATATTGACAAGATTCTTGATGCAGAGCCTCATGACGGTGGCTTAGGTTGTACTGTAATTTGGATTATTAATTAATTTAAGTTTAGGAAAATAATAAAAAGTGATTTTACTTTTTATTTAGCAATCATTTCTCCTAAGAATTAATATCAGATTAAGGACGATTTAATATTACTAAGTGCAATTTATTGATCAGGCTCTTATTTCTGTGAAAGCAGGCTCGGGTGGCGATGGGATTTCTGCCTTTCGAAGAGAAAAATATGTTCCAGCGGGTGGGCCTTCAGGTGGAGATGGAGGCCAAGGGGGGAATGTCATTTTGGAAGCAGATGATAATTTACAGACGCTTTTGGATTTTAAATTTCAGAAATTAATTTCTGCAGAGAATGGTTTTAGAGGTGGGCCAAATAAATGCACTGGAGCATCAGGGAAAGACGCCATACTCAAGGTTCCTTGCGGAACAGAGGTCAGAGATTTCTCGACAAATATTATTCTTGGAGATTTAACTGCCAAAGGGGAGCAACTTGTTGTTGCTTTTGGAGGGAAAGGAGGATTTGGTAATGCTCGCTATTTGTCTAACAGCAATAGAGCTCCTGAAAAATTTACTGAAGGGACAGAAGGAGAGGAATGGTCTTTGCAATTGGAATTGAAATTATTGGCAGAAGTTGGAATTATTGGGTTACCAAATGCAGGAAAAAGTACTTTAATTTCTGTTTTATCCTCAGCAAGACCAAAAATTGCTGATTATCCTTTTACAACTTTAATTCCTAACTTAGGGGTCGTTAGAAGACCTTCTGGCGATGGAACAGTTTTTGCAGATATTCCAGGTTTAATTTCTGGGGCGTCAAAAGGAATAGGTTTGGGGCATGATTTTCTGCGGCATATTCAAAGGACAAAGCTTTTAATCCATCTAATTGATGCAGGGTCTCCAGATCCATTAAAAGACGTAAGGATCATAGAGAAGGAATTAATATCTTATGGCCATGGGTTAATTTCTCGTCCTAGACTTTTGGTTCTCAATAAAAAAGAACTTTTAAATCCAAATAAATTGAACAAACTTTTATTAGATATGGAGCAATTGACAGAACAAAAAATTTATACCATATCTGCTGCTATGAATATTGGATTAGATGAATTATTGCTCTCTGTTTGGAATGAACTTGATTATTAATTAATTGTTATGAGTGGAATAAAAGTACTTGTATTTAATCAAATTCTTAGTCATAAATAGAGATAATTTGTTTACTTATGAACTTCTACAGTTGCTTTGATAGACAAGGGAAAACCATTGCTCGTTGTCAGACTGATCAGGAAATTAAAGTTCTTGAAAAAATGGGGCGACCCATAGCTGAAATTCGCCAAATGAAAAATGAGGAAGCAGTAGTGTGTTCGTTAGTTAGTAGTCCTTCAGATTTTAATATGGACTATTAATTAAGAGCATTAAAAAAGGGAGTAGTTAAATCTGCTCCCTTTTTGTTTGATAATTTAATCGTCGTATACTAAACATTCTGGTTCATCTGGATTCGCATCACAGAAAAGTTCCAGTGCATTTGGATCATGTTTGTCTTCAGGATGATGTTCCTTATATTCCTTAAGAGAATTAAGTTCATCTTCTAAGTGATGGAGCTTAGATTCATTGCCCTGAGCTTTTGCTTGTTGAATCTCAGATTCATCCTTCTGAATATGCTCGTCAATGGTTTTCATAGCGTCTTGTAAGAGCAGGATCTTTTGACTAATAACAAGATAATTATGACGGAGGGAAATTGCACGTGGTTTGTGAATTTGGTTGGATTTCCTCACCATTGCCGGACTTAATAGACCTCCAAAAGTCATCTTTTGTAAGTTTCCTCCTTGAATTGTATAATTTATAATTGGTCGATTTATTCAACTATCAGATGTTGTTAGCTTCCTTTGGCTTTCTAAAAAATCAAAAACGCTCTTATCTCCTATATCTGCTTCTGCTGGCAAGTTGAATTTTCTTATTCCCATTAGTAGTAAAAGTAAGGATGACACCACTAGCATTGCAAAAGTAAATCTTTCATTAGCTAATTCAGTTAAATATCCAATTAAAGCAATAGGAATAAAAATCGTTATCCCTATTGCTTCAATTCTCCTAAAACAAAAAAACTCTTTGAAACCAATGCCTGTTAAAGCAGCAAAAAGTGGTCCGATAAGTAATATAGATTTTGGATTTTCTCTAAGACCATAGATTATATTTGTTAATCCAAAGTGATAGGCAAGTATTGCAAATCCCATACAACCAGTTACCCAAAAAATTGTTAATGTTTGATGTAATGGTTTTAAGTATATATGTATCCACTTAAGACTTAAACCCATACTGATTGTCATGCCAAGTATCCAAATCCATATTTGATGAGATCCATTAGTAAACCATTGAGCTATTCCTGTTGAAAAGAATAAGCCGCAGAAAAGAATTGATAAACGGTAAAAGAGAACTTCTTTTTTATCATTAGAAGTTACTATGAAATCACCATAGACTCCTTTAATTGAATTAGAAGATTGAAAGTAGGAATTTGCTTGTTTCATTTTTGATAATTACTGATTTACGATTTTGCCTATACTTTCACCTTTTGGAATAATACTACTTGGATTTAATGGAAACAAAGCTCCGAAATAATCTTTTCTCCATGCATCAGCATCACATGTTTCTTTAATATTATATAAATTAAAAATCGTTTTTCTCCATTTAATTATATTTGGAAATGATTGAATGGGTCTCTTGCTGCACTTGAATAGAGGTTCATAAACAGATTCCCATCTGATCAGAGTAGGGAAAAGTCTTATATCAGCAATTGTTAAATCTTTACCGCAGAGCCAAGGTCCTTTTAAATGAAGGGTTTCTTCAATAATGTTTAGGCTTGAGAATAAATCTTTGGACGCATTTTCGTAAGCAGTTTGATTCCTTGCAAAGCCACATTTATAAACTCCATTATTAATATTTTCTTGAACTAAGTCTTGCCATTTTGCTATTTCTTCTTGATAATACTTTGGATTTAGTTCAAAACTTTCATTAGATAAAGGCCAACTATCTAGTATTTCTATAATTTGAGCGCTTTCATTATTTATTAATCTTGGTTTTGAATTGGGTTCTTTGCCTGGATCAAATAATATTGGTACAGTTGCTCTTTCAATCTTGTTATTTCCGAAACTACGATAAACCTCCATAAGCGTTCTGGACCCTTTTAAAGGAGGATTGAAAATCCACCTACCATTTTCATTGTCAACCTGAGCGATATGAAGATTGATTGAGTTTTTTAGACCTTTCATTTCATAAACCATCCATGCTCGATGAGCCCAGGGACAACTTTTACCAACAATTAAACATGGATATTGATCAATATCTCTTTCTTTTAAATCTTCTTTGCTAGGGATAATTGTTTGGATTTGCTTGTTTGCTGGTCTTTTGTAATTACCGTTTTTATCAGAGGGACCAAGCCCGTTCATCAGAAGCTTCCATTGAAAACTCCATATCCACTTGGCTGTTTTTACAAGTATTGGTGCTGTCGCCATGAAATTATTTTAAGATTATGTTGTGTTATTTAATTAGTTTTTATGTCTGAGATCCAGGCGCTGTTAATAGCTGGCACACATGGTAATGAAATAAATCCTATCTGGCTTTTCGAGCAATGGGAGAAATTAGCAGTTTTAATAAATACTTATGGCATTGCAACTCATAAAGTAATTGGAAATCCTAAGGCTTATAAGTCTGGTAAAAGATATATCCATAGTGATTTGAACCGTAGCTTTATCAAAGAGTCATTTTCAAAAACTAATCATTCTAATTTTGAGATAAGAAGAGCTGCAGATTTACTTCGAATTTATGGAGAGAGTGGAGAAAAGCCCTG
Source organism: Prochlorococcus sp. AG-315-D17 (assembly GCA_003283685.1). The sequence continues at coordinate 6,038 of QBWD01000034.1, forward strand.
CCATATTGCACTAGATTTTCATACCACAACTTCTTCTATGGGAAGTTGTTTGGTTGTTTACGGTAGAAGGGCAGGTGATTTAGCTTTGGCTTCTCTTGTTCAGAGCAAACTTGGACTTCCAATTTATCTTCACGAGTCAGATCATGCTCAAACAGGGT
>QBWD01000035.1 GCA_003283685.1 Prochlorococcus sp. AG-315-D17
AATACTTATTACTGCTAGTAAAATAACCAAACTACTTTTCATGAGTGGTGATAATTATTTCTTGAGGGGGTGTACTCAAATATACCCCCTCCCTAATAATAGATATAAATTAAGTCTACCTTTTTCTACCAAAACTAATATCTAATTTTCAAATAACTAGGCCAAGTTATATCAACAGAAAAAGAATTGCGTCTTGTATAAGAATCATATAATAGTCACATATGCTAAAATAGTGAATAAATATATGAGCAAATCAATTGTAATAACAAGGTTATAAGGAGATCACACTACCTATGTGGTGTAGTCGGCATTTATACGAACCTTTTATTTTCCATATACGTACCTTTTGATCAAAGACAGTTATACCAATGAATCTAATAACGCAAAAAAACGCCAATAATTATCACACCATTCTCACACTCTTCACAGAATTATCACACTCCTTGCTTTATTTTGCATTATCTACTTCTCGTGAGTAGTTTTTAAGAATGGTGAAACTAGATCTAGGACTTAATGATCTAGCAACTCTGTACCCTGATATCGCAGCAGAGGCGAACGGTTGGGATCCATCCACTCTATTACCCTCAAGTAATAAAAAAGTCTCGTGGAAATGTAAGGCACATGGACACATATGGGAAGCGCGCTCAAACAATAGAACTAGCACACACAAAACTAATTGTCCTGTTTGCTCTGGAAGAGAATGCTGGACTGGCGTTAATGATTTGAAAACTCTTCAACCTGATCTTGCTAAAGAGGCATATGGTTGGGATCCTTCAAAAGTAAAAGCACAAAGTAATAAAAAACTACCTTGGAAATGTAAGGCACATGGACATACGTGGTTAGCAGAAGTCGTAAATAGAACATCAAACAAAAAGTTGTCCAGTTTGCACCAATCAAAAAGTCTGGACTGGATTTAATGATCTACAAACCTGTTTCCCTGATATCGCGAAAGAAGCAAATGGTTGGGATCCTTCAACAATTCTTTTTGGTAGTCATGCAAAAAAATCCTGGAAATGTAAGGCACATGGACATACGTGGTTAGCACAAGTCGTCAGTAGAACACGTACAAAAAGATCCTGTCCATATTGCACCAATCAAAAAGTCTGGACTGGATTTAATGATCTACAAACCTGTTTCCCTGATATCGCGAAAGAGGCAGATGGTTGGGATCCTTCAATTGTGGTAGCAGGTACACCCAAAAAATTATCTTGGAAATGCAAAAAAGGACATCACTGGCGAACGAGTCCAAGTGCACGCATTTGTCTCAAGAGTGGTTGTCCAACATGCGCAGAAAGTGGATTTAATCCAAATAACCCTGGATGGTTGTACTTAATGCAACGTCCAAATGAACAGCAATTAGGAATTACAAATTTTCCTGAGAAAAGATTAAAGAAACATGCCTCAGCAGGTTGGATTGAACTAGACATGATTGGTCCTCATGATGGACATCAGGTTCAAGAAACTGAGAAAAAATTAAAAAAATGGTTAAAGGAGAATATAGGAACTATCCCTCGTACAACTGAAAATTGGTTCACCTCAACAATGGAAGTGCATTCACTTAAAGACTTAAAAGAAAAGAGTGGAATAAAAACATCTCTTTTTTAAAAATTACTAATTATCACACTCAATGAAAAAAATTCTCACAGAATTATCACAATATGTACGTATACGTCCACCTCCACTTCGCTTGGTATAACTGAGATCTAGAGTTATCACACTTTAGGTCGTGTAGTCGGCATTAGTATAAACATAAGACTATAAACCCAGTCATATCAAGTGATCACAAAGATTAAGTTAGTGGTATTTTAGTGGTATATTTATCATTTACCTGCTAAAAAACCAATCATAGGTAGATCACCGGTATATAGGTGGTATATATCAATTCTTAGTAGATAAGAATTAAAATCGTAAACTATCTCATTCAAGTATCGTTAAAATAGACAAATTCTTTCAAGAAGCATCTTAAAAACAATGATCAGATTATCAGAAAAAGTTAGGGACCTTTAACAAGTTCAAAATATTACTTGATCCAAATTTAGACGTAGACGAAAAAATATAGAATTAGTTGGTCTCACTCATCGATAATTTCGCTAAAAACAGTAAGAATAAAACAATTATAGTTGACATCTAATAAACATACTCTTGAATGTAGTGATTGAGTGATTATGACGTGTCACAGATAATTATTAATAAATATTATCAGGAACTAGAGAGGATTAAGAGGTTTTCAGGAGCAACAAATGAAAGTTCCTTAGAAATTGCGTTTATTAATCTTCTTTCATCATTCGCCGAAAAATATAATTTACAACTTATCCCAAAATATCCATTAAAAACATCTTCTGGTAAAACAATTATCCCCGATGGAACAATAAAGAATCATCTACGCCTTGATGAAGGATGGTGGGAGTCCAAAGATAGTAAAGATGATTTAGACATAGAGATACAAAAGAAAGTTCAAATTGATAAATATCCGACTGAAAACATTATTTTTGAGGACACTCAGACAGCAATCTTAATACAAAATGGAAAAGAAATTGAAAGGATTGACATTCAAAATGACTCAACTGGACTAGAACGTCTACTAAGTAATTTTTTTGAGTACAAGCGTCAACCAATAAAAGATTTTATTAATGCAATTCAAAAATTTGAAGAAGATCTTCCTGAAATCATCCAGATTTTAAGATTACTTATAAAAACACAATCAAAAAATAACCAAGAATTTATAGATGCCCGTCATGTATTTCTTGAGATCTGCAGGGAAGGAATTAATCCAGAGATAATCCTAGAGGATGTCAATGAAATGATAATACAGCACATTTTGACTGCAGATATATTTACTCAAATCTTTTATGAATCTGAATTTCATTTCCAAAATTCAATTGCTAAGTCTATATCGATAGTATTAAATACATTTTTTACTGGTGACTTAAAACGAAACACCTTCGCAAAGATTGATCATTACTACTCTATAATAAGGAAACGGGCCACTGAAATATCTAATCATCATGATAAGCAACATTTTCTTAAGCAAATCTATGAATCTTTTTATCATGGGCATAATCCATTAGCAGCAGATCGCCTAGGAATTGTTTATACACCAGGAGAAATAGTACGATTTATTATTCAATCATGTGATCATATCTTAGATAGTTTTTTTGGAAAATTACTTACTTCAAATGAAGTTAAAATATTAGATCCATGTACTGGAACAGGAACGTTTATAACCGAACTTATAGATTATCTACCATCGAAAGCATTAAAACAAAAATATAATAATGATATATATGCCAACGAAATTGGTATCCTGCCTTACTACATTGCCAATTTAAATATTGAATACACATATCAACAAAAAATAGGTGATTATTGTCAATTTAATAATCTTGCACTAGCAGATACTCTTTCTTCATGCGGTCAAGAACATAAACAATATAATCTACTAGCAATCACAAAAGAGAATACACAAATATTAATCCGAGAAAATAACGAGGATATATCTGTAATTTTGGGTAATCCTCCATACAATGCTAGACAAGAAGATGAAAATCAATCGAATAAAAATCGTACATATCAAGATATTGATGTACAAATAAAAAGTACATATTTAAAACTGAGTTCAGCGACAAAAACAAACGTATATGATCCTTATGTACGCTTTATAAGATGGGCTTCAGACCGTCTCTCAAAAAAAGGTGGGATTATCGCATATGTAATAAATTCGTCTTTCCTTCACAAAATCTCTTTTGATGGATTTCGTAAATCTATATCAAAAGAATTTGATTATATATACATAATAGATTTAGGAGGCGACATACGTGTTAATCCGCAACTAAGCGGAACAAAGCATAATGTTTTTGGTATTCAGACTGGAGTTGCAATTATATTTCTTATACGTTGTCCAAAACCTATAAAGTCTGCTCCTAAAAAAGGAATCTATTTATCCAATTTTTCAACAGATGAAACAGCAAAGAAAAAAAAGAATTTTTTAGAGAGAAACAATTTCGCTTCAATAGACTTTGAGAAAATAAATTGGACTAAAAAGTTTACTGACGTAGTGACAAAAAAGGAAATTCAATTTATCTCAATAGAGTCCTCATCAAAACCAAATGAATCTTTTGAAGGAATATTTAATAACCTCTCCAATGGACTTTTAACTTGCAGAGATGACTGGATCTATGGAGATTCACAGGAATTTGTCAAAGAGAAGGTTAACTGCTTAATTGATATGTTTAATGATACTCAAGAATCCGTCCCCTTAATCTCTGGAGACAAGCGAAAAAAAATTGATCCAGCAACATTAAATAGCAATATAAAGTGGTCTAGATCTCTCAAAAAGTTTTTCTTATCTAGTTCTTCAAATAAACTCTTTTTTGACTCCAAAAATATTCGACAAACTATTTACAGACCATTTACTCCAAGATTTGTCTATTTTGAGAAACAACTTAATGAATGCCAATATGGGTTGGGAAAATGCTTCCCAAGCGATAATTTTATAAATCCCGCAATTTATCTTACTGTTCCTGGGGATCAGACAAGTTTCAGTGCATTGGGAATAAATACTCTCCCAGATCGCCATGTGTTTGGAACCTCTACTCAAGTAGCGCCAATGAATTGGAAGAATATCTCAGGCAAAATGTGTTCAAATATATCTAAATATTCAATAAAAAAATTTAGTGAAATCTCTAATACTAAGATTTCTGATGAACAGATATTTTACTACACTTATGCAATATTAAATTGCAAAGAATATATTAAAGAATTTGAGGAATATTTATCAAAAATGTTGCCCCAAATTCCTATTTTTCCTAGAGTTGAGAAATGGGTTGAGTTAGGAAATATATTATTCTATGAGCATATAAATTGGAATAAGAATAAAGAGAATTGGAAAATTTGTCAAAACTTAGATTCTATAAATGAAAATTGTGAAAGAAATAATCAAAATAAATTTAAAATAGACAAAAGTAAAATGCAAATTTTATGGGGCAAGATCATTATTATTAATGCTATAAATCCAGTTATATTTAACTTTAAACTTGGTCGCAAGTCTGCTATTGAATGGGTATTAGATCAAGCTTATCCTAGTAAATCAAGATACGCTTTCATTAATGAAAATTTTCCTAATCAAAAAGATTGGAAACACCCAAAAATAATTTTGTCTAATATTTTAAAAGTTTATAAAACATCTATAAAAACAGAAGAAATTAGAAATAAGATTTCAAACCTTTGGAAAGATGATTTTACATAAATCCTCATAAATTATACTATCAATTCGAAGACCTAAAAGATTAAATTTTAAATATTCAAAATATTTTCTCTATAACTGATTTTGTATATATTTTAAAGAAAAAGAGAAGTTTAATTTGTTTTCTAGTTCATATCGTTTCTGCTAATAAGAAATTACTGAGATCACTTGCAGTATATGCAATCTTAATCAAAGCATGGCAATACATTTAGAAGCACAAGTTACCGGTATAAAAGCGGTATATTTGAAAAAAGAGTCCCCAAGATCGCTTCCAGCACAGTCAGTCTCAGATTATGTTGTATAATCGGCATTGATGCTGATAATTGAGCAGGTTAGCAATAAACATTCTTCAGATCACTTGGTATCACTAGATTAAGGTCTATAGAAATAAATCACATTCACATCACACTTGCCCTACATTTTAATCACACTCAAAAAGTAAATCAATAGAAAGTAGATGTCTACTAGTTTTCATTGATTCGTATAAAGCAAGTCATCACACTCTCCTTACACTTCTTATACGGGTTGATAATAAAGTAATTTAAAATATTGAACGGTTAAAGAGATATATTCGATAAATGAAAAAGAAAAGCAAAAATGTTAGAGATGATCAATTTATATCTAATCTAGTTTTACTACCTTCTAAGATT
>QBWD01000036.1 GCA_003283685.1 Prochlorococcus sp. AG-315-D17
CAAATTGATAGTCGCTATAATTTTTAAGAACTTTAAGAATTGTTTTTTGTATTAGAAGTCACAAATGTTTGGTAAATAGTTTGTTTTAATTCAGTTGAATTTCCTAGCTTATGGTCGATTTCTCTTACCGAAACGTCACTTCAAATATCGTTGTATTGAAATGTATTGGTCCAGATAGATTTTTTCTTGAAAGAGCTATTTTTCCCAAAGAAGTGTTCTCATCTATGGCACCAGAAGGTTCACAATTGGAAATTTGGGGGATAGAATCATATGGACCAAAATGTGAGCAACGTCTCAGAGTATCGGCTACTCAGCTAGAAGATTCAGTAGTAGCTTAATTTTTTTACTATCTAAAACTAAAGCAATAGATATCTCTGTGTAAGAGGTAATGATTCAGCTGGTTCACAAGTTAAAAGTTCTCCATTTGCATAAACTTCATAAGTTTGTGGGTCTACTTCTATTTTGGGCCTTGAATCATTGAGTTTCATTGATTGTTTGGATATCTCTCTTGTATTTTGCACGGCAGCAAATGATCGTTCTAGTTTAAGTTCTACTGGCACACCAACGTTGATCGCAGATTTACTTAAGAAAGTGAGGCAACTAGGATTTATCGCTTTGCCGAAGGAGGAAAACATTGGTCGACCATGCACTGGTTGTGGTGTAGGTATTGAGGCATTTGCATCTCCCATTTGTGCCCATGCGATAGATCCCCCTTTAACTACTAAGTCTGGTTTGATTCCAAAAAAACCTGGTTTCCATAGTACTAAGTCAGCAAGTTTACCAATTTCTATAGAGCCAACATGATTACTAATTCCATGAGCTATCGCAGGGTTAATAGTCACCTTTGAGATGTATCTTTTAATGCGATGATTATCATTTCTCTCATTATCTCTCTGTTGAGGAGAATCTTCAACTTGGAATGGAGGCTTTACCTGGAGGATTAGCTAAGCATAAAAAGATTGACGAACTTATTTTTGAATTATTCCCAGTGCTTAAGCAGTTTTTATCCCGAAGGGGAGGAGACTTAAGCGGTGGACAACAACAACAACTCGCAATTGCACGTGCATTACTGGGCAAACCGAAGTTGCTTTTACTTGATGAACCAACTGAAGGCATACAACCCAATATCGTTCAAGATATTGAGTCAGCTGTTAGAAGAATAATTGGTGAAACTGGTATTGCAGTTTTATTGGTAGAGCAACATCTGCATTTTGTTAAGCAAGCAGATCGTTATTACGCAATGCAACGTGGAGGCACAGTGGCTAATGGGCCAACAAGTGAATTAAGTAAGACTGTAGTCGAGAAGTTTCTTAGCGTATGAAAAATTATTCTTTTAGCTTCCTCAGAAAGTAAGAATCTATCTATTCTCGTGTTTATCTGAGAAGGAAAAGATATCCATTAAGAGACCAAGTAATTTGGGAGCACTAGGTCGCAGGTACTAATCCTGTCGCTCCAATTAGTAATAGAAGTAGATTTTGGGTATTAGGTTTAGATCTTTGTGACTGATACAGCCTTTTGTTTTAGATATGTGTCAGGAATGATATGCAAGTTAACTGCTCTGTTTCTTTTCTAGCCGAACATCTCAGCCATTGTGTCTGTTAAAGCAAAGTATTCAATTGCTCCGATAAACAATTCAAAAGCAATCAGACATGGAACGATACTCTAATAATCTAAGCCTCTCCAAAAGTAAGAAAAGTAATCATAATAAAAAACCTGGCCGAGTTTTTAGCGAAGTTCACCTATCCAATCCCAGGAATATCAAAAGGAAGCTTGTTGCCTAGTGCTATTAAGTATTTCTGTGCAGCAGGGATACGTAATATGAGTAAAGGGACAGCAATATGAGAACCAACCCAAAGACCTCCAAGAATTGGACCCCATTTACCCGCTTTCTTTAAGAAGTTCTTTTTTTTCTTTTCTTCTGCCATCCTTTTTGAGCTTTTAAATAGTTTGCTTTTTATCTTATGCCAGATTTAAAAAAAAAGGACTGACCTAAGTAAGTCCCACTGGTTACGATACCAATCGGCTCTCAACCGTCTTTATTTTCCTTATTCCAATTTAAAAAGCCTTTACTTTTAAATTTGGTATTATTTTTAACTTTGAGTGTCTTTAATGCTTTTTTACTACATTTCATTCTATCAAATTTAATCCTTTTGATTTGACCTTGTTCCCAAACCCAGTAAACAGGATCTTTTGCCTTAGCTTCTCGTAGATCTTTTCTTTCTCTCAAACTAATAGGGGCAAACTCATTTTTGTAATTAAAAAACTCATCTCGAACTGCCTGGTTTAGAACAATGCTTCCTTCAGTATTGGATATTGATCTATGAAATGTTCCTACAGGAATTTGAAGAGCTCCCATGTCGCGATTTAAATAAATGATGTGATGAGGCTCACTCCATTCAGGATTAATCAAGGTAAAAATACGACTACCTTCAAGAATTAAGTTGTGATCAATTTGATGCCAGTGAACGTAATACTGTTCAAAGTCTCCATCATTTGGAGGTGAAATTGCATTGCCATGATGGATGACGATATCAGAAGCATTTGATTTTTTTACACCTGCATCAAAAAAAGAAACTTGTGGGGTTTCACGGAAAACGTGAATAGGCACGAAATTTAAACGCATGACGAATCCTCCTTTACTGTTTTGTCCAGATAAGTTCGATATTTGTTGAACCTTGAATGTTTCTCATTACAGGACAATCTTTTATTTCTTGTTTAAGCACTTTCAATTGATTATTAGTTAGATTTGAGGGAGTAAAAATTTGAATTGCTAAAGTTTGAATTTTGCGTGGGCCAATCGAAGACATCTTTTTATTTACCTCTAGCTTTAGACCTTGTAATGACCATTTTTCTTTTCTTGCTTTAATTCCCATCACAGTAAGTAGACAGGTTCCTAATGCTGTAGCCACTAAATCTGTAGGGCAAAAATCTCTACCTTTCCCCTCATGGTCAAGTGGAGCATCAGTCGTCAATACTGAACCAGATTGTTCATGGAGAGATTCTGTCTTTAAGTCGCCAAGATATGTACAAATAACTTTGTCTACACGTCATAAGTCTTACAAGTTGACTTGGTTGGATGGATATCACATTCTTTATTCCAAAACTTATCTCTTGTTTCTGTAGGAACCGTGTAAGAGAAGTCATGCATTGTTCGACTATCACTTAACGCGTTTTTGATCATAGAGATCGTGCTTTTTAGTTTCATAATCCTCCTGTTGTATATCTTTGTTTTACTTGATCCTGGGTGATTTAGACACCTCGGTTATTACCAAAGTACTGTTTCCTATTCATTCGATAAGTAATTGTAATACCTACTAGATATACAACAATTTTTCTTCCCTGACAGGCAGTTATGATGTTCATTTTTAGACCTTGATAGATTCTGAATTGGGTTGAAGTTGAAGTTCCATTCATCGACTTTCTGGTCTTCTTTCGGCACCAATAATCCTAACAGAAGCCCATGCAAGCCCTAAGCTGTTAATGTCGCTTAATTCATTAGCTATAACTCTTTCGAAGCATTCTTCTGCTAGAAGCCTTTTGTCGGAATACCCAACTAGTTTGTAGTAGCAACCGATCTGAGTGGTAGAGACCGAATAAATCTCTTCGGTTTGCATCCTGTTAAATTCCAGCTGGTCGGGGCAAAGTAGTTATGTACTTCACAAGAGACCAGATGTATTCCTCTTTATTCGACAATGTCTTTTCTGACTCTTTTTTTACTCCTCATCACACTGTTTATGTTGTCTCCGATAGTCAATTAGAAGAGCTTAAGCGCAATCAACACCTAGAAGAACTCGACAACATAGAGACTTCTCGTAAGAGGTTGGAAGCTAATTATCAATCACGTATCAAAGTGCTTGATGAACGTGAGAGTGAACTTCAACAAGAGCTCAAAGCGCTTGCACCATCCGAGAAAGAGAAAGTCACTGTTTGATAAGCACATCAGTGCTGGATTGAGTGTATTTATTTCCTCCTTGGCCTCTTTTACCTCATATGCGGGGATGGGGCCTTTTTCTATTTAGAGTAAAGCGCATTTTTACTCTAAAAGAAATGCCACCAAAAAGTGGGATTATAGAGCCTAAATACCAATTGTTTATTCCTTCTTGTTAAGCGGCTAATTGTTTTTTTGTTTACGGATACTGAATTCTTAAATGAAAGAAGGTATTCAATTGGCTACTTTTTTGTCTCTTACATTTTCTCCAAACAGGTTGAGCAAATTACATGATCTTTCTTATTATAAGTTGAGATTTATCTTTCAATATTAATATTGCAAATAACACATTTAAAGATTGGCATCTTTTGGATTTCTCTAAGCGCGTTTATGAACTCCCCTACCTCTTTCCTTTAAGCTTTGATACTCCATAAATATCAGTAATCTTCTTCAAACTCCAACTATAGTGCCTGTAATGATTAATTCTTATCCGCTTAGCTTCTAATACTCAGATGAATAGCATCAAAGGTAACAATAACAATAATGCGACAAAAATCACGCCATTATGCATGTAAAGGATGTCAAAACTTATGGAAATGTTTTTATGGCGAGGCAGGACACACGCCTTCAACCTTCGACTATTTTGTTTTATGCCACTTTTGAAATCTCCTTTATTGAAAGAAATAAATCATGAACGTAATAAAGTTCGATAAATTCAACCTGACTTTCAGAAATGGCAACCATTCTATTCGTTTCTCGGAGGCGTTATTTCTATAAGTTGCTTAGGAATCCTTGGTGGTTGGTCCGGTTACCAATTGTTAGTTGCCCCATTTGGAGCTTCTACTGTCTTATTATTTGGTTCACCAAATAGTCCTCTGGCTCAGCCTAGGAATCTTATTTTCGGAAATCTTTAGGGGCTATCTCTTCCGTTACTTTTGTTGCTCTTTTAGGGACTTCGCCGCTAGTTAGTGGTCTCGCAGTTGCATCTGCAATCGCTCTAGGACAAAGATTTCGTTGCTTACACCCACCTGCTGGTGCAGTAGCTTTACTTGGAGTGTTATTTAAAGCTTCCCCTGCTTTTATTTTGCTACCAGTGCTTACAGGCTCTTTACTCTTACTTATCCTAGCTGTTGTATTCCATCGTATCTGTACTAAAGCACCTGATATCAATTGCATTGGCTTTAATCAACCATGAATCGCTTCTTTTTGCTTGCACCGCTAATACTTGCTCTTTCGCCACCTGTTAATTCTGGAATATATCACTATCCTCTCTATAGGGAAGGAATAGAAGTTCGTTGCAAGGATGGAAATCCTAGGCGTATTGTCGAAATCAAGGCTGGTAGAGGCATGAAGTTACGAGGAAATGGAGAAGAGCAATATTCATGGCCAATAACTTATTTATATCCAGAAGCTTCAGATGATAAATATAGATACTTTCCAAGTACTGCTGGCACACAATGCAGTTATAGAAAACTCACGCCAGAGGAAAAAGCAGCTCTAATAAACAAGTCTTTTGAGATTTGCTTGGGAGTTGAGTTTGTAACTAGAAAGCAAGATTGCTATGGGTGGAATTAACTGAACTACTTCAAATTACACACCCTAATCGCTGATCTTTACGCTAATAGAAAGGCTACCGAAAAGGTGGCATAATATTGTCTAAATTCAAGTTGTTTATTCCTTTTAGATAATCTGCCAATTGTTTTTGA
>QBWD01000037.1 GCA_003283685.1 Prochlorococcus sp. AG-315-D17
TAAAGCAAAACTATTAGGAAAACCTGGACACATAATTACAGTTTCAAGTGAACATCATGCCGTACTTGACCCTCTTAGACAGCTTCGATATGAGGGGTTCCGTTTAACAGAATTAAAGCCTAATGAGGATGGCTTGGTTAATGTTGATCAAATTTCCAAATCTCTTGAAGAAGATACATTTTTAGTTTGTGTTATGGCTGCTAATAATGAAATTGGAGTTTTACAACCCATTGCCGAAATAGGTTCTTTTTGTAGAGAGAGAGGGATCGCTTTTCATACAGATGCGGCTCAGGCTTTTGGATATATAGATTTAGAACCTGATAAACTTAGTATTGATTTTATGAGTTTTACTGCGCATAAAATATATGGACCTAAAGGTATAGGTGCATTAGTTGTTAGAGACGGAGTACCTATCCTTCCATTGCAATGGGGAGGGGGGCAGGAAAAAGGTTTAAGATCTGGGACTCTTCCTGTTCCATTGATAGTTGGCTTTGCCAAAGCTGTAGAATTAACAATAATAGATTTAGAAAAAAGAAATAAAAGACTTTTATATTTAAGAAACTTGCTATTTGAAGGTTTGAAAGCAAATATTTCTGGATTAATACTAAATGGTTCTTCAGACTTACGACTACCTCATAATCTAAATATTACTTTTCCTGGTTTGAACGGAAGTAGGTTACATAGGAAATTAAGAAGATTTATTTATTGTACTAGTGGCTCTGCATGTAGTAGTGGAAAACCTTCTCATGTTCTCCAGGAAATTGGTCTCAGTAAGAGAGATGCAGAAGCATCTATAAGGATCAGTATTGGAAGAGAAACCTGTGAAAAAGATATTAATAAAGCTATTGAAATAATTAAAAATATAGTAATTGAACTTAGAGATTAATATTGCTTTAAGCTCTTGGGCACCTAGATGAAATTCTTAATTTAGCGCTTTTACTTCTTGGGTTTAGTTTAATCTCTTGAGTTGTTGATCTAACAGGTTTTTTGGTAATTCTTTTTAATCTATCATCAGATTTGAAGACTGTTTTAACTCTCCTATCCTCTAAAGAATGAAAACTTATTACAATAAATAATCCATTCTCTAATAACCATTCTGGCGCTTTATTAAGTAGAATATCAAGCGATTCCAACTCATTGTTTACTGCAATTCTTAAAGCCTGGAAAGTCCTTGTTGCGGGATGAATTCGTCCATACCTTTGCTTAGGAGGAAAACAACCTGCGATGGCATAAGATAAGGCTTTTGTACCTGAGTAAGAGCCATTTTGTGATAAATCATTTTTGATTTTTCTTGCAATTCTTCGAGAACGTTTTTCTTCACCAAAGTTATATATTAAATCAGCTAAATCATTTTCAGAAAGCTCAGAAATTAGATCTGCTGCGCTAAAACCTTTTTGAGGATTCATGCGCATATCTATTGGACCATCTAGGCGAAAGCTAAAACCTCTTGAAGGTTGATCAAGTTGAGGACTGCTAACTCCTAAATCAGCTAAAACACAAACAACTTGCTTTTCAGGTGTGAAGTCTGCAAAGTTTTGAGGAATTATTTTTACTCTTGAACCAAATTTTAATAATTTCTTGGATGCTGCCTCTCTCGCCATTGGGTCTTGATCTAGTCCAATGATTTTTATCCCTGGGAAATTTTCTAAAATTTGCGCTGAATGACCACCTCCACCAAGTGTGGAATCAATGATCAATCCTTTGTTTGTATATTCAGTTGGCAGACCCTTAAGCGATTGGAGTATTTCTTCTCCCATTATTGGTAAATGATTGAAGTTGGAATCTGTACTATGAGGTCCTTCTTTCATAAGTTTTCACTAGTATTGAATCATTGCTTTTCATTTTGGCCCAATGACGCAGCTTGAGACGCGAACGGAGCCAATGGTGGTGAACTTTGGTCCCCATCATCCATCAATGCATGGCGTATTGCGATTAGTCGTAACGCTTGATGGTGAGGATGTTGTTGATTGTGAACCAGTTATTGGTTATTTGCATCGAGGAATGGAAAAAATTGCTGAGAATAGAACAAACGTTATGTTTGTTCCTTATGTAAGTCGTATGGATTATGCGGCTGGTATGTTTTACGAGGCAATTGTTGTCAATGCTCCTGAGCGATTAGCAAATATTAAAGTCCCAAAGAGAGCTAGCTACATCAGGGTCATAATGCTTGAGCTTAATAGAATTGCAAATCATTTACTTTGGTTAGGACCTTTTTTAGCGGATGTAGGTGCACAGACTCCTTTCTTTTATATTTTTAGAGAAAGAGAGATGATTTATGATTTGTGGGAAGCTGCAACTGGGCAAAGATTGATCAATAATAATTATTTCCGTATTGGTGGTGTTGCATGTGATTTACCTTGGGGGTGGTTAGAAAAATGCAAAGATTTTTGTGAATGGTTTGGACCCAAAATTGATGAATACGAGAAATTAATCACTAATAATCCAATTTTCCGTAGACGTATTGAAGGATTAGGAGTTATAGGTAAAGAGCAAGCTATTAATTGGAGTCTATCAGGTCCTATGCTTCGATCTTCAGGTGTGCTATGGGATTTAAGAAAAGTAGATCATTATGAGTGCTATGACGATTTTGAATGGGATATAGCGTGGGAAAAAGAAGGAGATTGTTATGCTCGATATAGAGTGCGTATTGAAGAGATGAGACAGTCATTGAAAATTTTACAACAAGCTTGTGAGATGATTCCAGGAGGACCGACTGAAAATCTTGAGGCGAAAAGGACATTTGAGGGTAAAAAAGGTAGTCTTTCTGCTTTTGATTACCAATATATAGCTAAAAAAGTTGCTCCCACTTTCAAAATTCCTAATGGAGAACTATATACTCGTTTAGAATCAGGCAAAGGAGAAATAGGAGTATTTATTCAAGGTAATAATGATGTGACTCCTTGGAGATTTAAAATTCGGGCGGCTGATTCCAATAATTTGCAGATTCTTCCGCATATACTTAAGGGAGCCAAAGTTGCTGACATAATGGCTATATTGGGTTCTATAGATGTAATCATGGGCTCAGTTGATAGATAATTATTTTTGAATAAACTTAGACCTAAAGATTGGTTATATTTGAAACGAACAGTTCGTTTTGGAGAGACTGATGGTGCTGGGGTAATGCATTTTTTTCAGTTGTTAAAATGGTGTCATGAAACTTGGGAAGAAAGCCTAGTAAATTTTGGAATATCTTTAAGCGACGTTTTCCCTTCTACTAATATTAACTCAACTTATCCGGCAACATCTTTACCAATTGTACATTGTGAAGCTAAATATTTTGAACCTCTTTATGTTGGTGATAATATTAATATAGAATTATATCCTGAAAAAGTTAATTCATTTTCTTTTGTATTGCGATTTAAATTCAAGAAGGATAGTGAAGAGATTGGGATAGCAAGTATAAAACATATATCTATAAACCCTCTTTCAAGAAAGAGATGTTCATTTTCAAAGGAAATAAATTTATGGTTAGAGGAATCGATTTCAAATTCTCAATAGTATAAGTAAATATAGCGATTTGTTCCTTCCATCTTTCATAAGTCTTAGCCAATAGGGTCTCTTGAGAGTAACCAATTTCTCCACTTATCAACTTCCCATTTCTCATTTATATTTCTAGATAACTCTGGACAATCATACCAATTTGAAGGCTTTTTAGCTGGCTCCCAGTCTTTAATAAGTTGATTAATAAATGAGATAACCTTTAGCTTATTAGTTTCTTTTTCCTTGAATCTAATGAGGGCAGTTATTCTTTGCCCCCACTTTTTATCATCAGTGCCCAATAAAAATACTTCTTTAACTTGGACTTTATTTTTTACGATTATATCCATTAATTGAAGTTGTAGTTGTTCAGGAAAAACAGTTTCTCCTCCTGAGTTAATAGCAGAATCTCTTCTTCCAAGAATCTTAAGTGATTGTTCATTATTGGTAGTTAAGTATTCTCCTAAGTCGCCTGCTTCCCACCATCCTTTTGAGTCAGTGATTGATTCAAATTGATCATTTTTCCATTTGGAAATAGCAAGCCTACTTGTTTTGATCTTAAGTAAATTACTTTTATTGATTTTGATTTCTATATCTTCAAGTGCAGAACCAACGCTATTATTGCCAGTTAGAAAGTCTTTTGGACTAAGGGCTGTAACCATTGCGGCTGTCTCTGTTGCTCCGTAGCAGGGGGCTAATTTGATAGACTTATTTCTTGCTTTTTCCGCTATCTCTGCAGGAATAGACGAACCTCCAACCCAGATCAGAGATAAAGATTGAAGCCATTTTGATCCATAAGGATCATTAATTAAGGATTTTAATTGTGTTGGAACTAGTGATGTGATTATAGATTCGCTACGATTGGTTGTTAATTCTCTGCAATATCTTTCTAGCTGAAAAGGTTGATGTATCAAAGAAGGAGAAATCCAGTGATGTTTAGCATCCCAAATGAGATGTCTCCACCAAGGCATGAAGCCACTTACATGATGTAAAGGTAATGAATTCAAGATTAAGCATTCTTTTGGATTCAGTCCTTGTGCCTTTAACCAGTTTCCGGTAGTAAATGCAGATTGATTCAAATTTTCGATAGGTTGCAAACAAAAATGAGGGCCTCCAATGCTTCCGCTACTGGAGATGATTATTCCTGACCCTGAAGGTAAAGAAGATGAAGGGATACTTGCTTCTAGCCCTGTTGGAGGTAGTAGCTCTACCCAGATATTTTTTTCAAAAGCTTTTATTATTTTTTTCGTACAGTCATTTTTCTTGTGTGGGTCGCATTTGACTACGGAAAATCTACTCATGCTGCTTTCCAAACTGATTTTGGATTGTTGTTGAATAGTTGACTTTTGGGACACCATCCAGGCGCAAGACCAGGAGCGCAGGGGGCTTTCCCTTGTGCTTGTTTGGCAGCAAGATAATTAATCCACCTTCGTCCTATCCCGGTTTCAAATGCTGTGCTTATGACTATATGTCTACCATCTTGATCTAACTCTTCTAAAAGTAAGCGAGGGTCACCGTCTAAGGCAGGGCGACGAATTTGCCAACTTTTCCAGGTTTTACGTAAAGAGGGAAATTCAACTAAAGATTCATCTAGTGCGATGGGAACCTGCTTGGATAAAGCTAATAATCCTTTAATCTCATGGGCTGCTAAAGGTTGTTCTATCCATTCCAGACGTGGTTCATCTTTTAGTTCATTTATCCATTCGTTTGCTTCTTTGTTGCTCCACCCACCATTGGGATCAATTCTGAGCTTGTAAT
>QBWD01000038.1 GCA_003283685.1 Prochlorococcus sp. AG-315-D17
AGTTGATACTTTTCCACAGACGATGATTCTCTGCTCATTCTTCTTTGAATAGAAAACGAATCTAAAATCAATAAATAACTTGAAGTATGATTTTGAGAGACTGCTCGGCTAAAGCTGATTTAAAGGTTTTTCTCTTTATTTTCAAAAGAAGAGAAATGAAAAATTTTATTAGTGCTTTCTTCTTACAATTAAGTGACTCAAGTCTGTTTGAAGAATAAAGATTTAAAGTGACATCGCTTACGAAGACTCACAAGTTCCTTGAATGAGAACTTTAGAAGAAGCGAGATAACCCTATTTTTTACTCTTACGATACTCGATGAGAACCATAAGAGTAACTTATGTCACATATTAGGAATTCTAATTGATCGTCTTTTTAGTCTTTCACCACGATTAAATGACAACTTTTCCACATGTTTTCCACAGGATGAAAATAACTACTCCTTTGGAGACTGACTTCAGTGGAAAAACAAAAGAAATGTGCTTTTTGATCTACTTGAAAGTCAGATTTAGTTTTAAACTTATTCTTTCACTTGACATCCTTTCATAGCAAAGGATCTCACTTTATGGATTCATGAGAATGTTTTTTTTTGCTTCCTTGACTTGATTCCAAAAGTGTGAGGAACTGGAGTCTCCCAAGCAAAGGTTTGAATGCAAAGTTTGGCACTTGAAACGATTCAACAAAGAGAAACAGATGAAGTAACTAGTGCCTATGTAAATAATGAGGATGATGTCTTAGTCAGTTTTATTCAAGAAATTCCTGAGTATCTTCAAGAGGCCATGTCTACTTTTATAGATAAGCATCCTAATTGGGATCAATATCGACTAATGCAGGCTGCTATATCTGGTTACCTTTTACAGAAAGGGGGTGATTCAAGAGAAATCCACCGTCTTTACTTTAAAAGTATGTTTTGTAAAAAAGCCTTTGGTCAAATTCTATGAATATGGAAACAGAGATTCCAGAGATCCTTTTGAACAAGATGAAGGATTACATTGAATCAAGCCCTGAGTACGATCAGCACAGTTTCATAACTTCAGCCGTGAATAATTTCTTATACAAAAATGGATCTGAAGATAGGCGAGTTGCAGAGAATTATTTAAATGATATTTTTGATCAGTCTCCCTCTACTTCAACTTGAATTATGTCTTTAAGTTTTTGATTAATAAAAAAAGAGTCAACTAGAGGAACGTAATGGTTTAAGGGTTAGCATCAATATCTCCTTTGAAGAGGCGTTGGATACTTGTATGAGTGCAGACTTTAAATATTGATTCCGCTTGGATGGCAAAGTTAAAAACAAGAATTAACAGGCATAGAAATTATGGCTGGAGCTGGAAAAGAATTGCTGATATATACGGCGTTAGACCAACTACTTTCAGGGGTGGTCTATGGCTTAAAAAAAAGACTAGGCAAAAAACCCCTCACGATTGAGGGTTAACTAAAAATTGTTTATCAAAAAAGTGTCATGTTTGTATATTTTCTATGTCATCTAGTTTCGGAAACTGAATTATTGACCAGACTTAGGATAGTCATGCGTTTAATCGCTTTTAGAATCTTCCGATGGTTTTAAGGAGAGACTCAGAAAAAGGTTTTTCTTTAATAGAGCTAGTCGTAGTAGTTGCTGTCCTTGGTGTCTTAAGTGCTATTGCAATTCCCTCATTTAATTGTTTCCAGAGAAAATCAAAAGCTACTACTGCATTAGCAGCTATTAGACAAATACAATCTGAATGTGCAATCAATAAAGCTGATACTGGAATCACTGGTAATTTTACTCCGAGTAATTTTAATTCTTATCAGATTCAATCCGATGGATCAAATAGCTGCAGTGGGGTATCAGGAACTGGTTTGATTAGTGCAATACCTACCGATACAAATATCTTGCCTACCTTTAAATTGGCGACAAATAGTAGTGAGTTAACGTATAGCTTTAAGGGTCAAACAGGAACTAATTTTTCAGATTGCTTTATGATGGTTTGCAAGGTTTTTAGTGGACAAAGTCTAAGAGCAGAAATTGAATCTGAAGATTTCGTTTTAGAAGACTCTTATCTCGAAAGAGGTTGCTCTGCTTATGCTGTAGTTGAGGGCCCTACATGGGATGAATCCCAGGCAAATGCAGTAAAACTTGGTGGGAATTTAATTACTCTCAATGATAAAGAGGAAAATGATTGGATAGCCGAAAAGATAAAATGGGCCGAACCAGCGAATACATCATCGGGTGCTTATGGAGCGGATCAAGACATTGCTTATTGGATTGGATTGACTGATTCAGAAAATGAAGGAGAGTTGAAATGGGTTGACGGGTCAGAAGTGAATTTTTCTGGACAAGGAGCAACTGATGCAGGAGGATCAGAAGATTATTTTACTCTGACAGCTAATGGTGATTTGAATGATTTAACTCAAAATGAAGGTGATTGGAGTATGGGGCATTGGCAAATGAAATATGGAATAGCAGAAATATCAATATGTAACTAAAAAAGGTAGATATTGTTGAAGTACTTTGACGAGTTTTGATAGTTAAATTATTTTGTTATTGATTTAAACTATCCAAAAGGTATAAGAGTGCTTTGGGATCAGGAGGTCGCAGGTTCAATGTCGCCCCGATCAGTTCAGGATTGCTTTCCCAGGCGGTCCTTTTTTTATGGGAAATTTCTTTGCGTCCATACGGCGTCCAAGATTTACGTGGATTAAGGGAACTTGAAGGGATTTAACGGACTTAGGCATAGTGGCTTTGAAGCATTGCTTAATCCCATCCCCACTCTTTTTTGATATCTTCCAAGGATCTTCCTCTTGCTTTTTCTTCTGTTGTCAAAGGTATCCAGTTCCAATCAAGTAAGAGTGTCATTGCAATTGCAAAAATAAAATGTCCGACCAAAACACCTGTCACATCAATCTTGGTCAGTGATTCTTGTCCAATAGAGGGGTCGTACAAAGGTTTCTTTGCTAGGGATATAGATATTAACTGCTCCATTGCATGACTATGAGGTGAAAGCTATGCGGGTCTACCTGTAATTACACTATGAAATGCAGCGTTGTATTTATAAAGAAGGAAGATGGCTAAGAAAAGAATATTTAATCCAGTAAAGACAGCAAACTGAATCCATAAAAATGTACGGCTTACATCAGGGTTATCACTTCCTGCGTCAACTCGAAATGCCATTTTAAATAGGAAAAGCTATTTAGGTATAGACCACCGCTTAAATGTTGTCGGACTGACGTTATAAACTTTTGCAATCACACATGTTGGGGTATTCATCTGTCTCACAATAGAAGTC
This sequence comes from Prochlorococcus sp. AG-315-D17, assembly GCA_003283685.1. Next base: position 3,268 of record QBWD01000038.1, read on the forward strand.
AGCATATTCCCAGAAGGACCATCACAAGTGTAAGTACCTGGCTTGACCTGGAAAAGATGGATTCCAACCAGATGGAAAGTTTCCTCCACCTCCAGTATTAGTGCATCCAGATAGCAATATCGCCAACGAAAGAATAAACAAATTACGCAAGAATGTTGAAGCTCTTTTAAATCATCTAAACACCACTTTAACCCATAGATCACAGCCTGAAACTGGTAGGACTAACACCGTATATATCAGCAATCTTTCTCCAGCTCCAACCATATTTCTGTACTTCTTGATTTTTGTTCTCTTGGTTTCTAACGCACAGATGAAGAGCTTCAGAGATAACACCAATGCGACAAAAAGCCACACTATTATGCATGTGCAAGAAATCATTTATTTTTAAAATGCTTTAATGCCGAGTGAGAACCAACAAGTTCTGCGACTTCGATCATTTATTCTATGAAAAACTTTCTTGCTAGTGACAGATCTAAATGGATATTTGTAATTGGTTTAGTTGCAATTGGAGCAGGCTTTACAGCTAAGAATGTGGTCTCTTACCCAAGTGAGTGCGTACCTAACAAGGGTCTAGAAGTAACCATGTTGATTAGACCTTTGGTATGAATCCAGTTCAATCATCTATGGCTTTATTCGCTGTTGTTATTGCAGCAATATCTTTTTTGTGGATTGGCATTACCCTCAAAGAAGGTAGAAAAGCAGTCGATGAAAGTAAGGAGCAATGAAAGAGAAAAAAAAGAAGCAATTTAAAACTCTATTCACATTTATTGCTGCACTTGGTGTTTATTTTTTGGCTTTTAATTCGCCAATGCAGAAACAAATGAATCAAAACCACTCAGTCGAAAACGAAATCAGATCTATTTCTTTAGAGGGATTTAAATAGTCTCATAAGGCCGCTTTGCTAGACTTTCTCTAGATCGACTTTTCACATATTAGGAGTGTATTACTACTACATAAATTGGTGTAGAAAAGGAACATTCAAGGCATGATGTTTGTATGGATGAGACCTTTTAACCTTTTTTATTAACTAATTATGGGAGAAGCTAAAAGAAGAAAAGAACTAGGACTGCCCCCTAGAGAAAAACCAAGAGAGTTAAAGATGCCCAAGCTTGATAAAGAATCTATACAAAAAAAGGTTAGGTCTACGATATATAAAAATCCAATTATTCCAATTCTTTTTTATGGTTCTTTAATAGGGGCTCTTGTTTGGGCTGTATTTAATCTCGTGAAACTCTATAAATTGATTTAATAAATGAAACTCTTACTACTTGCTCGACAGTCATCTACAATTAGGGGCGATAAACACTTCTTTTTGTGATTGACACTAACAGTTTAGAAGTAAAATTGAAACTTTGTCAAAGTTTTATAGTTAAGGAAGTTATCGCATTAGATCCACTAGCAAGGAGACAATGGCTTTTTACTTATAAAGGGATTATTCAATATGCTGATTCTCATGGAAGCGAACTTACTCAAGAACAGATTGTAGGAGCAGATATTTATAGAGATCTTATTAAGCAAGTAGAAGAATTAATTAAAGAAGAAGATTATGAAGGGCAAAACTATAACGCATATAAAAGCCGTGATCCTAGTTACGAAAGTATTTTCAAAAAACGTTTAAAACAAATACGAGAAGATTTTCCTATACCTGATCAATTTAAAGAACCTATCCTTTAAGAACTCCACCTCCTTACAGTTGAAGGACTAACGTTATAAATATCTCCTTTTGTCAGAAGAGCCTGATTAGATGGTCTTTTACATAGAAACTTAAATAGAAATATGTAATGGTTATTTCTAACTGAAATAAATTAATGTCATTCGGAGCTGAGACGCCCTTCATTCTTCTTGCTCGCATTTAAGTTAAGCCAGGAAAAATTGACGAATATTTAAAACTTGCCTTTACAACAGATGCGGCGGTAGAAGCATCAGAATCAGGAATGGTGCACCATACTTTTGATCAAGATC
>QBWD01000039.1 GCA_003283685.1 Prochlorococcus sp. AG-315-D17
ATACTTTCTATGTTGACATTAACAGCTATCTTTTAAATAACCTCATATTTGTGGGTAGTTACAACCCCAAAAAGATAGGAAAGCTAAAAAAGAGAGCCAAAAGAAAATCAAATTAATACCTAATAATAATAAAAATCAAAGAGCTTCTTAAGATTTCTATAGCTGAATTAGGCTGCTATAAAAGAATTCTCAGGTATAGCGGTAATTTCTAGACATAAAGAGAAGGAAATAGATTTCCAATAAAATAAGTAAAAGGTAAAAATCGATTTATTCCTAGAAGAACAAAAGAAGAAGTCAATGTCTATAGAGATGATATGAACAAAGAGCCCTTAGTCAATAAAAAGGAACAAGAACTGAAGAGTTAGCTATCGCCATTAGAAAAATTACTCATTATAAATAAATTTATGACTATCTCATTAGTATTGTTGGATTACGCAAAAAGGAAAGCACTCAACGATGAAGAAATAGAATATTTAGAATATGCGTTAATAACATCTATTCAGAAGATTAAATTCACTGGTGTAAGACCCCCTATTGCTAATGATATAGTTTGTGATGCAGCGTTATTAGCTCGAAACTCTCTAGAAATAAGTTGTATAGCCTCAATTTTATACATTCTTAAACCAATCGAAGGTCAATTAAAAAGAAAGAAGAAGGTTTTCAATATCCTCTGCAAAGCCGGGTTAATAGTTACTGATTAAAATATAGATACTGATTTCTCAGGTGTGATATCAATTCTTTAATTGGATAATTAATGATACATATAAAAACGTCGTATCAAAATCAAAACACCTAGCAGTAACCAGAGAGAGGAATTGCACCTCTCATTCCGCTTAAACGGACTGGTTTATAGCTTTATTTTGCTGGAGCAGGAGCCTTTCTGGCTTTTCTTGCACGTTTAGCAGGCCTACCAGCACTTGGTTTGGCGATACTTGTCGCTGTTGATGTAGCTTTTTCTGCTTTAATAACAGATTTTTTAGTTACAGGTTTTTTGGCTGCAGATTTCTTAGCCACAGTTTTCTTTGTTGCTGGCTTCTTAGCAGAAGTCTTTTTTGCAGGTGTTCCCTTGCGAGTGCGATGAGAAAGAATTAGAGCCCATTCATCAGCACTTATATTCGCAGGCTTATTACCGTGAACTTCAGAGACCTTAGCAGCCTTCTCAATATCCTTAATTAGATTTTTCCAGGAAGCAGCATAACGCTTATCTGACTGGGACTTGGCACCACTTTCAACAAGAGTCTCAACAACTTGAGAAGCAGAAACCTTTTTACGTCTTCTATTAAAGATCTCTTTTTGCAAGGTAGCGATCAAGGCATCACCTTTAGCACTAACTTTGATAGACAGCTGAGACATAACACAATAATTACTTTCATTCTACATCTATCACATATAGGTATTAAATTCAATAGTCAATGGTTAATCGACTATTGAATTTAATAAGTAGATACATCAACATAAAGTAAATATCACTCAACTTTTATTCCATACTGACTAGCAATACCTATCAAGTCCTCCATAGAAAGGTCAGAAAATTAGCTGCGAATACCTATGCATTAAAGCTCTCAATACTCCCTTTCTGCTTGAACATTTCACGAGAGATATCAAGAGAGAGGTCTTCCTTAGTCATAATATTTAGTCTGCTCTGAACACCAGCCAATCTCTTTCACTTGTCGCTGCAACCAAAGATGATAACGTCAATTCAAGTGGTCTTCAAGAGGAATAAGAGATTGACATAGATGACAGGAAAGCTGGTCTGGCAATGCTTGTCGAAGTAGTAATTGAACTGTTGGCATGTCATACAAACGCAAGTTGAATATGTTTTTTTCGAGAAGTCCTTCTTCAATGAACTCCCACTCCTCTTCTTGGATGATATTTTCCTGTAAATGCATCTCTTTGGAGCGGTTCGATTATATTGGCGAATTCCAATAGGTTGCGCTTTAGCAGAAAACCATTCTTCAGATCGAAAAACACTGCACGGAGAAGCAGGTAAAGTCATTGACACCTAGCAGTACACGCGTACTAGCGCCGGTCAGGAGGTGTTACCAACATTCCGCTAGAAAAACGTACTATTAATCTCAACGAGGTGTCGCATTAGCTAGAGAGAAACAACAAACATGAACTAAAGAGCATGAATAAAACGTGATTAAAGTCTATATTTGTTGTGTTTCTAAATCGACTATGAATTCCTTAAGAAGAATGTGATAAGAAATAAACTTCAAGAAAAGAGCATTAATTTCCCATATAAAAGCCCTCGAAAAGAGGGCTAAAACAATTTGCCGATTGATCCCATCACCCGGCATTGCAAAATACTAATTAAAGAAAAGCAATGGTGCAAGATTAAAACACTAGATATTCAACATTTAATTCTAATAAGCGCTATGTATAGCGGGGGTTGATTTCCTGGGAAAATACGGTTAAAAATACAATCCCCACCATCCAGGCCCGCAGGACACCATACCTAGGGTCTTTTTCAATAAAAAGTTATTTAATTTGAAATCTCAATGAAATTCGAACCTCGAACTGTGGATAACTTTCTATTACTTTAGATCCCACAAATTGTCGAAATAGTTACTAAACCAGCACATAGTTGAATTATTACAAATGATGGATCTAAAGAGAAACAGCAAAAAAACCTATTATGGCTCAAGGTATACGTAGTCGTGAGTCATCCTTTTATAGCCCTAATCAAAAAGAGGACTTCAAAATCAGTAGAGGTCGTTATTCAAATTTCCTTACCTGTCAGAGGTGTTTTTATGTCGATAGAGTAAAAGGACTTGATGCTCCTGGAACACCTGGTTGGACTTTTAATGAAACAACTGACTTATTACTAAAGAAAGAATTTGACTATTGCAGAGAGAAGCAAATACCTCACTGACTATTTCTTTCTAATGGATTAGGCCATGTGGTTCCTTTTGATCATCCAGAAATAGATAATTGGAGGAATTCTCTAAACCGAGGATTGATGCATCGTTATAAGGAAACAAACATCGTTCTTACTGGAGGTGTAGATGATATTTGCTAGATACTATGTCCAAGCAACTAATTGTTGGGGACTACAAATCACAGAAAAAAAAATGAACGACTGGGCAAAAAAGATTGCCTAGAAGATCCTTATCATGAAGGATATTAAATCCAAATGAATTTTTATGCTTATTTGCTTTCATGCATGGGTTTCAATGTTCACCGAACTTCCTATTTTCTAGTTGCAATGCAAAAAGAGGCGAAGATGGATTCCGCAAAATAATGCGTTTTGATGAATACTTAGTTCCCTACAAAAGGAATAGTGATTGGATTGAGGGGAAACTCGATGGCATGATTGTCATCATGAATCAGAATGAGATCCCGGAAGCTAACGAGTGCTGTAAGAACTGTGCTTATTCTGACCAATACTCCAAGAATAATACATACGCTAGATTCAATCCAAGGGGAAATCACTCAAGGAACTTTGACTTTATTTCAAAGTGATTCTTTTTTTTACAATAATTCTAATTAGATGTCTTAAAAAAGGGTGATTCTATGTGTGCAAAATATGAGTTAACAACTAAATATGAAAATCTGCCAGCTCTTTTAAAAAAGGAATTGCCAAAAGGGTTTAAGCAGAATTATGCAGAGCAATTCTCAATATCACCCAAAGATCCTGTTCTTGTACTAAAAAATGAAGGTAAAACTGTTACGTCAATAATGCTTTGGGGGTTTATTTCGGAATGGAGTAAAGACCCCTTCGAAAACACAAGGCCTAGGCCATTCAATGCCAGGTCTGAGTCCGTAGGAGATAAGAAATTATTTCGTGGTAGTTGGAGACATAAAAGATGTCTCTTACCTGCTAGTGGTTTTTTAGAAAAGGGGCATCGAATAATTAGAAAAGACTATAAAACCTTTTGGTTAGGAGGCCTTTGGAACAGATGGATGTCTCCAGAGGGAAGTGAATTAGAAAGTTGTTGTGTTTTAACAACGGAGCCAAATGAATTAGTCAAGCCACTTCATAATCGAATGCCGGTCATTATTCCTTATGGACTGGAAGAGGAATGGATATCATCAGTCAAAGATCAAAATGAATTAAAAGCATTAGAACCATTGATGTCGAGGTGGAGTCCTGAAGAATGGAAAGTCGAACCATTAATCGCCCCAAATTCTTCGCAATTGAATTTGTTTAAGAATTAAGAAAGAGACCTATAAAGGCCCCTTATAAATACTGATTTCATTTTTCACTTCATCTAGTGGTCATGATGCATTTCTGTCGAACTTGGTATCTCATGAGCACCAGATAATTTCTTCAAAGATTGAGACCCACAAATAGCAGATAGAGCAATCACAACTAAAGATGCTGTACTTAAAGACTGAAGAACTATTGGAAGGTGTGAGTTAATTCGTTCTCTGATGGAGGTCATTGCGAAAGTTCGTTAACACTTTATTAAAGCTAAAAAAGCTTGACTAGTCCATAGCAAAACTATTTAAAGACAGTAAAAATAAAGGTGTAAAATAATTTAAAGTCAAAAATCAACACATAATTGAGGTTTGTTTTTATTTATAAATTGATTAAAGTCAACATCAAATAGCCAAAAAAAGAACAATTAACATAAAAGGATTAAGAGCAACTATTAAAAGCGAAGTATTTGCAATGATTTTACCTACCAAAAGAAGAGACAAATACTTTATCAAT
>QBWD01000040.1 GCA_003283685.1 Prochlorococcus sp. AG-315-D17
TGCTCCAGTAGAGCTTTTAAATCTTTCGTTGAATGCTAAGGCTGTTTTACCAGAGTGTGCAGTCCTTATAGCAATGCTCGCGACCTTGTTAGTTGATCTAGCAGGAGAAAAGACTTCAGCGCGTTGGTCCCCGCCTATTTGTTACGTAGGGCTTGGAACATCTTTAATTTTACTTTCCATGCAATGGAATGGTGAAATACAAGAATCTTTCTTAGGAGCATTTGTTGCGGATAATCTTGCTATTGCCTTTAGGGGAGTAATAGCTTTATCCACACTAATTTCATTACTTATAAGTTGGAGATATGCAGAACAAAATGGCAGTCCTATTGGCGAATTCGCTGCAATTTTGTTAGCTGCAACTTTGGGTGCAATGCTTTTATGTGGTTCGACTGACTTAGTTAGTGTTTTTGTTTCATTAGAAACTCTCTCAGTAGCGAGCTACCTGCTCTCTGGTTATTTAAAAAGAGATGCTAGGAGCTCAGAAGCAGCCTTAAAATATTTATTAATTGGTTCAGCTGCTGCTGCAGTATTTCTCTATGGAGCCTCCCTTCTTTATGGGATTAGCGGTTCAACAAGTCTCAAGGAAATAGGATTAAATTTAATTAGCGCTCCTACTCCTCTCTCTGCATTAGCTCTTGTCTTTGTGTTATCTACAGTTGCTTTCAAAATTGCCGCTGTACCATTTCATCAATGGACACCAGATGTTTATGAAGGTTCACCAACTCCGGTAGTTGCATTTCTATCAGTAGGGTCGAAAACCGCAGGTTTTGCTCTCGCAGTCAGAATACTAGTTGGGTGTTTTAGTGCTTTTGATAATCAATGGAAAATACTCTTTACTGTTCTCGCAGTCCTCAGCATGTCACTGGGAAATGTAGTTGCACTTGCTCAAAAATCAATGAAAAGAATGCTTGCTTATAGCTCCATTGGACAAGCAGGATTTGTAATGATTGGTTTGGTTTGCGGTACAGAAGATGGCTTTGCTGCAATGGTCCTATATATGGCTGCTTATTTGTTTATGAATCTTGGAGCTTTTGCATGCATAATTCTATTTTCTATTAGGACGGGAAGTGATCAAATTGCAGATTATGCAGGGCTTTACCAAAAAGATCCTTTGATCACATTAGGATTGAGTTTATGCCTTCTTTCATTAGGAGGTATACCTCCTATGCTTGGCTTTTTTGGTAAGATTTATCTTTTCTTTGCCGGATGGGCTGATGAACAATATTTATTAGTAACCGTTGGATTAATTACTTCTGTTATATCTATTTATTACTACATCTCAGTTATTAAATTGATGGTCGTAACTGAGCCAAAAGAAGCTTCCAAGGTTGTAAAAAACTATCCTTCAATACAGTGGACAGAATCAGGCATGTCATCATTAAGAATAGCTTTAATTGGATGTGTTCTAGTAACAGCAATTGGTGGAATAATCTCAAACCCACTTTTCAATTTGGCCAATAGTGCCGTAAGTGGAACACCATTGCTTCAAGAAGCGATTACTCTTGCAACTAAAACTTCAATTGGCTAATCAAATTCAATCACTAAAAACTGTTGCAAATTTATCTAATGTAAGTAAGTTTTACGGCAAAGGTTCCATTGAAGTAAAAGCACTTGATGGTCTTAACTTAAAAGTTGACAAAGGTGATTACCTTGCGGTAATGGGAGCAAGCGGATCAGGGAAAAGTACTGCTATGAATATTCTTGGATGCTTAGATCGCCCAAGTGAAGGCACTTATGAATTAAATGGAAAACCTGTTGAGAAACTCGATGATGACTTACTTGCAGATATCAGAAATAAAGAACTTGGTTTTGTTTTTCAGCAGTTTCATCTTCTCCAAGAAATTTCGGCGCTAGACAACGTTATGCTCCCAATGATTTACGCATGTGTATCTCCTTTGGAAAGAAAGGAACGTGCTGAGAACGCTTTGGAACGTGTTGGACTGAAAAACAAAATGATAAACATGCCTAATCAACTTTCTGGAGGGCAGCAACAACGTGTCGCAATAGCAAGAGCAATTATCAACCAACCCTCTCTTTTATTAGCAGATGAACCTACTGGCGCCCTTGACTCAAAAACAACTGAGGATGTTCTAAATCTTTTTGATCAACTGCATGAACAAGGAATCACAATAGTTCTTGTAACTCATGAAGATAATGTTGCAGATCGTGCTAAAAAAATCGCAAGATTTAAAGATGGCAAAGTAATAAAAATCTCACAGAATTAATAGTATAAAGTCATCTAGTTAGAGACCAGATTTTCTCTTCACCTCCTCTAGAGAGTCTCAACCCTCCTGAAGAATGAATGCCTTTTATATGCCATTTATATCCATTTTTTGGTTCAATAAATACTTTGTCCCATAATCTTCGTTCAACCTCTTTGCATAAAAGTCTCTCATTTTTATATAATTCAATAGAATTTTCTATTGCAAATAAAACCTCTGCTGACCAAAAATCAATGTTCATGTTTTTACAACCAGTAACTTTAGCTAGGGAAATACCTGATTTAGGAACTTTATTTAAAACGTTTAAACCAACCCCAACTCTTATCAATCGAAGTCTTCCTCCTCTGAAAAATAATTTTGGTAAAAAACCCGCTAGTTTTTGACCATTAACCAAAAGATCATTTGGCCATTTAATTTTGACATTAATCCCGACCATCTCAATTCTTTTAGCCAATGCCAAAGCGATAGACAACCCATATAGTTCAATTGATTTAGCAAAAGAACTATCTTGAGGGATTGCAGCACTAATCCAAACTCCACCTTTAGGTGATTCCCAGATACGACCATATTGCCCTTTCCCAAATCTTTGTCTTGAAGAACAAAGTGCTCTAGGTTGATTTTTCAATACTGGTTGATCAGCAATCCACTTTGATAAAACAGTTTCAGTGCTAGAACAAACTGGCGTCCAGTTTAACCTCCATCCCCAATTATTAGGATGATTTAATTTATGATAATAAGCAATACTACTAGCTCCTTTAGATCCCTTAATATTATTCATATTTATTCAATTAATTATAAATTAAAGGCTCATGATTTATCAATTAACTTCTTCATTTCTTCTAATTCGGCATCTACTTCTTCTATCTTTACAGCCTTTACTTCTTCCACAGATGGAGCACTAGAGGAAGGCAAAGCAATAACTTCTACTCCAGATTTTAATTGACTTCTTAATGAATCCAACTCCTTCTCAATATCACCTTCGCCTTCTAATGCCGCAAATTTGCTCTCAAGATCTTCTCCAGCTAATTCTATTGCTGCTTGGCCTGAAGCTTCTAAGGCCTCCACTTTATCTTGCATTCTTTCGAAAGCAGCCATAGCAGACTTACTACTCATATCTCCTACAGCACTTTGTATTTGCTGTTGAGCTTTAGCTGCCTGCGCTCTTGCCTTTAGCATATCTTTTTTAGTTCTAGCCTCAGAAATTTTCCTCTCAAGTAATTGAAGACTTTTTTTGAGTTTTTCAACCTGTCCCTCTTGAGATTGAAATTGATTTGTTAAAAATTCAAAAGTTTCTTGAAAAGTTTTTTTTCTACTTAGTGCTTCTCGAGCTAAATCTTCCTCATCCTTTTTCAAGGCAAGCTCAGCCTTTGAAAACCAATTTTTAGTTTGCTCTTTGGCTTGAAAGGCTTGATTTTCTAATCTTTTTTGACTTGCTATAGCCATAGCAACAGCTTGCCTAAGCTTGACCAAATCTTCTTGCATATCAGCAACAGATTGATCAAGGATTTTTATTGGATCTTCGGCATTACTAACAAAAGCATTTAGATTTGCACGAAGTAATCGAGTTAACCTATCAAAGAATCCCATGGGTATATTCTATACAACTTCAAAAAAGATTAGCTAGCTTTAGCAAATACTCCACTAATAATGATTATTTTAAATTGGTTTTAAAGAACTCAAAGCAAAGTCCAATCCCAAATGGTGGTGCTTCAATATCCCAATGCCTAGAAAAAATCAAAGCCTCATGGATGGAGAAAGGTAGTATCGGAGGACTTATTCAAGATTGGAAAAAAATTACAGGTTCACAACTTTCCTCAAATTGCACGCCATTGAATATTCGCAATAAAATTTTAACAGTAGGAGCTAGTCACCCTCAATGGAGGCAAGCGCTTCTATATAATCGCATCCAATTAATAGAATCCTTAAAATCACATGGATACAATATAAAAGAAATTCGCATCCAACAGTATTATCCAGCAGCATTAGTTAAAGGAGAAAATGAAAAAGAGATATG
>QBWD01000041.1 GCA_003283685.1 Prochlorococcus sp. AG-315-D17
ATCAAAAGTCAAGTAGAAGAGGCACTAATTTCTGTTCTTTTAAATGATGCGGAACCTTCTGTGAGATATGAAGCTAGAATGGCTTTAGAGCAAATGGATAATGAACAGATTCAAAAAAGACTTAAAGCACTTATTGATGAAGGACAATTGGTTTAACTCTTCAAATAATTCGTTCTAATAAAGAAATCACACATATGAGTCATTTTTGGTTATCATCCGTTTCTTAAAAGTAAATATAGATGCCTCAACGAATTCTTCGGTTCAAAATTCGACAAGATGGACGAGTAGAAGAGACCGTCGAAGGACTTGTTGGAGAAGCCTGTATTCATCTTACGGAGAAGCTTGAAGCAGCTTTAGGCAGTGTTGAGCAAAGGAAATCCACTTCTGAAGCATTCCTTCGGGAAGAGGTTCAAAAACAGACTATCCCTGTCACAAATCACTGATGTCACATTTCAGCACCGTAAAAACCCAACTACGCAAAAAAGAGCATTTAAAACAGGCTCTTATTGATTTGGGTTATGTGCCTCAAGAAGGTGAAAATTTAGTTCGTGGCTTCAGAGGTCAAACAGTTTTGGCAGAAATGACTGTGGAAATGAATACAGGTGGTGATATTGGATTTCGCTGGAATCAAGGATCAAAATCTTATGAATTGGTTACAGACTTGGATCTCTGGAAACAGTCAATACCAGTTGAGAGGTTCCTCTCTCAGTTGACTCAAAGGTATGCATTCAATACTGTTGTAGAAACAACTGCTCATGAGGGATTCCAAATTGCAGAGGAAAAGAAAAATATAGATGGATCTATAGAACTTGTTGTTACTCGTTGGGATTAATAAGAAGTTAAATTGACTTTTGATCCTTCTGTTGCTTTTCAAGCATCCTCACTGAAATACCGATCATTAACTGATATTTATGATCCAAGTGCAGCCTTTGAAGCTGATGTAAATGATGAATTTAAATTAAGTGGTAGAGATCCTGTATTAGGAGGCAAACTAAAAGAGAAAGCTGTTTGGGTTGATGAAAGAAAATGTATTGGCTGTACATATTGTGGATCAGTTGCTACGAACACTTTTTTCATGGAGCCTGACCAAGGAAGAGCAAGAGCTTTTAGGCAAGATGGAGATAATGAGGACTTAATCCAAGAAGCTATAGATACTTGTCCAGTTGACTGTATTGAGTGGGTTCCTTTTGAAGAATTAAATCAACTTAGAGAAGTTATAAAAAAACATAATTTTAGGAATCTAGGCTTGCCGCCAGTTACGTGATTTGAAAAGCAATAAAACAACTTCAAGTTTTTTAATACCACGTAGACGATTTGGACGAACGGAAATAGATATGCCTGTTCTTTCTCTTGGAGGGATGCGTTTTCAGCAAAGTTGGAAGGATTTAGATCCAAAAGAAATTAATAAGCAAAAACAAAGAATCTTGCAGCAAACTATTACTCAGGCTGCTCAAAAAGGCTTACATCATATTGAAACTGCCCGTCATTATGGAACATCTGAACTTCAAATAGGTTGGGCTTTGAATGAATTTCATGATCCAAAACGGATCCTACAAACTAAAGTCCCTCCGAATAATGATCCTTCAATATTTGAGGATGAACTTCATCTGAGTTTTTCTAAGTTAGGTTGTAAGAAAATTGATCTATTAGCCATACATGGTATAAATCTTCCTGAACATTTGGACATGACTATTCGCCCAAATGGATGTCTACAAGTTGTCCGACGCTGGCAAGAGTTAGGTCTTATTGGTCATATTGGCTTTTCGACTCATGCCCATGTGGATCTTATTGTTAGAACAATTGAAACAGGCCTTTTTGATTATGTTAATTTGCATTGGTATTTCATTCGTCAAGAAAATGAACCAGCGTTAGATGCGGCCAATGCAAATGATATGGGAGTTTTCATTATTAGTCCGACTGATAAGGGTGGTCATTTACATACCCCTTCATCAAAACTTTTAGAATTATGTAGTCCTTTACATCCGATAGCGTTTAATGATCTTTTTTGTTGGAGGAATAAAAGAATTCATACTTTAAGCGTTGGGGCCTCAAAACCTGAAGATCTTGAGATTCATTTAAATGCTATCTCTCTAATAGATAGCGATAATACTCCTGAGTTAATTAAAAAAATAGAAAATCGATTAATAAATGCCACCTATTCATCTCTAGGTAAATCATGGATGACTACTTGGCATATAGGATTACCTTCATGGGAGATCACTCCTGGTGAAATAAATATACCTATTTTGCTTTGGCTTCATAACTTAATTGAAGCTTGGGGGATGGAAGGGTTTGCAAAGGATCGATATGGACTACTTGGAAGGGGTGGTCACTGGTTCCCAGGGCTAAATGCAGATAGCCTAGACTGTGAAGTAAGTGAGGAGGATTTGCAAAAAGTTCTCATTAATAGTCCATGGAGTTCTGAAATACCAGATATTCTTAGGAAATTGAAAAATCAAATAGGTGGAGAAAGAAGAGATAGGCTATGGGGGATCTAATCACATAAAGGCTGTTTCCTTGGAATTCCAACTGTTCTAGGGTATTTATTTGGACATTTAGCAATTGATGAGATTCTGATGACATTTCTGGTCCCTCGATTATCTGGTAAATCAAATTTTTGTACTTCTTTTACCTTGGCATTGAGTTTGATTAATGCTTTCCCAAGATCAGTTTGTTCTTCATTAGTCCATTTCCCTTTGAATAGCAACCCTTGACCAGTTGTATTCAAAAAGGGTATGAGATATTCAGCGACAACTGCAGCAGGGGCTACTGCTCTAGCCAAAGCATAGTCAAAACCTTTTCTGAATGATTGTTCGTGACCTGTTATTTCTGCTCTTTCGGTGATGACTTGTATACGTTGGTTTAAACCAATTTCTTTTGATACCTCTTTCAAAAAAGCAGTTTTTTTATTGGAAGAGTCTAAAAGAGTGATGTTGCTATTAGGCATAGCTATGGCTACAGCTAATCCTGGGAAGCCGCAGCCAGATCCTACATCTATATATTTGTAAGATAAGTTTGGAGACTGAAGCTCTTTAGTAAGTGGCCATAAGCTATCGTAAACTTGAGAAATCCAGTAATCATTTCCATTAATTAAACGAGTAAGATTAGTGGTTTTATTCCACTCTTCTAACAAAACTTGTAACCTAATAAATTGTTCAATTTGATTTTTTGTAGGTCGCCATTTTAGCGTTTCATATATAGATAATATTAAATGGTCTTTATTGGAATTAATAGACATGTTTAAGTTATTTTGGTGAACCAGGCAGGTTTGAAATATTCATATAGTATTTCTATATATTTATTAGATCATATTTTTCTCTAGTTGACATCATCTTGCAATTATTACGAACTTCTTGGGGTTTCTCGCTCGGTAAATAACGCAGAGTTGAGAAAAGCTTTTCGGCAACTTAGTAAGGAACTGCATCCAGATACTACTTCTCTTCCTTCTGAGAAAGCTACAAGACAATTTCAAAGTGTTTGCGAGGCTTATGACCTACTAAGTGATCCTGTCTTGAGAGCTGAATATGATAATAGCCTAGAAAAGAAAAATAATCTTATCTCTCAATCAATAGAGCTTGATTTAAGAAAGAATGAAACTGGCCAATTCTCAAAATCAATTGGAGTTAGACGTCCTCTTTCAGGAGGCGAATTATTTTCACTTCTTCTTTTGATAATTACGCTTATATTGAGCTTGACATTAGGAATAGTTATTGGGGTATTTAAAGGTGAAGATTTGATTTTTGTTCCAAGTTGGATGATTTCAATTAAATCTATAATTTGAACATAAGTTAAGTATTCAGAAAAAGATTTTTATTAAATAGAATTTAAACCTTTTTTAATTACAAAATAGCATTTTTCCAGTTCTTCATCTTTGATACAAAGAGGTGGCATTAGGTAAACTACATCTCCGAGGGGTCTGATAAATACCCCGGCTTTTAATGCAAAAGATTTTAGTATTTTGCCAACTGAATTTAAGTATCCTTTTCTACCTTTTACTTTTATATTGAAAGCGGCAATAGTTCCAGTGAGCCTTGGGTGCTTCAC
>QBWD01000042.1 GCA_003283685.1 Prochlorococcus sp. AG-315-D17
GTATTACCCATTTATCCAACCTCTCCAGTCGGATAATTTAATGTTCTACTTTTAGTTAACTCGTCTTCTCTTAAATAGAGTAAAATATAAATTTAATTTCACTCACTGACTTATTAATCCTTTGTCTAACATTGAATTTATAACTGATTGAATTTCATTTGTAGTTGCTACTAAACTTTCTCTTTTCTTTCTTGAAGGAGGGTTGATTAATTTACCAACTCGCAAATGAATAGGTACTAGTCTTAGAAATCTTGAGCCTTTTGGAAAGGCTCGATGACTATTAACTATTGCGACTGGAAGGATAGGACATCCAGTCCTCGCCGATAAAAGTGCAGCGCCTGCTTTTGGGTCATTTACTCTTCCATTATCTTGCCTAGTTCCATCCAAAAATACTCCAGTAGCCCAACCTTGAGTCAACCGATTGGAAGCTGTTCTAATCGCCTCTCGATCTCCAGCACCTCTGCTGACAGGATAAGCTCCGCAAGCTGAAATCACTGAAGACAATATTGGTATTTTAAAAAGTTCGGCTTTAGCCATAAAAGCTACTGGCCGTCTTAATGCATGTCCAAGGATAGGTGGATCAAGATGAGAGCCATGATTCGAGACCACTACGACTCCACCTGTCTTAGGTACATTTGAAATCCCTATAATTTTTCCTCTAAATAAAATTCGAAAAACAGGGAAAGCAAACAAGTAACTTACGGACGCATACACAAAGCTTTGCCGAGGAGGCCTGATAGTTTTTTCTAACAACCCAGACTTAGAAATTAATTCGCTCAAAATCAATACCCCAAATCACTTGCAGTAGAAATTTGATTAATCAAAATACCCTTCATCGCTCTTTTAGCCAATCCACTAAGAACATTTCCAGGTCCCACCTCAATCATGGATGTTATTCTTTCATTTTGCATTATCTGCATAATCTCACGCCAACGAACACCCGTTATCATTTGTCTTTTTAATCTGTCCTTCAACAGATCACTATTCAAAGTTGGATTTGGTTCAACATTACTTAAAACAGGTATTTTTGCTGCTTTAAAAGTTATTTGATCAAGTTCGGCTGCAAAAGATTGAGATGCTTGAGTCATAAACTCAGAATGAAATGCACCAGAAACTGGTAGAGGAATAGCTCTTTTGCACTTCAAAGCATTTGCCACTTTTTTTACTGCTGAAGGAGAGCCAGATAAGACAACTTGTGAATCACTATTATCATTAGCAATTTGAGCCCCCTCAGTTTCGTTTATTAAATCTTCCAATTGATTTCTATCAAAACCTAAAACTGCAATCATCGCTCCGCCCCCTGCAGAAGCCATGAGTTCAGATCTTTTTTTTAATAACAATAAAGCGATGTCTGCATCAAAAACTTCCGCAGCATAAAGAGCAACTATTTCACCAAGACTATGGCCTGCAACCATTGCAGGCTCCCTTCCTTGCCTTTTCAAACCATCCACCAAAAGGGATTCAACCACAAACATTGCAGGTTGAGTGTTTCTAGTATCGTTTAAATTAAATATTTCTTCTTTAGAAACTTCGCTTCCGCTACAGACCTTAAAAAGATCCCTTCCAAGAATCTGAGAAGCCAAGTCAAATCTCTCTCTTGCGCCAGGCAACTCAAGCAATGAATCAGCCATACCCAATTTTTGAGAACCTTGTCCAGGAAAGACCCAGGCAATAGACATAATTCAAATAACCAATACTCAGACAGACTAATAGGAACCATGCCAATAAAACAAAGCAGCACCCCAACTCAAACCAGCACCAAAACCGCTGCTAGCTATTAAATCGCCAGATTTAACTCTTCCATCTCTTACGGCTTCATCAAGCATCAGTGGAATTGTGGCTGCCGAAGTATTCCCGTAGCTCTTAAGATTTGAAAGCACCTTATCGGAAGGTATTGAAAATCTAAAAGCTACTGCATCAAGAATTCTTTGATTAGCTTGATGCAGTAAAAGCCAATCCAAACTTTTGGAATCAATTTGATATTTCTCTAAAAGTTCTCCAAGTATCAAAGGAACTTCTCTAACAGCAAATTTATAAACCTCTTTGCCTTCCATTTTTATTGGAAGAAAACCACCCTTTTGATATTTCGTTCCATCCACTAAATCCGAAAAATTATTTGATTGTGAAAGATTTAAACAATCTCCTCTTGAACCATCTGATTTCAAACTAAAACCTATTAAACCTTTATTTCCTTTAGAAGTCTCCATAGCCACAGCACCAGCTCCATCGCCAAACAAAACACAAGTTTTTCTATCATCCCAATCAACCCATTTCGATAATTGATCGGCTCCAATGACAATTACTCTTTTCATTGAACCCGATGTTAAATATTGCGCTGCAGTTACTAACGAAAATAAAAAGCCACTACATGCAGCAGTTAAATCAAAAGCTACGGCATTTGTTGCTCCAATCTTTGCCTGGATTTGAGGGGCCGATCCAAAAAGATCATCAGGAGTCGATGTTGCAAGAATTATCAGATCAATAGTTTTAACATCCCATTTAGCCATATTGACGGCACCTATAGCTGCTTCTGAGGCCAACTCAATCAAGGATTCACTAGTCCCTATAACACGTCTTTGACTAATACCCGTTCGGCTTTGAATCCAATCATTATTGGTATCTACTCTTTGACCAAGTTGATCATTCCCAATGATCTGTTTTGGAGTGGCACTTCCGCACCCTACAAAAGAAACTCCTGAATGGTTTGTAGAATTGCTAGTCAAATCTAAAAAATACCCATATTGCAATAGTCAATCACATGCTATGACAGTTCAATTAAACGTTTAAGTCTTTAGGTTGATTTAAGTTAGCTAAATCTTCCATCACTCCATGACTTGCAGCAGAATGTGCAACTCTTAAGGCACTTAAAACGGACAAAGCCTTACTGCCTCCATGACCAATAACGCAAATACCATTAATTCCCAGTAACAGAGCACCTCCATGTTCAGCATGATCAAGACGCTTTTTAATGCGTTTCAAATTATTTCTCAAAAAGGCTGATCCCACTTTCCCTCTTCTTCCTCTAGGTAATTCAGCCCGTAACACACCTAAAAGGACACTTCCTACTGACTCTAAAAATTTCAACAAAATATTTCCTGTAAAGCCATCACAAACAACAACATCAAATTCTCCCGACAAAACATCTCTCCCCTCGCAATTGCCTGCAAAGTTAAAACGTTTTTCCTCATCTAAAAGCTGATAAGCCGCAAGGCAAAGATCATTACCTTTACAAGACTCTTCACCAATGTTCAATAGCCCAATTCTTGGATTTTCAACCTGAAGTACATCTCGACAATAAATATTTCCAAGAAGAGCAAATTGATGAAGATATGTTGGCTTGCAATCCATATTTGCTCCTACATCAAGTACTAAGACAGGTTGACCAGGATCCTTTGTTGGAAACAATGCGCCAATTGCAGGCCTATCAATTCCGTTTAAACGGCCTAATTTAAAAATCGCTGAAGCCATTAAAGCCCCTGAATTCCCAGCAGAATAAACAGCCAAGGCTTTACCATCTTTAACCAACTTCATGGCGATGTTTATACTTGCATCCTTTTTCTTTCTAACCGCAGTAGCTTCTTCATCCATGCCAACCGAAGGGCCACTGGGAATCAATTCAAAATTTCCAGTATCTATAGCTTCATTAAGAGGTTCTTCTAAACCA
>QBWD01000043.1 GCA_003283685.1 Prochlorococcus sp. AG-315-D17
AAATACAATATGGAAGGACAAACTCTTTTCTAAAAGTATTTTAAAGAAGCAATTAAAAAAAGACCAAGTTGATATTTACTTTGCAAGAGCAAATATTCTTCACAAAGAAAAAGAGTATAAGGAAAGTGCTAAATATCTTCAATTAGCAAATAAATTAAAACTTTATATAAGCCCATCTCAACCTGATATTTATATCAATAAGTCTAGAACATTGCTTTTTGAATCAAATAAGAAAGGTACTAATCACAAAATACAAGGAAAAGACCCTGAAAGTATTTTCATTGTAGGGATGCCAAGAAGTGGATCCACATTACTTGAATCTATCCTGAGTATGAATATGAATGTTAATGATTTGGGAGAGATTAATATCCTAGAGGAATCATTTATAGAGTCGAAAAAAAAGGATCAAGAATTCAATTTCTCTGAATTATATTGGAAGAAAATAAATCATTGTAAGAATCAAATACAAATTACAACTAACAAATGGTTATATAACTATCAATATGCAGGTATTATTGCCGAGAGAATAACTAACGCAAAAATTATTCACTGCTTCCGAAATCCTTTAGATAATATTCTTTCAATTTACCGAGCACATTTTGCTAAAGGGAATGAATATTCCTCTTCATTAGTTGATTGCGCAAACATTTATTTGGATCAAGAAGAAATAATGACTGAGTATAAGAATAGATTCCGATCAAAAATATACGACTTGAATTATGACACATTAGTCAACAACCCTAATACAGAAATTAAATCTTTAATCAATTGGTTAGGTTGGGAATGGAACGAGTCATATCTATTGCCACATCACAATCGACGCTCAGTTTCAACAAGAAGCAATGTTGAAGTTCGTTACCCAATTAATTCAAAATCTATTGGTAGATGGAAGAACTACAAAGATATGCTGAAACCTGCTATTGAAATCCTTACTAAGACTAAAAAATATCGAGAAATCACCTCTTAAAACAAACTTACAAAACTGGGCAAGATTTGAAGAGAAGCATCCCATCACCTTCAGAGCAATGTATCAATTCTGGGTTTCTAAAACGGAGAATTACAACTTCCACAGAATAAAAATATTTAACCTTTCAGAGAAAAACACCTTTCTACGATTTCTCTGCGAAAATATATCATAGTTGAATAGAGCAGAAATAAACTTTTGTTCTGTATCAAACAAGCGTTTCAAAGGAGGACAAAGTGAAATACTAAAAAGAAGTAAGTAGTCGTCTTATAAAAGTAGTCAATTTAGTAATATACATCGCAAAATAGTTATTTCGAAATAAGCACTTATTCTCCAACGTTTTCTCTACAAGTTCTCTACGGTTCAGGTGTAGAGAAAATGAACTATCTACGATGTCTTTACAGAGAACGTGAGAAGGTGACACGTGGAACTTACTATTCAAATCCCTGTCACCTTGGCACTTAAATTTCTACGTGGAAGTCACGTGGAACAACGACTTTGAGTAGTGGACTACGTTTTACTGCCCTAAACTATTCCCACTCAATAGTACCTTTTAAAAAAAATGGACTTATAACTGGTTTCTCAGGAATTATTTTATCGTGATAAACCCGTGACAAACTGACAAAGTTCAGCAATTAAAAGGATTAGTTCTATTATATGAGTTTATTTTATTAATAATCTTAGAAAGTTCAATGAAAATATTAGTTAATCTCTCTCTATAAATGGTAAATGATTTCAGAAAAAATTAATAAGGATTGAAATCGGTAGTAAAATCGGAAGAACCAAAAGAGAGAAAAGATCAGAGAAGATGGATAGTTCTAGTCAAGAAGGAGAAGAAAAAAAGAAAATTACTGAGGTAAAAATATTCCCAGTTCCATTTCCTTTAGGGGAAAATCAAGAAAATCTTACTATTAATACTAAAACTCCTACGAAACCTTCTAAAGAACAAATAATAAATAAAGCATTTAAATGCCATTCACAAGGAAACATTTTAGAAGCAACAAAATATTATCAATTTTTCATAAATCAAGGTTTTAAAGATCACAGAGTTTGTTCTAATTATGGATTAATATTAAAATCCCTTGGAAAATTAAAAGAAGCAGAATTATCTACTCGCGAAGCAATTAAATTAAAACCTGATTTCGTAGAGGCGCATTACAATCTAGGAATAATTTTAAAAAGTCTTTGCAAATTACAAGACGCAGAATTGTCATACCGCAAAGTAATTGAAATCAAACCTGATTTCGCAGATGCGCATTTAAATCTGGGAAACATATTGAAAGATCTTTGCAAATTACAAGACGCAGAATTGTCATACCGCAAAGTAATTGAACTTAAACCTGATTTCGCAGAGGCACATTACAATCTGGGAAACATATTGAAAGATCTTTGCAAATTACAAAACGCAGAATTGTCATACCGCAAAGCAATTGAACTTAAACCTGATTTCGCAGATGCGCATTACAATCTGGGAAACATATTGAAAGATCTTGGCAAATTACAAGACGCATTTGATTCTTATCTAAAAGCAATTGATATCAATCCAACACTTTCTAATATTTATGCTTCAATAACTAGATTTCTAAAAGATTCAGATCCATCCCAATTAAATAAATCAAAATTAAAATATATAATAAATATTCTGCTAGAAAAAAATGATATTTCCCACAATGAATTAACAAGAGCATTTAACTTTATATATAGCAATGAAATAATCATTAGTATAGAAAAATTAGATCCAGACTTTTCTAAAATAGATTTACTTCAAAATGAAAAAGTCATAATTAATGCACTTAAAAAGATAACTTTTAAGGATATTAGATTGGAGAAATTGCTAAGCAATATAAGAAAATATTTATGCAATAAAATTACCAAGAATAAAGAAGAAATAAGTTACTCTGAATTACAATTGATTATTGCCTTAGGAGAACAATGCTTTCTTAATGAATATGTTTACTCATTAACTGAAGCAGAAGAATCGTCTCTTAATATAATCATCAATAGATGCATAGATGGTGAATTAAATGAAAAAAATATTTCAATTTTATCTTGTTATTACCCTCTATATAAACTTCTTGATCAAATACTATCCTTAAAATCTTTTATTTCTTCTAATCAAAGTTTTAAAGAACTAATGATATTACAAATATCAGAACCTCTACAAGAAATTGACTTGTCTCAAAATATAAAAAAATTAGGGGCAATAGATGATCAAATTTCTCAAAAAGTTAAATCTCAATATGAAGAAAATCCATATCCTAGATGGAGATATGGAAGTCATCAAGAAAGGCAAAAGTTATCTATTATCCAAGCAATTAATAATGAAATCAAACCTAACTACATCAATAAAAATGAAGGTGAGCAGCAATTAAAAGTCCTCATTGCTGGATGTGGCACAGGTAATCAAATCTTACAAGCACAGAGGTATAAGAACGCTCAAATAACTGCTATAGATTTAAGTTTATCTAGTTTATCTTATGCTCAAAGGAAAATAAATGAACTTGGAATTAATAATGTTGAACTGATTGAGATGGATATCTTAGAAGTTAGTTTACTAGAAGAACAATTTGACATTATTGAATGTGGAGGTGTGTTACATCATATGGATGATCCTTC
>QBWD01000044.1 GCA_003283685.1 Prochlorococcus sp. AG-315-D17
ATAAATTCGGACATGACCACTATTTTCTCCATTGCCATCATTTCTAGTAGCGCCAATCGCGACAACAGAGCCATCATAGGAAAGGCTTACTGAATAGCCTGAAATGTCACTAGTAGCTTCTCCGTCAATATCTGAACCAATTTTAGACCAACTGTTATTGACGTTTTCATAGATTCGAACATGACCACTATTCTCTCCATTGCCATCATTTCCCCAAGCACCAATCGCGAGAACGGAGCCATCTCCGGAAAGGCTTACTGAAGTACCTGATTCCTCAGCAGCAACTTCTCCATCAATATCAGAACCGATTGGACTCCACAAATTAGTCATAATTCTGAATTAGACGATAAAAGAACTCAAAAACTCATATAAATGAGACTCTTACTTCTTTAATAGCAAAGAATACATTTACTAGCAATTATAGCTAAGTCTAATATCTAAATCCTCTTGCTATCACTATACGTCTACATGACAAATGAAAACTTCCTAGTATGTAATCATACCAAAGAGTCTCAGCTATATTTTAGGGTTAGTCTAAGTTGAAATAGTTCTATTCATTTTGATCATCAGGCCCTGAGACAGCTATAGGGAAGAATTAGTAACCGAAGTCAAAATAAACCAGTAACTTCAGAAAATAGGGCTTGATTTTCTTTTCCTTCTGCAAAACCTAACAGTAATTCTCCTCTGTTTTCTTGTCCACTATCTAACTGCCCAACCCAATATTCATATCCCTCTTGATCCGCATCTCGGCCTAGAACATTTTTATATAGATTGTTCACATATGTTCCCGTGTCAACATTATCACCATAAATATCTTTGAACTCTTCAGAATCTAAGAAAGAATCAGCTACTTCACGATTGCTATTTTCACCAGATGAATTTTTATCAATCCAGTATTCAAGTCCATCTGAATCTGGGAATCTTGCAAAAGCTGCGTTATAAACCCTAAACATTTGTCCGGTCGCATCATCTTTAGATTCCACCTGATCAAAAGTCTCTTTAATATCACTAATTCCACTAAATGATTTATCATCAAATTCTAGTTTAGGTACACCAGTAATATCATCAAAACCGTCTTCAGTTTTAACTTCTATAGTCCCGTCGTCTCTCTTGAAGAATTTAAAATCTTTACTTTTACCTGTATATGTTTTAACGACATCTAACTTTGAGACATCTACTTTCTGATCAGCAAATTGGATATATTCGACATTTTTAAGCGTATCATTTCCATCATTTAGGCCATCTCGTTGATCTTTAATAGCCACTGTATCTTTAGTTCTATCAAATTTATAATCTTCAAAGTTTCCAGCATAAAAAGCAACATCTTCTCCTTCTCCTCCATCAATAAAGTCTGATCCCAAGCCTCCAAAAATATTGTCAGAAGTTTGGCCTCCTTCCAACCTGTCATCTCCATCATCTTTACTTTTAACTAAAGACGCCCAATGGCTTGTTGAATCGCTACTCCCAGTAGATTTGGGATCCTTTAATTCTTTAATATCCTTCCATGGATAAGCTACCTCACTAATTGGTTTGACCTCGAGGAGCACATCAGTTGGGTCAAGAGTTGAACTATTCCCTGCCTCTTTAATTGGATCTGTGGTTGCTCCCCAATAACCAGCTACCTTATTAGCTTCATTATCTAAACTAGTATCAAAATGGGCGGCATCAGTTACCCAAGTGCCGTTTGTATCTTTGTAACCTCCATCTGCTTTAAGTGTTGCTTCAGTAATACCTTCTGGCATTACTGGCTTAAGAGAAGAATCTGGAGCTGTCCATCCTTCTACTTCATAATCTGCTGAATTCACCCACTGCCCCAAGGGATCCCAGAAACCTCCATCAGTTGTAATATCAGCTTTTGCTGGTGGTGTCCAAGCAATATTTTGCACCTCAGCACTGCCTTCTCCAAAATGAGAAGAAGAAGAAACCCACTTTTTATCTGCATCAAAATATCCACCATTTTTCTTGATTTCATCGGTTTCAGGTATCTCACCTGAGATATTTAAAAACTCCTTAGATGTCACCCATTTACCATTGGGATTTCTAAAACCACCATCTTTTTTAATCAACTCTTCTGGAGGTGCAAGCCAACCAGCAGAAGTTGGATCTTTGAAATATTCGTCTTCTTTCACAAAGGTTCCATCTTCTTTTGTAAAGCCACCAGATTTTGCAATTGCATCAGCATCTGGGGTCTGCCAAACGGTTGTAGTAGACGGTTTATCTCCAGTTGTTCTTTTGTCGAAAAAAGAATCTGCTGACATCCATTCCCCATCAGGACCTCGTAAACCTCCTTCCCAACGAATGATGTCGTCTTTTGGAAGAGTCCAATTTTTAACCGCTGCCGCGGCATCTGGCGCCATGTTTGCCAGTTGATCTGCGCTCAATGCAGCAAATGACTCAGGATCTAATTCTTTTAGTTGTGTCCCCTTAAATCCAGTCATAGCCTCTGGATCAAACGCTGCAACTTGCATTGGATTAAATCCTTCCATTGCAGCAGCCTCAAATGCTGCCATTTGATCTTTGCCTAAACCAGCTAATGCCGTTGGATCAAACGCTGCAACCTGAGTTTGATCAAAACCAGCCATTGCTGTTGGATCAAACGCTGCTATTTGGTCTTTGCCTAAACCAGCTAATGCCGTTGGGTCAAACGCTGCAACCTGAGTTTGATCAAAGCCAGCCATTGCCGTTGGATCAAATGCTGCAACTTGATCTTTGCCTAAACCCTTTAACGCCGTTGGATCAAATGCTGCAACTTGAGTTTGATCAAAACCAGCCATTGCTGTTGGATCAAACGCTGCTATTTGGTCTTTGCCTAAACCAGCTAATGCCGTTGGGTCAAACGCTGCAACCTGAGTTTGATCAAAACCAGCCATTGCCGTTGGATCAAATGCAGCCATTTGATCTTTATCAATACCCCCAAGAGCATCAGTTGTAAAAGCAGCAGCTTGATTGACGTCAAAAGCTGCAAATTGATCTTCAGTAAACCCTCCCATCTGTGCTGCATCTAATGCATTTGCAGCAATTCCACCTATGGTGCCAGCTTTTGTAGCATCGCCCTTCGGTCCTAGTGGTGAA
>QBWD01000045.1 GCA_003283685.1 Prochlorococcus sp. AG-315-D17
GATTAGTTGAAAGGCTATTGACTATTGAATATCCAGAAGAGAAAATATCTATTTGGATTATTGATGATGGTAGTCAGGATCACACCCCTATTTTATTAAATCAATTAAGTAAGAAATTTCCAAGTCTTCATATTCATAGTCGTAAAAGATTTAGTGGTGGTGGTAAATCAGGAGCGCTCAATTCAGTTCTGAAAGTAATTACTGGAGAATGGTTATTTATTCTTGATGCTGATGCTCAATTACAGAAGGACATTTTGCTTAGAGGTATCACTCTTGCTTTGAAAGGCGGGTGGTCTGCTATTCAGCTAAGAAAAGCTGTTGTTAATTGTAAGCAGAATAAACTTGCATCTTTTCAAGCAATGGAAATGGCAATGGATGCAGTGATTCAGAGAGGTCGACTAGCTAGTGGCGGGATAGCTGAATTACGAGGAAATGGTCAGCTGATAAACAGAAAAATACTTGACTCATGTGGGGGGTTTAATGAACAAACAATCACTGACGATTTAGACCTAAGCTTTCGTCTTTTATTAACTAGAGGATCAATTGGAATTATGTGGGATCCTCCAGTTCAAGAAGAGGCAGTAGCATCTATTTCAGCACTTTTCAGGCAGAGACAAAGATGGGCTGAAGGTGGTCTTCAAAGATTTTTTGATTATTGGCCATTACTAATATCAAAAGGATTAAATAATAGAAAGAAATTGGATTTAGCTTGCTTCTTTTTATTACAATATGCATTGCCAATTGTATCTTTTATAGATGTCATTATATCAATAATAATTGGCAAGATGCCTTTATATTGGCCTCTTTCTATTTCTGCATTTAGTGTATCTGGTTTGGCGTATTGGAAAGGATGTAATGGGAGTAGTGAAGGTCCTGAATTGCCACCAGGTAAGATAATTAATATATTAGGTTCAGTAATTTATCTTAGTCATTGGTTTATTGTTATTCCTTATGTGGCTTTTAAAATGTCAATATATCCTAAGAAATTAGTTTGGGTTAAGACTAATCATATTGGCGTTTAATTTGTATATTAGTTGTCTTCAAGATTAACAACCTCTCCATTAAAGAATTCTGCAAATTGCTTTGCTTGATTATCAATTGATTTGCCGTTTTTAGTTTGATAGTTATTATTTGACTCTTTTTCTAGCTCTTTTGATGCTTGCCGCTCTAATTTTTGGGTATCTTTTCCTCTTTGTATCTTTTTATTTTCATCAAGAATACTCTTGATTTTATTTTTTTCGGTTGTTGTTTCTTTTTTAGGTTTAGATACTTCTTCTAATTGTTTTATTAAATTAATTCGTTTGGGAGATCCTAATGCTTTCTTAAATGCTTCTTCTATTAAATTTTTACGGCTTTCAATCATACTTATCCATTTTGATGAGATAGCTATTTCTGCTGAATCTTGATTTAAACTTACCAGTTTTGCTTGTTGAGAAAGGAGCATTTTTGTTGAAGGAAGTTCTAGCATTGCTAAAACTTTGTTCCAAATATCATCTAAATTAATATTTTTAGAGACCTGATTTTCTTTTTCTATTAGTTCATCTTGTAAAATTTCTTTTCCTAAAGAAGATGCTTTTTCTTCAGGTTTCTTTTTGATACTTTCATTTTGATATCTTACTGTAATTTTTTCGTCTTTTATAAATGTTCCGATATTATTTTTAGGCTCTACATTTTGTTCGGAAAGTAAGCCTAAGAGCAGAATTTCTAGCCATAATCGAGGTTGTACACTATGCCTGATTTGACTTTCTGAACCCTTTAATTTCGATTGTAAACTGAAAATATGTTCAATTTCTATTTCATTTGCAAGACTGGTAATGCTTTGACTATGTTCTTGAGAGATATTACATAAATTACTCGGATTATCTGCTACTTTTGTGATAATTAAATCTCTTAAAATTGATGCTATTCCTTGAAGTATAGCGATTGGCTCTTTACCTTTTTCAAGTAGTTCTCGACAGGTATTTAAAATGAGTTTTGGATCTTTATGTGTAAGTGCTGTTGCTAATTTGATTAGTTCTTCTTCTGGTACAGCACCTATTAAATTGAAGATTGTTGATGTTGTAATTGGTGAGGGGAGTAAACTAAGTTGATCAAGCATGCTTTCAGCATCCCTTAATCCTCCCTGAGAACGTTTAGCGATTAATAGTAAAGATTCTTCGTCAATTAGTATTCCTTCTTTAGATGCAATACTTTTTAAATGATTCTTTAAATCATTCAGTGGAATTCTACGAAAATCAAAGCGCATACATCGGCTGAGGATTGTTGGTAGAACCCGTTGTGGATCTGTGGTTGCAAGGATGAAAACAACTCTAGGAGGTGGCTCTTCTAAAGTCTTTAGAAGAGCATTAAATGCTGCTGTTGAGAGCATATGACATTCATCAATCACATAGACTTTCCATCGAGCTTGTACAGGTGCAAATCTAGATCTTTCAATTAATTCACGTATATTTTCAACTCCTGTATTAGACGCCGCATCAATTTCAATAATATCTAAGGCATCACCTGAGCTGATTCTTAGGCATAGTTCACACCTGTCGCAGGGTTCTGTTGTGGCATTTTTAGAGCTCAAACAATTGAGTGACTTTGCAAAAATTCTTGCACTAGATGTTTTACCAGTTCCTCTTGGCCCAGAAAAGATATATGCGGGAGCAATGCGATTACTTATTAATGCCTGTTTTAAAGTCGTGGAAATAGGTTCCTGACCGATTAACTCGTCAAATCGTTTAGGTCGATATTTTTGATGTAATGCTTGATAAGCTTTTATCATTCTGAGAAAGCTGGAGTTTGAGGAACTTTAATTATCTTTTTTTGAATTATAATAATATTGAAAAGTCTAGACGAGACAACTTTCAAACATATTTATTACTAATTTTTATTTAAAAAAATCTATTTCTGATTTATTACATCTAATATTTTTGATTTTGTTAATTTTAAAACACTAACTTAGTATTTAA
>QBWD01000046.1 GCA_003283685.1 Prochlorococcus sp. AG-315-D17
GCCTGTTGCTTTAATTGTTATCGCAGTTTTCGTAATGATGATAGGAATAATTGGAGGTTTTATAGATCCAAATTTACTAATGATTTGAGAAATGCCAATTAATAAAACCATCCCTGATTTTGTAAGGCGTTTTTGGCGAAAGGTTCGTAGATATGAATTGACAAGTACTCTTCGTGCAACTGAGAAAAGGATGGCATATGTCATGAAATCAATAGCCTATATAGATAAAGTCGAAGGTAGGGAACATAAATAAATAAACCGCTTCTTACTATTCGACCAAACTGCTGATCTTTACGCCAATAGCATTGCAACCTTAAAAGCGGCATGATGGGTTGATGAAATGCTTGAAGGTTGAATAAATGGAGAGCACTTTCAATGCCTTTCTCAGTCCGTGGCACTTAGGGTTTGATTTGCTTGTGTTTGTAAGTTTTATTTCTTGTCTGATCTACGCCAGAAGAAAGACTAATCGGTAGCCCACTTCCTAACTTTTGCAGCTTTGAGCTAAAGCGGCATAAATACTCTCTAGTTATCGATCCCTTCAAAGGTGTAGCTATGGAAAAAGGATCTTTACGAGTTTTTATGATGGCCTTGCCTTCTGAGGCTGTTGAAAACGCTGCTCGACTAGTTCTTAATCAACTTGCTCAAAGACTCATTTTTTAAAAGCACAGATTAAGAAATGATGGCGAAATGAAGTGATTGCAGTTTGGTATCTGTGCTGTGCCTGTTGGACCATTAACGAATTTCGGAATTTTTCTGCTGTAATTTTTCTTTTTTCCCGCCAAAAAGTAGATAGGGCCATGATATTAAACAGGTTTGTTGAAGGGCTCAAAACCTTTTTGTTTTAGTAATAAACCAGGCTTCATTGAAGGAATCTCAGCCCTTTAGCCATAACGTCTACTCACGTGAGGTTATTATAGAATCTTACTTGGGAAGATTCTATTTTTCTCGAATGTGACGGAATCCCCCCTGGGTACAGAATTTAAAGTTTTGAGAATAGATATAGGCTAAAAATAGATTCAAATATTAGTTGTTTAAGCATTTTAAGTTGAAATTCCTTGACTCTTTAATTCATTCTTTTTCCTTTCTTAATTAGGCCGCAGTCATTTCTTCGGGGATAATGTCTGCCATTAAAGCTATTAATGCGGTCTCTATTTGTTCTTCTGTTTTGAATCCAAGGACTTCGGCAGATTCCTTACCTAAAGATATACAAGTTGATTCGACTGAATTAGTCATTAGGTTAGTTAATAGTTTTACTAAGTTTTCTCGGAAACTACTTCTAAAACATATGTAATCAAAGTTTTGTGTTGAAGAGAAGTTAATTATTTATCATCGATAATCTTGAGGAGGATCGCACTTTGGACGTTAATTTGATACGCAGTTGCTTGGTAATTAATTTTGGTTGCTGTTTATCAGCTCCCTTTTTATGCCATAGCGCATGTACAGGAATTTATTAATTTTTTAAAAACCCTTGATAATTTCGATGGAAGACTCATGCCCTTCTCTTTCGACTCGTTTGTTTTATTCGAATTTCTTATTAGCTGTTGCTATGGCTAGACCCCGCAAGTTTGATAAATCGATGCGAAAGGATGTTGTTTTCAAGCTGGATGTGCGTTCTTAACTGAAAGCAAAGTTATCAACCTCTGCATAAAACTACGTCATGCCATTTGATGGAGACGATGACATCGGCCTTATTCAACCGCTTGCTCGATTGCTTGTCTTTTGTTCTCGGTGCTACTTTTTCAGCATCTCTGACTTTCTCATGTTTTTATAGTAGGAATCCTGCCTCATACCTTCAAGATTTATTAGGTGGACCAGTATTCTCTAATTAGTCTTGATACTTATCTCTGATCCCAAACTGCATCAAATTGATTAGCAATTAGATTCAAATCTGTTTTTGGATATGCCTGACATAAAAGTACATAACCTTCATCTTGTAATTCACTCTTAAGGCCCATTGCATCCATATCGACTGAACCTTCCTTGAGCAAGGCAGCACATGTGCAACACATTCCGACAAGGCAGGAGCTTGGTAATTCCACATTTGCAGCTGCAGCTGCCTCTAATACAGTCTGATCTGACTTGCAACTGAAATTTTGTTGAACTTTGTCAATCTCGATACTTATTTTGAATAAGGATTCAGACATTATATAAATTAGAACATGTGCTCATTATGCCTTATTTATTACAAAGGTAGAAAGCTTTTTATACAGTAAGCATTTTGAGTATTGGGAAATAATTGACAGATACAACAACAGTAGGAATCTATGAAATACTGGAACGCTTTGATCAGCCTAAATCTTAGAAAGTTATCCACAGTTTCTTTTGAGATTCTTGTTGAAATTAAGAAAGGAGAAGTGTTATCAATAAAAAAGACCCTAGGTATGGTGTCCTGCGGGCCTGGGTGATGGGGATCTTATTTTTAGCCCCATTTTGCTAATAAATCAACCCCTACTAGATGTGGTGTCTCTGCAATCTTCTTGTTAAGTACATGGATTTAATGATTTGCCTTATTTCCCTGTCGTGCTATTGATTTTCGAATAGCCAGGTGAAGGGGATCAATTGGTAAAGACACAAGCCTTCAAGACGAGGGGTTCTTTGGGGAGTTTTTTAAATTGACAATTATTGTTAATAGAGAAAAGACTTAGAAAAGATCTTGAGGGGGTGGCGTCAATATGAGTAATGAAATAATTAAGAACTTTCTATGTTTCGCATTTAGCTGCTCCTTCTTAGGTTTGATCGAATGTTTTAGCTATAACAATAGTTTGAAATCCTTGTATTTTAGACATAGTGAAAACAAAATAATAAGTGAAAGC
>QBWD01000047.1 GCA_003283685.1 Prochlorococcus sp. AG-315-D17
GCAAAGGTAAAGGGCTAAACTTAATAGTCAACTCGATACAATACATGTTATCCAAGCTAAGTACTTTTTCATTCTTACCAATAATTGGCAGAATTGGGGTAGCATATTTTAATAATAAGATTTGAAAAAATATTTTGAGATAGAAATTATAGAATCAATCATTACAAGTAAAAAGATCCCAATCAATTGTTTTCTTGATTAAATGACATTTATCTATATTTCCACTATCCAAATTCTTTATTTGCTTGTTTGCATACCAATTCAAACTAGGTCTCTCAAAACTATTTCTAATATAAATCTTTTCATTATCAAATTCTGATATAATTTCAGCTACTGGTCTGACATCCCAATTCTCATTTAACTCCCATAACCAAAATTGTGATCCCATAAGTGATATTAAACCTATTAAACTTCCTAAAACTATTGAAATAAAACCAAGCTTACGAATATTTCTTTTCGATCTTGACAGTAAAAAACCTCCAAAAAACCATCCTAAGCTAATATTTAATATTATTCCTAAATAAGGCTTTGCCCATGAATTAAGGCCTAACACAATAGAAAAGGATAAAGTAAATAAAACAAGTCCAATAAATAATATAAAATAAGGTATTTTTGTTAATAACTTCTTAATATGAATACGATCAATATTTTGTCTCTGAATCAACCAAGATAAAGGGGGACCACATAACAAAGAAAATGGCAACCAAAGTGGGTGGCTATACCAAGGGAGTTGCATTTTTAGTGGGAAAATACTTCCTGCAACAACTATCTGAGTAGCAAAAGCCCAAATTCCCCACCGAGTATTCAATTGACAACAAGCCCACATAAAACCTATTGGCCAAACAAGAATCCAAGGCCAACCACCCTCTAGAATTTCAATTATTGGTACAAAAAAGCCCAGTTCACTCCCGGAACCTTGTTGAAATAATACTCTCCCTGCACCATCACCCCACCATAACCAAAAAGCACCTGACCCATAAGAAAATATGTTCCATAAATGCCATGCGAAGCCAGGAATAAGTCCATAAATAAACCATTCCCACGAAAGATTATGTGGACAATTTTGAGATTTATATTCCCAAAATAAAGGCAACAAAGATGCTATTAAGGCTGGAATAACTAAAGGAGACTTAAGTAAAAGAATGAAACTACATGCAAATCCTGCAGCTAGTAAATGAAATTTTGCAGACCTCTTTTTATCAATTGAAACAAAACAAAGCCACAAAAATGCAATCGCACTTAATTGCGTTCCATCAAGCATGGCCATTCGTCCATTACGGACAATAGGCAATAATGTCAATAAAACTGAAGATGTTGCAATGCTCGCAATTCGATCATGAGGACGCAAATACCATTGAATCAAACCGCCTAATGGAACTACAAAAGTAGATAAAAGCGCTGGAAAAAACCTTATACAAAACTCAGAAGGTAATAAATCAATATTAGTTTTAAATTTTTGACTAATTCCAATTGCAAAAGATATTATCCAATGCAATCCAGGAGCTTTATTTAGATATGGTTTATCCCACAAAGTGGGAAGTAATCTATCTAAACCTTGTTTTTGATTTAATTCCAAGGCAACTCGAGCAACTGTACCCTCATCAAAATCTCTCAAAGGGAGATTTCCTAGAGCAAAAAATGCAATTCCACAAGCAATGGACCAAAAAAGAAACAGCCACCAAATTGGAGGTTTATATCTTTGGGAAATACTCTCTGTCAATTACAAAAAATTATTTAATCTCTTTATATCTCTAAAAAAGCAATAAAGCTTTTATGTGAAAAACATTTCAGGCGAATTAATGAACTCTTTCACTTTTAACAAATTATTTTCTTAAATCTACTGAAAGTTAATTTCAATCTAACAATGACAATTGCTAAAAACATAACTTCTTTAGTTGGCCACACACCACTGGTTAAACTAAATCGTTTACCAAAAGCATTTGGATGCCATGCTGAGGTGATTGCTAAACTAGAAAGTTTCAACCCAACTGCTTCAGTCAAAGATCGAATAGCAGGCGCAATGGTCAAATCAGCTGAAGAAAATGGAACTATTATTGCTGGCAAAACCGTACTTATTGAACCAACAAGCGGTAATACAGGAATTGCACTAGCAATGGTAGCGGCAGCGAAAGGGTATCGACTAATACTTACAATGCCTGACACTATGAGCACAGAAAGACGCTCAATGCTTAGAGCGTTTGGAGCAGAGCTTCAACTCACTCCTGGAGAAGAAGGCATTCAAGGAGCTATTGATCTCGCTAAAGAATTGGTAGCGTCTATTCCAAATGCCTATCTTCTTCAACAATTTGATAATTTATCCAATCCTGCAATTCATGAAAAAACTACTGCCAAAGAAATATGGGAAGGTTGTGATGGAACACTTGATGGATTAATTGCTGGTGTTGGTACTGGAGGAACTATTACAGGTTGTGCAAGATTCTTAAAACAAAAAAAACCATCAATCAAAATCTTTGCAGTCGAACCTTTATCTAGCCCTGTCCTCTCAGGAGGCCAACCTGGATCTCATGGGATACAAGGAATAGGAGCTGGCTTTATTCCTAATGTATTAGATATGAGTCAAATAGATCAGGTGGTAAAAATTCATGATCAGGATGCAATGGAAATAGGAAGAAGACTTGCAAAAGAAGAAGGATTGCTTAGTGGAGTGAGCAGTGGAGCAGCGGTTGCAGCAGCCTTAGAAATTGGCAGAAATCCTGAATATTCTAATAAAAGGTTAGTTGTTATTTTGCCAAGCTTTGGCGAAAGATATCTTTCAACAGATATGTTCACTTCAAT
>QBWD01000048.1 GCA_003283685.1 Prochlorococcus sp. AG-315-D17
TCCCCCAAATTTCATTCCAATAAGGCACCATCTCCTTAACAACCTCTAAACTGCAAGGTGTGGAGGATTGATAATCAAAAACCAGATGATTTTTATCCATTAATTAAGTCATCTACCAAATAATAGAGAGGAATAATCCTTAATATCCTCTCTCACACTTTAAAAGTCTTATTTTTACTATTTATGAGTGAAGCAACTCCATCCAAACAAGAGGTTTTACAAACTCCTAGGCTTTTACTAGTAGATGATGAGCCTGGACTAAGAACAGCTGTTCAAACTTATCTTGAAGATGAAGGATTTGAAGTGACTACAGCTGTCGATGGAGAGGAGGGATTGGAAAAAGCTCAAAGAATGATGCCTGACGTGATTATTAGCGACGTTATGATGCCTAGATGTGATGGATATGGTCTGTTAAAAAAAATCAGAGCAGACGAACGCCTTGGAGGAACACCGGTAATTTTCCTGACAGCTAAAGGTATGACCATTGATAGAACCCAAGGATATCAAGCAGGTGTTGATGACTACATACCAAAACCTTTTGACCCAGATGAATTAGTAGCGAGAGTTAGAAATGTTGTGAAGCGTCAAGAAAGATTATTATTAGAAGCTGCAAGATTTGCAGATGCAGATGTTGGACAAATGGCGAAACAAATTACAGAAATCAAATCAATGCTGACTCAAGGGGATCAAAAAGCCTCTAGAAAAAATGACTTGATTCCAAATTTCACACCAAGAGAGGCAAGTGTTTTGCAGTTAGTCGCAGAAGGACTAATGAATAAAGAGATCGCAAGGAAACTAGAAACTTCTATTAGAAATGTTGAAAAATATGTAAGTAGACTTTTTATTAAAACTGGTACTTCTAGCAGAACAGAACTTGTTAGATATGCTTTAGAAAATCATCTGGTCACATAAAATTCTTTAAGTTAAATAATCTCTGTATTTATAGAGTTGTTCAACTTTATTTAAGACCTTACAAACTCAATTAACTTGGAGAAATAAAACGGAGCTTGATTTAACTTACTTCTTACAACTCTGAAGCCAGATTTATTAGCAGCTTCTATAATTCCTTTCTCTCTGAGCGTATATGCACGAGTTGTTTTACTGGGCCCTGGAAAGAATTGCCCTATACGTTTCAATAACGCTAATAAAGGAGTATAAGGAGCAAAACTAACTATTAATCTCTCCTCAGATAATTTACAAAGATGGTCAACCATCTCTTCAGCATCTTGTTG
The DNA here is from genome assembly GCA_003283685.1 of Prochlorococcus sp. AG-315-D17. Next base: position 1,233 of record QBWD01000048.1, read on the forward strand.
TTGGTAATGAATAAAAACATCTAGACATATAACTGTATTGTAGGTTCCATTTAAATTCTCTAGGTCAGAAACTCGGAAATTCAATTTATTTAGATCTAAACCTATCTCTTTGGCTCTTCTTCTAGTTTCATTTACCATGGCTTCAGAGATATCACTCAAATCAATAGATTTAGCACCTAATTCTGCCAATGGAATACTTAAGCTACCTACTCCACATCCTGCATCACAAAAGCTTTTCTCTTTAATTTTCCCATCCTCCTTTAGCCATCCAATAACATCATCTACTGTCTTTTGATGACCTATCCGAATATTTTTTTGTACTTTATTTACATCATCACTTTCACTATAGATTCTATTCCATCTATCAAAACCTGTTCCATTAAAATAATTAACGACCTCAATTTTTTCGTCCTTTTTGATTTGCGTTGCCATTTACTCAGATAACTGTCTTTTCATAATCTTACGCAGCTACCTGCCAAGACAACTCATGATTGAAAGAATTCATTTCCCAACGAAGTAAAGATTCGATGTTTTTACCAACCAATAAAAATTGAGAGGAGATTTTCTTTTGGCCCAAAACTATACGAGGCGCAATAGTTGCCATCCAAATGGCAGCAGTGGGATCATTAATCCATTTAGAAGTTTGTTTGCATGCCTCTAATAAAGGCAAAGTTGATCCGGCAATCGTTTTATTAGCCAGTGTACATAAGCCTTTTTCTACAGTTACTAACCTTTTATCCCATTTAAAAGATCCATCACCCAGTCCATATGGGGATATGGCATCACTAACTAAAACCAATTGCTTTGGTGCAATTTTTTTTATCAGTGAAATCATATTGGGATGAACATGAACACCATCTGCTATTAATCCCATAAACACATCATTACGACCTATAGCAGCACCAATTGGTCCAATAGCCCTATGATGAAGGCCTTTCATAGCATTAAAAGTATGTGTAATCATACTCACCCCACCTTCAAAAGCTTTTAAAGCCAATTCAAAGTCAGCAGCAGAATGCCCTAGACAAACAACAATATTTAATTCTCTAAGACGAGAAATTAGCTCCGAAGAACCTTGCAACTCCGGAGCTAAAGTCATTAGCGCTATGTCCTTTTTAAATTCATTGATTCTTTGATTTAATGCCGACAAGCTTGGGGTACATATACTATTTAAATTATGCGACCCAGAATATAATTTAGATAAAAAAGGACCTTCCATATGCGCTCCAAGAAGTCGACAGCGATTTGAGGAAGTATATTTTCGTGCTTCATCTAAAACTTGCATTCCTAATTGAAATGATTCCAAAGGACAACTAACAAAAGTTGGGCAAATACCTTCAACACCATCTATCCAAAGTTGATCAAGCAATTCAAGTAATTTAGGAATTTGATTAAAGGTCAAATCTGTAAAGGAAATTCCTAAACCTCCATTAATTTGAAGATCAATAGCACGAGGACTAATCCAATTTCCTCCCCAATCTTCAGTAAAATTTGATTCATCTAAAGAAGTTCTATCAATTGAAATAATAATTCCATCTTCATCAACAA
>QBWD01000049.1 GCA_003283685.1 Prochlorococcus sp. AG-315-D17
CGATTCTTGTTTCAAATACTTATGACAAGTCTCAGCCAGTTATCAAATGGGGTGGAATTGTAATAGCTGTTGCTGGTGTAGCTTCAGCCCTATTTACTTAGAGATTTAAATCTATGAGTTGATTTAATTTAATTTTCTAATATCAACAATAAATTTTTAGCTGCAAATGTTTTGCAGCTATTTTTTTTGAGAATCTAAAAATTTATTTTAGCGGGAGAGTTTTGGGATCACTAGATTGCAGATCCAATCATCTTGGCCTGTTTATTGAGAGGAAAGGATTTAAGTTATTGTTTTTAGATCTCTTAAGCTGAAACACCTGTTTATGTAAGATTTGTGTCAGTACTGAGGTAAAGGCTAACTGCTCTATTCCTTTCCCGGCCGAACATCTCAGCCAGTTTGCCTGTAAAAGCAAAGTATTTAGTTGCTCTAACAAACAGCCCAAAGCCAATCAGATTTGGAACGATACCTCCCATAATCTGAGCCTCTCCAAATCTAAGAAAAATAATCACAAAAAAATTGGTCAGTCATCCTTGAAGTTGATCTATAGATGATTTAAAAGAAGTTGAGAAGTTAAGAAATAAACTTCTGTTTTAAGCGGATGACCAGACTCGAACTGGCGACATTCAGCTTGGGAAGCTGACGTTCTACCACTGAACTACACCCGCAGATCTACAAGATAGTCAAATAGAAAAAACTGACCTAGGTCAATCCCATAGGTTCCGATAAGCAATTGACTCTCATCCTTATTTATTCTGCCATGTCTTTTGGTTGAGCTTTTATGATTAATAAATTTCTTGGGAAAAAGAAGGTAACTAATCGACCAAAGAAATAACTACCCAACAAGATGAATCCACAATCTAAGATGAAAAGCATGTTTGATTGAGTACTTGTTGCAAGAATCTGATTCATTTTTATTGGGTTGAATACCTAACCAGATCAAAAATCAAGAAAATGACAAAACCTACTGCAAGAATGACTGGCAAGATCTGATTCCTTCGGAAATTCTTAGGGATATTTTGATTCACAGGCTTCTTTTCTTTTTTAGTTGTCCTAGGAGTTATCCCCTGTTCCTTTCTCCTTTTAGCTTCTCCCATTGAGTTTGCAATAGATCAACCACTTACCATCTTGCCAAAGGAGCGTTGATTTCAAGCAAATTTAACAGTGCCGCTTATTCTTTGCCCTTGTAAAAAAAAATGTCTAGGATCATTTTATTAATAACTCTCTAAATGCCTTCCCCTTTATTTGCAATACCTCTCAATATGGGAACAGGAACTTGGGTTGTAACGATTGTTGCGGGTTTAAGTTTTATTGTGATGTTCGGTCTTGCTTCAGCAGGTGGTGACTATCAGGGTTTGATAAATACCACGTTAGAAAATGATGCACTTGCCCGAGAGAAGAGGAAGAACAAAAAATGATGATGGGTCTTTGAAACGCTTACTTTTCACTCCATCACCAAACTATTTAAGGCCTCACGATATAAATGAATCAACCTAATAATTAGCCCGTTAATGGCAATGTAGGAATACTAGAGCAAATTCTTTCTTGTCAAGCTCACTTTTTTAAATTACTTTTTTCCCGCCAATCTCTCTTTAATTCATAGCCTTTGCTTTTATCAAGGAAAATTACTAGAAAAAGACAAAGGACTCCAATGCAACTTACTCCCATTAAAAGTTGCATGATTGGAGAGAAGTTCTGAAAGTCAAAAAGATTTAAAAAGAATAGTTTAGAAGAATTCATTATTAAAAACTGATTTTTACTTTATAGCCCAACTTCTAACTGTTGTTGGACTGACGTTAAAAATAAAAGCAATTCGTTTACATCTCAACCCAGCGTTTCTATAACTGTAATAGTTGTTCTTTTATTTTTTAACGCCCAGATAAAGAAGAGCATTAAAGGTTAAATTAATGCGACAATAAGCCTCAGCATTACACAAGTGAAGGATGTCATAGGTTTTCAATAATGCTTATATGTCGAATGAGAACTAACAACCCTAAGAATTCGAATGGCAAATATGTCTCGATTATTAATTTCTTCTCTTCTGATTTAGGATTGCAGGCTCCTATCGCTAGCAATGCAGACGTTTACAATGCACTATGTGAAGAAAGTAATTCTTCTTCCAATACAGATAGTTCAACTACTCAGGTTGCTAATTGTCAAATAACCCTCTATGAAGAAGGGTTTACAGGGCCAATTGACTTTATTCCTAAAGATAATATTTCACAGTGGTATTCAGTTAGACAAGACGATAGTCTTCTTCTTGGTGTCGCAGGTACGGCTAGTGGTACCTATGCAGGAGCTTTTGCAGGCATGGCAGCATGTGCTGTCCGTGCAGGTATCCTTTGTATCCCAGCATTATTTGGAGGAGTATATGGAGGAGGGCTCTTAGGATCTCAAGCAGGAAAAGGAAAAAATTCCTTATTCTCAGTAATTGGTCAAAACTATGAAGGGAAACCGTTGCTCAAAGTTTTAGATTCGTTAATAGAAAAACTTCAAAAAATTTTTAAAAAGAATTATCTGATATTTTTAAAAATAAAAAAAAAAAAAAAAAAAACAAAAAAAAAAAAAAAAAAAAATAAGTAAAAAATAAATGAACAGCTTCTTTCTACTCGCTCTATGCAAATCAATATCATCGATGAAATTCATTTATCTTTTC
>QBWD01000050.1 GCA_003283685.1 Prochlorococcus sp. AG-315-D17
GATGAAGGTAAGGGAAAGATTACCGACTTACTTAGCCGCTCCGCAGACGTAGTTGTTCGCTACCAGGGTGGTGTTAATGCTGGGCATACAATTGTAGTTGAGGATAAAGTCCTCAAATTACATTTAATACCTTCTGGGATTTTATATCCAGAAACTATTTGCCTTATTGGATCAGGCACAGTTGTTGATCCAAAAGTCATGATCAAAGAAATAAGAATGCTAGTAGAAAATGATATTGACATTTCCGGCCTCAAACTTGCTTCCACAGCTCATGTAACCATGCCATACCATCGCTTATTAGATATGGCGATGGAGAAAAAAAGAGGACTTCAAAAGATTGGAACCACTGGTAGAGGTATTGGTCCAACTTATGCTGACAAGTCTCACAGAAACGGTATTCGAGTTATTGATTTACTAAGTAAAGATAAACTTAGAGAGCGATTAAAAGTTCCACTAGCAGAAAAGAATGGTTTGCTCCAAAAAATATATGGAATTGAACCATTAGTTATTGATGAAATAATTGAAGAATATATAGGATATGGAAAACAATTAAAAGAACATATTGTTGATTGCAACAGAACAATTCATGAAGCGGCTAGAAAGAAAAAAAATATTCTTTTTGAAGGGGCTCAAGGTACCCTCTTAGATCTTGATCATGGAACATATCCATACGTAACATCCTCAAACCCTGTTTCAGGAGGAGCTTGTATTGGTGCCGGGGTTGGACCCACACTTATAGATAGAGTTATAGGCGTTGCAAAAGCTTATACAACAAGAGTTGGAGAAGGGCCATTCCCTACAGAACTAAAAGGAAGTATTAATGACCAACTTTGTAAAAGAGGAGGTGAATTTGGAACAACTACTGGAAGGAGAAGAAGATGCGGCTGGTTTGATGGAGTAATAGGAAAATATGCAGTTGAAGTTAATGGTTTAGATTGTTTGGCCATAACAAAATTGGATGTATTGGATGAACTTGATGAAATTCATGTTTGTGTTGCATATAAATTAAATGGAAAAAGAATTAATTATTTTCCAAGCAGTGTTGAAGATTTTGAAAAATGTACTCCTATTTTTAAAAAACTCGAAGGTTGGAAATGTTCAACAGAAAATTGTCGCCGTCTTGAAGATCTGCCATTAGCAGCAATGAGTTATTTAAAGTTCCTTGCCGAGCTCATGGAAGTTCCAATAGCAATAGTCTCTTTAGGCGCAAATAGAGATCAAACAATCGTAATAGAAGATCCAATTCATGGACCTAAAAGAGCCTTGTTAAATTCATAAGAAATAATGAGAGAAATACAACCTTTTCATTTATATAAATCAACTTAATGAGCAACAAAGAATCAAAAACAATTAATCATTCGTTTGATGTTGTAGGGATAGGGAATGCAATTGTGGATGTGATTATTAAAACAGAGGATTCATATCTTAACAAGCTAAATCTGAACAAAGGTTCGATGACTTTAATTGATGAAAAGAAAGCAGAAGAACTATACAAATCTATTGAGGGAGGTATTCAGAGTTCAGGTGGATCAGTTGCCAATACTCTTGCATGCATATCCCAATTAGGAGGGAAAGCCGGCTTCATTGGGAGAGTCAGTAATGACAAACTTGGGAAAATCTTTACCGATGAGATTTCAAAGAGTGGGTCCATCTTTCAAACACCACCCTCTACTCAAGGTCCATCTACTGCTCGATGTCTAATATTGGTAACACCTGATGCTCAAAGAACTATGTGCACCTTTTTAGGAGCATCGGTTCTTCTAGATCCTTTAGACCTAGACCTATCACTAGTGGAAAAAGCCAAAATACTTTATCTAGAGGGGTACTTATGGGACAATCCATCAGCGAAAAAAGCGTTTATTAAAGCTGCAGAAGTTTCTAAAGAATCTGGAAAAAAAGTTGCTCTTTCTCTTTCAGATTCATTTTGTGTAGAAAGGCATCGAGAAAGTTTTATAAATTTAGTTGAGGAATATATAGATATACTTTTCGCAAACGAATCAGAAATAAAATCCTTGTATCAAAATCCAGATTTAGATTTTGCCATTAACAAAATCAAAAGTAAATGCGAACTCATAGCAATAACAAGAGGAAATAATGGTTCTATTTTACTTTCAAAAGGAAAAAAGATAATTATTAATCCCTTCATTCTTGGAGAGGCTATTGATACAACTGGTGCAGGTGATCTCTATGCCGGTGGATTCTTAAAAGGACTTACAAGTGGACTTTCTCCTTATCAATCAGCAATCATGGGTTCTATATGTGCTGGGCATATAGTTACTCAATTAGGTTCTCGTTCCAATACTTCTCTAAAAGAAATTGTAAAAAAACATTTTGATAGCGAAATAAATACTTCTTTTATATAGAAGATATCCATTTAGAATAAAGATTCTCACTTGAAACGGGAAAAGAAACTATCTCAGGAATATCATAACTATGAGATCTCAATATATTCTGATAAAGTTTATCTAAATTTTCTTTTTTACATTTCATAATTAATTGGACTTCTTTTAACTTATTTATCTCACCTTTCCACCAGAAATGAGATTCTATATTATTAAAATTAACACAAGCTATTAATTTATTCTTCTTAAGATTATCTGATAATTTATATGCATTTAATTTATCAGCTTCTGTTGTTATTACGAAGA
>QBWD01000051.1 GCA_003283685.1 Prochlorococcus sp. AG-315-D17
CATAATTCCAGTATCTATTTGCAACTCCGGTGATTGAGGTTCTTCATAGGGGCTTGAAATTCCAGTGAAGTCTTTAATATCACCTTTCCTTGCCTTTTTATATAGTCCCTTTGTATCTCGCTTTTCACAAATAGTAAGATCAGCTGCGCAATAAATCTCTATAAAATCCTGATCTTTAACTAAAGACCTAGCATTCTCCCTATCGATTCGAAATGGAGATACAAATGCAGTTAAAACAATTATTCCAGCATCAAGAAAAAGTTTAGAAACCTCTCCAATTCTTCTAATATTTTCTTCTCTATCATTATCGGAAAAGCCAAGATCCTTGCATAAACCATGCCTGATATTATCCCCATCTAAAACATAAGTTGAATAGCCATTTTTATACAAAGCCACATTGACTGCATTAGCTAATGTACTTTTCCCCGATCCAGATAAACCTGTAAACCAAAGTATGGCACTCTGATGTCCTCTTTTTTCAGACCTAGCATCTCGATCTACGGAGGATTTATGCCAAACTAGATTTTTGGCTTTAGGCGAGAGTTTTTCCAAACGATTCTCTTCCATGTAAACAATCTGTTTTTTTCTATTCTCCATGTTGATGGACAAAATTTATATTTAACCGCCACTTTGTTTAGGTCTAAAACCTTCTTTGCAAAGAAAATCCAAAGTTTTTATCATTTGATCCCCTTGTAGCTCTAGCAGGTCCCCTTTTAATGTACCGCCAGTGCCACAAGCAATTTTGAGGCGCTTCAGTACTTTCTTAGCTTCCAAAGGGTCCAATTCTAATCCTTTAATTAAAGTCACCAGTTTTCCTTTCTTTCCAGAACGAGTTCTTTCTAAACGAACTTGTCGCTTTCCTTTAGGTAGAACACTATCCTTAGTTTCATTCCCTGTTGTTGCTCCAGGGGCATTAAATTCTCTCCAGCCTCCTTTAGACATCTTCTTTGAATTGAGGCTGGTAATTATCTTCTCAATCTAAGTGACAGTTAAACTTCCAACTCAATTTAAAGATTCGGATCTATCAGCCGAATCAAGACCAAATCCTGTTGGCCGTTTTGGAAAATATGGAGGCCAATATGTCCCAGAAACTTTAATTCCTGCACTATTGGAATTAGAGAAAGCTGCAAAAGATGCATGGCAAGATTCAAAATTCACCTCAGAACTAAATCATTTATTAAAATCTTATGTTGGTAGGTCAACCCCTCTCTACGAAGCAAGAAGATTAACTGATTATTATCGCAATATTTATCAAAGAGGACCAAGAATTTGGCTAAAAAGAGAAGACCTAAATCATACAGGTGCTCACAAAATAAATAATGCACTTGGTCAAGCTCTTTTAGCTCAAAGAATGGGCAAAAATAGAATTATTGCTGAAACTGGGGCTGGTCAACATGGAGTAGCTACTGCAACTGTCTGTGCTCGCTTTGGAATGGAATGCATAATTTACATGGGGGAAGAAGATATGCGCCGACAATCCCTAAACGTCTTTCGAATGAGATTGCTTGGTGCGACAGTCAAACCTGTCACCAGTGGGACAGCAACTCTTAAAGATGCAACCAGTGAAGCGATTCGTGATTGGGTTACTAATGTTGAGACAACTCATTACATACTTGGATCTGTTGCAGGCCCTCATCCTTACCCGATGTTGGTTAGAGATTTTCACGCCATTATTGGTGAAGAGGCAAAGCAACAATGTAACTCAGCTTTTGGGAGATCACCGGATATCCTTTTAGCTTGTGTTGGTGGAGGATCTAATGCTATGGGGCTATTTCATCCTTTTGTTGAAGATAAGAATGTTCGAATGATTGGAGTTGAAGCCGCAGGAGAGGGAGTAGAAACAGGTCGGCATGCAGCAACAATTACTGAGGGGAGGATTGGAGTACTTCATGGTGCAATGAGTCTGTTGTTACAAGACACAGACGGACAAGTTCAAGAAGCCCATTCCATCAGTGCTGGGCTTGATTATCCTGGAGTAGGGCCAGAGCATAGTTATTTGAAAGAAATTGGAAGAGCTGAATACGCTGCAGTAACTGATAGTCAAGCCTTAAAAGCACTTCAATTGGTTAGTCAATTAGAAGGAATCATCCCTGCTCTTGAAACTGCCCATGCATTTGCCTATCTCGAAATTCTGTGTCCAACTCTTGATAACGAATCTGAAGTTGTAATAAACTGCTCAGGAAGAGGAGACAAGGATGTTAATACTGTGGCAGAGAAATTGGGATCAACAATCTGAGTCTCTTTAGACGATTAATATCTTGGAATCGATTCGTCTACATTAATGCTCCAAGAATCTATACCACCTTCTAAGTTCCAAACGGGTTGGGTTAAACCTTGTTCTAATAGCCAAGCACCAAAACTTAAACTTCTAACGCCTGAATGACAGATCACCACAATAGGTTTATCACTAGGTAAAAGTTCATCTAATTGGTCGCTCCAACTTTTAAATTTACTTAGAGGTAAATGCAATACTGAAAATGTAAATGGTGCAATAGCAAGTTCATTATCCTCACGTACATCAACAATAATTGGCTTAGTTGAAGAATCAAGCTTCAACAGATCATGT
>QBWD01000052.1 GCA_003283685.1 Prochlorococcus sp. AG-315-D17
TAATTTGAACTATTTTCACCGGTAAGGGTAAAGAACCCCCTCTTAATTGAACTTCTAAGTTCCGTGCTGCTTCTGCTGTAAAATCCCCACTTATTGTTGCTGATCCACCAGTAATACCAGCATTTTTAAACTGTTGACCAACACTGGCTTCACTATATGAAAGACCATCAATCACAATCCCCAACAATCTAGGAGTACCAGCTATTGATTTTGTTATTTCTGCAAATTTCTCTCCACCCTCACTATTAAAACTCAATGTAACTTCCCAATCACTCATATTTTGTTCCTGTCTACGTCCAGCACTGATTAGATATTTTCCAGTTAAAGATGTACTTTCAAAAAGATCGGCTATATTTTTGTTGATTTCATTTCTCAGAAGAAGAAAAGATTCAGTTTGAGAAGAATCATCGACAATCAGATTATATTTCTTAAATAAATCAGAAATTTCATTATTATCGTTAATCAATTGATTAATCCTTAATGACTCATTATTACTAGTTTCTAATATCCTAATAATTTCAGAGACTCTAGACCTTAATGATTGAAGCTTCTTAAGAGAATCTTTTGTCCCAACTTTTTGAACTCGGAATTCTAATAAAGCTGTTTGACCGAGAACTTTTGCAGCACCTGAAGGATCTTGTTCTCCTGGCAGTTCAAGTAATAATTGATCGGTTCCTATTGTTTGAAGCTGTGAATCAGCGACACCTAATCCATTTACCCTTTTATCAAGAACGGCCTTTACAGCCTCAATTTGGTCTGAAGATATTTTTGTAAATTCATTGGTAGGTTGAACTTCTAATGTTAACTGGCTACCTCCTCGAAGATCTAATCCTAGTTGAAATGGGAAATTTGTACAAATATAAAAAGAAACAATTGCAAAAGCAATAATAAACCCTAGCCAATAATTTTGACGGCTCATATCTATTTATCAACTCCATTATTTATTATTTTTTCTGCGGCTTCTACAATCTGGTGAGGTTGGATGATTGTTAAATTTTCCAAATTACCATTATATGGAGTAGGTATATCCTGACTAGATAAACGTACAGGTTGAGAATCTAAATCATCAAAACAATTCTCAATTATTAATGACATTAATTCAGCCGCAATTCCACCTGTTTTCATACATTCTTCAACAATAATAACTCGATGAGTTTTCTTTATTGACTTAGCAATTGTTTTCATATCAAAGGGTTTAAGACTGATTAAATCAATCAACTCAACGTCTATACCTTTTTCATCCAATGTCTCTACTGCTTTTAAACAATGATGACGCATTCTTGAGTATGTCAATATGGTGACATCATTCCCTTCCTTAATAAGGTCTGCCTGATCTAAAGCACAAACATATTCACCGCCTGGTAATTCTTCAGTGAGGTTATATAAAAGTACATGTTCAAAAAAGAGAACTGGATTATTGTCCCTAATAGCTGCTTTCATTAAACCTTTAGCATTGGTCGGGGTACTGCAAGCGACAATCTTTATACCAGGTACTGCATGAAAATAAGCTTCTAAACGCTGACTATGCTCAGCTCCTAGCTGACGTCCAACACCACCAGGTCCTCTTACAACAGTAGGAATAGTAAAGTTTCCGCCGCTTGTATACCTCAACATCCCCATATTATTTGAAATTTGATTGAAAGCGAGTAATAAAAAGCCCATATTCATTCCTTCAACTATTGGTCTTAAGCCTGTCATAGCGGCTCCAACTGCCATTCCCGTAAAACTATTTTCTGCAATTGGCGTATCTAAAACTCTAAGCGCTCCATATTTTTCATATAAATCTTTAGTAACTTTATAAGACCCCCCATACTGTCCAACATCTTCACCCATCACACAAACAAATGGATCCCTATCCATTTCTTCATCAATGGCTTCGCGAAGTGCGTTAAATAAAAGAGTACCTTTCACAGTTTTAACAGAAGGCCCGGAATTACCGGTTTATTAATCCAAACTATCTCAGACTGTGCCTGATTACCCACCTGCGGCAAAAGTAGATAACAGCAACACAGAAAGCAGCATCCCTGGACTGAGCAATAAAACTAAAAGTCCAAGGTCATGAATCGTCATATTTATACCTTTAATAACTAATATAACCCTTAAATACTAATCACTTTTAACTGATTTGACTTCGATTAAGCTGCGAATAAAAACTAAAAATAAACCTAATCCTATAAATCCAAATGTAAAAGTCGCAAGAAAGCTCATGCCTATTATTAATGTCTTAAATCCAGAAGCAATACTTTGAGCTATTGGAGAAGAATAACTGGGGCTATGATCCATAAAATAATAGACAATTTTCCTACTTATCAAGAGAGCAACCCAACTAAGGGTAAGACTTGTTATCGAACCGGAC
>QBWD01000053.1 GCA_003283685.1 Prochlorococcus sp. AG-315-D17
TCTTGTATTCTTCATCTAAATTAAACTGATGCATTAAATTGTGAAGCATTGCATCAGTTTCCTTTAATTCTCGAAGAAGATAATTCCTTTTAGCAAAAGTAGCACTTATTGCTTGGTTTTTCTTTAATTTGGCTTTTTTGATGAACGAACTGGAATTGAAAGGGTCTTTTGAACTTGAATTTAATTTGGTCATGGCATTTATTTCTAGTGGTTTAGCGGAGATCTATTTGAGGAGACCTCCTAAAGCTATTTGATCAAATTTCTTTGAAAAAATATATTCAAAGTTGATAGCCCTAAATTCGTTTTAACTAACCATTACGTGGTATGTAAATCCGTCTTAACGCCCGAGTGTTTTCACTAGAGTTAAAAGCCCTAAGTGTTTACATCAATCAAATGATCTCAGTCTAATTAATTAAGTAAAAGTTTAGAGATCTAATTGCTATTCCAATGACCTATTCGCTAGCCCATATTGCTTTAGTTGCTGTTCTTTCGTGGAGGGACCCTTTTAACTAATTCGTTTAGCTCATTTGAAGGCTCGGGTTTCGCTAAGATCAGGAGCTCAACTTTGAGAATGGATAGATAATGATAACAAGCTCAAATAATATTGCTTAAGGCGTTTTAAATTGCGAATTGCTTTTATTTCTTGCCTCAGAATGATGTCTCATGAATTCATGCCACTTTGTAATATAGCTACTTTGGAGTTGTCGGTTCATACTAGAAGTAGTTCGATGGCATGAAAGACAATCACGCATATAGGAAATAATCTCAAACAAAGAGGGAGTCATGCTCTTTTTATTTTACGGACTGAAAAAAATTAAGAACACATGCTTAGTTATCCATATCCATTCCATTCATCGAAACTTCTACCTCTTCAATGATTAATGGTTCTTGACTTACTTCAGATGATTCGATAACAATACCTAAAGGATTATCTCCACTATCCTCTTTTATTAATGATTCGTCCAATTGAGAATTATCTTCTAGATCTGTGAGTAATTCTTTCTCTACTTGAATAATATTATTTTCGGTAGCCATGGGTTCACTTGTATCTTTAATTAGTATTTTAGAAAGATCTATAATATCAATAACGATAGACTTTTGATTTGCGTAAATATCTTGTATCACATGAGTTATTTCATTAGATTTTGAAGATTGAGCAATGAAGGCATAACTAGTCCAGCTAGCAAGAATAATCGAAATTAAAATTATGGAAATAAAGGCAAAATATATTGTTCTTATGATTTGTTTTAACATTGTCTTGCTTTATATATAGTTAAATCTAGGCATCTCAATTGACACTTAAAATAGCCTCTTCACACCCTGTAAGGCTTTATAAATACTTGGGTGTTGCGACGGTTTTAATTAATTAGTTTTTCTAGTAAATACAGCACTAGAGTCAAGGCTTTAGTTATTTGGTTGGCTGGTCAGGGTTTAGGAGAGATAGCTGCTCTCCGCAATAAAATAGAGGATTAATACTTGAGTGAAAACCCTGATGATTTTTCCAAGCGATAGTAGTAGATATGTAATAAGAGCCTTTAGTAGGTTTAATTCTGTCTTGAGAAATCTAATGAACCCTCTATTCGAAAACGTAAAGCAATTAATCTTAAATTTTTCTAAGTACGATTCAATAAATGATGCGGAGCAGGAGTGTTTGCAGTTTGGTATCTGTTATGTTTCTTCCCGCACATCCCGAGCCGAGGAGTTGTTCTTTACCAGTAATTATCATTATTAATCAAGCAATAGATCAGCATCCGCTAATAGTAGGACTCAAGTATAAATAAGAGCAAGTTTTTTACTGCTTCCACTTTTTATGATGTCTGAGTTGAGTGGAATAGCTAGAAAGGAGATAGGAATTTACTAGTCAACTAAGAATGATATTTCCAGAAATAGAGCCCAGAGTTAAAGGAATATTAAATGTAAGTTCTTTACACTCAATCTACTGGGAAAGGACTGGAAATCCAGAAGGGTTACCTGTCTTGATCGTTCATGGTGGTCCTGGTGGTGGAAGTCATCCAAGGTACAGAAGATATTTTGATCCAACAAAATTTGATATAGTTCAATTTGATCAAAGAGGATGTGGTAGATCTACCCCTCATTCTGAATTAATAGAAAATACAACTCATCATTTAATCGAAGATATAGAAAAACTTAGAGAATTCCTAAGGATTAAATCCTGGCATGTATTTGGAGGTTCATGGGGATCAACATTAAGTTTAATTTATGCCATTAAATATAAGAAGAAAGTCTTAAGTTTGACTCTTAGAGGAATATTTTTATGTAGGGAAAATGAATTAAAATGGTTTTATCAAAAAGGG
>QBWD01000054.1 GCA_003283685.1 Prochlorococcus sp. AG-315-D17
CAAGAAGTTCATCACTTTTTACAAGTATTAAAACTACAGATGGAATTAAGGATGTTTGGACTACATTTGGTCCCGATCAGATTGACGTAGATTGGAAGAATCCAAATATTCTTTTGGAATATTTAAGGCTATTAGTTAGATATGTTGAGTGTGGTGCAGTATGGATAAGACTTGATGCAATAGCATTTATTTGGAAAGAAGCTAATTCAACATGCTTACATTTAGATCAAGTACATAAAATTGTAAAAGTTTTAAATATTTGCCTAAAATTTATTAAGCCTTCTGGAGTATTAATTACCGAAACTAACGTACCAGAGAAAGAAAATCTTTCTTATTTAGTGGAGGGCGATGAGGCTAACATTGCATATAATTTCACGTTACCTCCTATCCTTTTAGAATCCATATATACCAGTCAAACAGATCTGATAAATGATTGGTTAGGTAATTGGACTGACTTACCTAAAAATACCTCTCTTTTGAATTTCACTTCATCTCATGATGGTATTGGATTACGAGCATTAGAGGGCATTATGGATCAAAATAGAATCCGTAATCTTTTAGTTGAATCTGAGAAAAGAGGTGGCTTAGTTAGTCATAGAAGGATGACTAATGGAGAAGATAAACCTTATGAATTAAATATAAGTTGGTGGAGTGCGATGTCTAATGATAAAGATAATTTATCGAATTTACAATTTGAACGTTTTTACCTTAGTCAAGTTTTTGTATTATCTTTAAAAGGTGTTCCTGCCTTTTATCTTCCTGCTATTTTAGCTTCATCAAATGACTTGGAAACATTTAGTAAAACTGGACAAAGAAGAGATTTGAATAGAGAGAAATTTGAAGCAAATAGATTAAATCTAACTCTTAAGAACATTGATTCTCCTGCAAGTAAAAATATTTCATATCTAAACCGTGCTATTAAAGTTAGATCAAAACTCAAAGCTTTCCATCCTGAGTCACCAATGAAATGTTTATCTACAAGAGCTTTAGATCATGTAACTATCCAAAGGGGTTTATATAATGAGAAAGTCTATGCCGTTTATAATATGACAGATAAGGATCTAAAATTACCGTTATTTGATGAACTAGAATTGAATGTTACTAATTCCAATTCCCAACTATTAGACAATTTGTCTGGGATTATTTATAAAGAATTTAATTTCATACTTAAACCTTATCAAGTAATCTGGCTTACATTAATTGATTAGCTTCATGTCTAATATTTTAAATTACTGGGTTGTTACTGATTTGGATGGAACCTTAATGGATGAGAACTACGATATTTCTCCTGCAATAAAAACAATAAGATGGTTAGCTGATATGTCTATTCCAGTTATTCCATGCACAAGTAAAACAGCAGCTGAGGTTAGGCATTTTAGATATGTTAATCATCTACATGATCCATATATTGTTGAAAATGGAGCTGCTGTTTATGGGTTTCATGAAGATGAAGTTAATGAATGGGAGTTAATACTTGGAAGAAGTTATAAGGAACTCAGGCAAGTATTGAAATCATTAGGAAAAGATGTTGGCTATGATTTAAAGCCTCTTAATGACTTGAATACAAACGAAATTTATAATCTTACTGGTTTGAAAGATCAAGAAATAACCAGAGCTTTAGATAGGCATTGGAGTGTCCCTTTCTTGAATCCCCCTGATATTATTTTTGATAAGCTAAAGCTATTTTCCAAAACTTATAATGTGCATATTTTTAAAGGAAATAGAATGAGCCATCTTCTTTGTGAAAATAGTCATAAAGGTAAAGCAGTTAATAATTTAAAGGACTATTTACAAAAACCAAATGTACAAATCATCGCTTTAGGAGACTCCCAGAATGATATACCATTACTCGAGTATGCCGACATATCAATTGTGATACCAGGCAAAGATGGTCCTAATAAATATTTAATAGATGGTATAAATAGAGGTAATTTTATTTTAGCAAATGCACCACATGCTTTTGGATGGGCTGATAGTGTGAAAAAGATTATTGAAAATCATTTAGATACCTAAATGTCAGAAAATAATTTTGTCAACAAATCTAATAATTTACATTCTGAGATAAAGGATAGCTTTATATTTAACTTTGATTCATACGAATTCTTTCTTAAGCAACTTTTATTTGATCAACACTCTTTTCTTGATCAATGGTTAGCCCCAGAACGTCGATCTATTAGTGATAAGTATTTTAGAAAAGA
>QBWD01000055.1 GCA_003283685.1 Prochlorococcus sp. AG-315-D17
AATCCTTCATTATCAAAAGAAGTTTTTGCCCATCATGCAAAAGGAATCTTCAATTAATTGACTTAATTCCAATTCTGAGTTGGATCTCCTTAAAAGGCAAATGTAGATATTGCAAAGAGAAAATAAATATAAGATATCCTTTGATAGAATTAAC
This sequence comes from Prochlorococcus sp. AG-315-D17, assembly GCA_003283685.1. Next base: position 155 of record QBWD01000055.1, read on the forward strand.
TACGTCTATTTTATTTCTAATTTGTTTTAAAAGCAGTTATTTAAATATTGATATCTTCTCAAGTTTTTATGTTGTAATATCAGGCTGGATATTAGTTTCTTATCTTATTGCTTTAACTATAATTGATATTGACCATATGATACTTCCCAACAGTATTACTTTCTCTGGATCTCTTATTGGACTAATACTAATTCTTATTAATGATTTAGTAGTTAATAACACTAGTATGAATAATTTCTCAGAACATTTAAAGGCGTACTTGATTGGTCTTATTGGAATCTATCTTTTTAGTCTCATAATGATGTGGATCTTCAAAAAGCCAGCTTTAGGAGGTGGAGATACAAAGCTATTTGCAATGACTGGTGCTTGGTTAGGAATAGCGGGTCTTGAGGTCACGATTACATTGTCTTTCCTCATTGGTGGTATCTTTTCTTTAATGGGATTCACATTAAAGTTAATTAAGAAAGGAGATTACATTCCTTTTGGTCCTTTCATATGCGTATCAACCTTTTTAGTATGGCTTCTTGGACCTCAATTTTGGCTTGAATCATTAAGTGATATTTTCTGGTGGAAACACCTCTAGAAATCGGACTTTATTGAATAACAGAATATTTACTTGAATTAATTAAACAATAAATTTTAATACTTGAAAAAATCAGAATCAAATTATATAATAGCTAAAAATATCTGTAATGAGTTTTAGGGAGTCAGCTCATCAAATTATAATTAATAGATTTTATTGGACAATACTAATCCTGTATCCACTCATAAATTCATGCTCCACAAAAGAAGCAAACGTAGTTGAGCTTGTTACTAAGCCAAGTTATCCACAAGAGTTTTCCTCTATTCCTGATAAGAGTGATGATCCCAAGTTGATTACACTTGCTTCTGCTAATGAAATAATCAAGGAAATAAAGATTGGTCGAAATGACCCATTCCTTCCTCCTCAGATTAATGCTAATGAACTTTCTATCCCCAATACATTTAAATATCATGGACTATTGGCAGCTAAAGATGGTGTAGATGCATTTGTTTCATACAAAGATCGCACAGGGACCATAAAGGCTGGAGATGTTGGAGGAAAAAATACTGATCTTTTACCCACTGGATGGATAGTTTCCAATGTATATAAAGATACAAGCATTCTGGTTCTTAGTTTTGAGAAAAACTCAATAGAAATTGAACTTTTTTCTACAAAAGATAAAAACTAGCTGATCTATTTCATTTACTTGTCTAATTAATTGATTATATATAAAATTGTTATAATAAGAAAAACGTACCAACAACTAATGACACTTTTGAAAGCTTACCTAAACAGGTCAAATGTTAAAAAGATTTTATCTCTAAAACCTGGTCAAGAAGGTTTCTCACTAATTGAACTTGTTGTTGTAGTTGCAGTTTTAGCAGTTCTCTCTGCAATCGCTATCCCTCAATTTACTAATATCAGTCAAAAAGCACGTGCTGCTGCGGCATCAAATACTATTGCGACTATGGCAAAAGAATGTGCAGTAAAACTAGCTGATAACCCAGCTACTGCTACTGTTATCGTTCCAGCTCTTCAAGGTTATAACGCCATAACATTGGGAGGTGCAACTGTAGCTGCTGGTAATACCATTACTTGTACAGCTAACGCAGTTATTGGAGCTACTAGCTCTGATACAAGTTTATACCCTACTTTTACTTACAACTTTGCTAACGCCGCTAAAGTATGTAACGCTACTGGAGATGCATTAACAAGAGGATGTAACGGCAATCCTGGTATTTGGTAAATAAATAAGTTCTTATTTATTTACATTCAATGTCTTTAGTAAATAGAAAAAACGAATACCTTCATTTGAGCAATTCAAGTGAAGGTTTTAGTTTACTAGAGTTAACAGTAGTTGCTGTAATACTTGGAATCTTAGGTTCGTTTAGTATTGGAAATATTTCAAAATGGATGAAGCTTTCAAAATTAG
>QBWD01000056.1 GCA_003283685.1 Prochlorococcus sp. AG-315-D17
TATAGGTAAACTTGCAATAATAATATATTTTCCTAGTCGAGTATTCTCATCCTTAATTGATTTACTACGTCCTAAAGTTGAAAATATTTGTTTAGTAATGACGTATAGATCTTGTTTAAAATATAAAATAATTGCAATAGCGCTGCCGAGTTGAAGAGAAGCAGAGGTGGAGACACCAGGGTCTTCCCATCCTAAAAAAAATGGTATTATTTTTAAATGCGCTGTACTGCTTATAGGGAAAAACTCAGTCAAGCCTTGTACAATTCCTAAAATAAATGATTGCCAACATTTAAAAACAAACAAATTTAACTGTCCGATCATATTTGAGTAAATAAAATGCGAAAAAACTATATTTTCAATTAGTATATATTTGATACGTATGATTGATCATAAATGAGCTTCAAGGGAACCCTTTTTTCATTAATAATTGCAGTTGCATCGACAGTAGGAGTTCAATCAAAAGTTAAAGCAGATTATTGGTTGGTAATAGGAAGCTACAGGCAAGGACCAGGCTCGCAGCCACATGTAAGCGGCATTACAAGCCCAACTTTGTTTGCTATACCAATTGGAACAAAGCAGATGTGTGAAGAAGCAGGTAAACAAATCGAAGAAGATATTTATAAACCTGTTTGGCAATTTGACAATAAATGGACATGTATTAAGAATTCATCGAATTAAAATAGCTTTTAGAAAAAAACTCCTATAAAATTTATCAATTAGAAAATGATTAGCGTTGTACGTCGTGAGCACATCCATCACCATCATAATCGTCACTATTGTAATATCCATTTTTAGTTCCGAAGTAAATGCTCGTAAGAACGAAAGGAACAGCTATCCAAACAAGAAAAATTGATAAGGTCAAAGAAAATAGATCAATTAAAATTAATATAACCAAAAATAGAAATAGTTTCTACAGTCAATTCTATAAATAATAAAAATAAAATTAAATATTGCTTATAAACGACCAATTATAGGATTTATCGCAAACTGTATAATAATTAAAGTAATCAAAAGCCAAAAGAATGTGAAAACAAAAAGCAAACGATATCCAGTAAATAAAGGTTTAAAAAAAGTAGCAGTGGCTTCTTTGCCAAGAAGTGTTTGACATTCTCTAGCTTGCGAGTTACTCAATCTAAAATAATCTGAAGAAGGCAATCTATTATCAATATAAGATCTTCTTAAATTCTTCAACAAGGCTTCTGGATTAGCTGTTTTTTGAGAAGCAACTAATTCCCCAGGACTATAAGAAGCCAGAGTTCTTTCAATATTAGTAGAAGATCCAATTACATATAAATCTCCATTCCTTAACAAATAAACAAATGAAGACATACTTTTAATTAATCGATTTAGCTATATGGATTAATATTAGGTTGATTTTTCAATAAAGTATCTGAATTTTACAAATTATAAAGAAGAAAATAAACTCAAACGCTTTCTATAAAAGGAAACAAAAGAATTAGTTTACTTACACTTCTAATTATAACTTTTAGAAAAAAGATTACAAATTCTTCTATTTTGATCAATAGAAATTACGGTATCAGCATTTATATTAGATAAGGACTCCTGAGGAATACATGCTTGTATCATACGAATGAATCTTGATAATTTATCCCCAGTCAATGCAGAACCTTTTAACTTAAGCATTTCATTTTCTTGTTGTGTTTTCCAATTAATAGTATTTTCAATCTTGGTTGATTTCAAATGCCAAGTCTTGCTAAACATCCTCCATACTTTACTATATGCATTAAGTCTATCCTGAATAATATGGCGATATTCGCATTCAAACTGATTTAAGCAAAGATTATTATGATTATCTGGGTTATTATTTAATTTAGCTCTATCTTTAAGTGGATCACATCCTACAAACCACCCTTCAAGAATTAAGACTTTTGGATTAGATTCAGACCATCCAGATCTGTCACCCAAACCATTCCTCAATGACTTATTAAATCTGGGGTATTTTAATTTACCTGTTCTTAGATATGAATCTAATGTCCTATTTAATAAATCTATAGAGTGACTCCCAGGGAAACCTCTAGGGACATTCCATGGATTACCTTTAATGGCTATATCCATTTCTTTTGCTGG